>NZ_JBHXLU010000012.1:0-181405 GCF_042720695.1 Streptomyces sp. NPDC058457 | reverse complement strand
GGCGCGGCGGCCGTGACCGCTCCCCTTCGGTTTGGAGGCGCAGCCGGGCCGCCGCGTAGCCGCTGGGTCCCGTGTTCTCTGCGTCGTTCCGAACTTCCGTACCCGTCACCCAGCGACTCCTGCCTGTATTCAGGTGGTTCTGTTCTACAGCGCGTCCGGGCCGCGCTCGCCGGTGCGGACCCGTACGGCGGTCTCGACCGGGACGGACCAGACCTTGCCGTCACCGATCTTGCCGGTGCGGGCCGCCTTGACGACGACGTCGATCAGCTGCTCGGCGTCCTCGTCCTCGGCCAGCACCTCGATGCGGATCTTGGGCACCAGGTCGACCGTGTACTCGGCACCACGGTAGACCTCGGTGTGGCCGCGCTGCCGACCGTAGCCGCTGGCCTCGGTGACCGTGAGGCCGTGGACGCCGAAGGCCTGCAGGGCCTCCTTGATCTCGTCGAGCCGGTGGGGCTTCACGACAGCGGTGATGAGCTTCATGCGTCCACCTTCTTGCTCGTGCCGGCCAGCGCCGCGGAGACGGAGCTGACGACACCGCCGCCCGCACCGCTGAAGTCGTATGCAGTCTCGGCGTGCTCCGCCTGGTCGATACCGGAGACCTCCTCGTCCTCGGTGACCCGCATGCCGAGGGTCTTGTCGAGGAGGAAGGCGAGGACCGCGGAGGCGACCAGGGAGTAGCCGAGGACCGCACCGACACCGGCGAACTGCTTCCACAGCTGGGTGAAGGAGTGGTCGCCGTAGAAGACGCCGGTCGCCGCGGACTGGCCCTTGCCGGTGGCGAAGAAGCCGATGAGCAGGGAGCCGATGATGCCGCCGACCATGTGGACGCCGACCACGTCGAGCGAGTCGTCGTAACCGAACTTGAACTTCAGGCCGACGGCCGCGGCGCAGGCGACACCGGCGATGACGCCGACGGCGATCGCGCCGAGCGGGGAGACCGCACCACCGGACGGGGTGATCGCGACCAGACCGGCGACCGCGCCGGAGGCGGCGCCCAGGGTGGTGAACGCGCCGTGCCGGATCTTCTCGTAGGCGAGCCAGGCCAGCATGGCGGCGGCGGTGGCGACCTGCGTGTTGACGAACATCAGCGCGCCGACGCCGTCGTCGTTGCCGAGCCACGAGCCGGCGTTGAAGCCGAACCAGCCGAACCACAGCAGACCGGCGCCGAGCATGACCAGCGGCAGGCTGTGCGGGCGCATCGGGTCCTTCTTGAATCCGACGCGCTTGCCGATGACCAGGATGACGCCGAGGGCGCCCGCACCGGCGTTGATGTGGACCGCGGTACCACCGGCGAAGTCGATCACACCGAGCTTGAAGGCCCAGCCGTCGGCACCCCAGACCCAGTGGGCGACCGGGACGTAGACGACCGTGAGCCACAGGGCGACGAAGAGCGCCCATGCCGAGAACTTGACGCGGTCGGCGATGGCACCGCTTATCAGGGCCGGCGTGATGACCGCGAACATCATCTGGAAGACCATGAACACGAAGATCGGGATCGTGTAGCCGTCCCAGAGCTCCGTCAGCCCGACATTGCTCATGCCCAGCCAGTCGGAGTTGAAGCCGATGAAGCCGTTGCTGGAGCCGAAGGCCAGGGAGAAGCCGTAGAGCACCCACAGGATGGTGACGATCCCGATGCTGACGAAGCTCATCATCAGCATGTTCAGGGTGCTCTTGACGCGGACCATGCCTCCGTAGAAGAAGGCGAGTCCTGGCGTCATGAGCAGCACCAGGGCGGAACAGATGAGCATGAAGCCTGTGTTCGCGGAGGACAGCTTGGGTGCCTCCGCGGCAAGCGTGATGGCGGCTGGTGCCATCGGCGTCTCCTCGTCGATTGGTACGGCCCCGTGTGCGGGCGTTGCCTGAATGTGTCCGGTCAAGCGGGGGGTGGGCCGGTTATGCGCCATGAGATTGACGCAGCGCGGTTTCGGACACCGCCCCTCGTTGTTTCACCGGAGTGACGAAGGAGTCGCGAGTGTTACGCGTCGGTGAACTGCCTGATGTTCGCCGACCGGATCGTTATCGTGGCGCAACCTTCTCTCGGAGGAATGGAACCGGCCGCGGTGGCCTTCCGATGACCTGGCGTGGGGGAGCCGAGTCGGGCAGTTCGGGAGGGCCGGCCGCGGCCGGGGTCTTGGGGTTACCGGGGTTCAGACCGCCTCGGCGGTCTCCGGGAGGTCGACGGCGAGCTGCTCGGTGAGGTCTACGACCGCCGCCAGATCGCCGTGGTCCCGGACGGCCGAGTCGACCGTCTTTCGAATACGAGTGTTCACGCGCTCGGAGCGCACCTTCTTGGCGATGCCCATGGCCTCGGAGGCCAGAACCGTGCTCCGCTCGACCTCGCCACGCAGCAGGTGCACGGTGGCCATGCCGATGAGGTTGAGTGCGTACGACCGCTGGTGCTCGGCGTCCTTGGCGAACAGCTCCACGGCCTTCTGCATCAGGGGCTCGGCCAGGGAGGCGTAGGTGGGGCTGCGGCCGGCGACATAGGCGAGGTCGCGGAAGGAGTGGCTGTTCTCTCCGTAGAGCTCGGCCTCGGAGAAGAAGCGGATCCAGTCGGGGTCCGGGTCGTCCCACTCGTCGGACTCGGCGAAGGTGTCCTCGGCCATCCGGACCGCCCGCTTGCACTTGCCGGGCTGTCCCATGTTGGCGTAGGCGCGGGCCTCCATCGCATACAGCATCGACTGGGTGCGCGGGCTCGCGCAGTCCCGGCTGCCGTACTGCGCGAGGTGGATCAGCTCCAGGGCGTCGTCGGGCCGGCCGAGGTGGATCATCTGGCGGCTCATGCTGGAGAGGACGTACGAGCCGAGCGGCTTGTCACCGGCCTCCTTGGCCGCGTGCAGGGCGAGTACGAAGTACTTCTGCGCGGTGGGCTGGAGGCCTACGTCGTACGACATCCAGCCGGCCAGCTCGGCCAGCTCGGCGGCGACCTTGAAGAGCTTGCGGGCGGTGGCCTCGGGCTGGGGTTCCTGGAGGAGGTCGGTGACCTCGTGCAGCTGGCCGACGACCGCCTTGCGGCGCAGGCCGCCGCCGCACTGGGCGTCCCACTGGCGGAACATCACCGTGGTGGACTCCAGCAGCTCCAGCTCGGGCTTGGAGAGGCGCCCGGGGCGGCGGGAGTCGGCGGCCGACTCGGGGGGCGACGGTGGCCCGGCGGGCGCGGGGACCAGCCAGCGCTGCATCGGCTCGATGAGGGACGGGCCCGCCGACAGCACCAGCGAGGTTCCGAGGAAGCCGCGCCGCGCCAGCATCAGGTCGCTGCGCGAGAACTCGCTGAGCAGGGCCACCGTCTGCGGGCCCGTCCAGGGCAGGTCGACGCCGGTCGCCGAGGGTGACTGGCGGGCGGCCCGCAGACCGAGGTCCTCGACCGAGACGACACAGCCGAACCGCTCGGAGAACAGCTCGGAGAGGATCCGGGGGATCGGCTCGCGCGGGTTCTCCCCGTCGAGCCAGCGGCGCACTCTGGACGTGTCCGTGGAGATGTGGTTGGCGCCCAATTGGCGTGCCCTGCGGTTCACTTGCCGCGCCAGCTCGCCCTTCGACCAGCCGCTGCGCACGAACCACGAGTTGAGCAGCTCGTTGGGGCGCTTGTCCGTACTGGTCGCGGTCGTCCCGCTACCGCCGTTGCCGCCCACTGGAACGCCCCCATCCCTGAGACCACTTGATGCCGGATGCGCCAAGCCCTATCAGAATGCCGGTAAATACGGCTGCCCGTCCGGTAGTTCTCGCCCTTCGAACGGGATGCCGAGTTGCCTCCGGCATACCCACGAGTGCATGTGCCCCCAGGCCTCGTGCACTCAAAGTAATCCTACGATCACTGCTCCAGCCATGGCGATCCCGGAAACGCCACCATTCGCCACCCCTTCGAATGAACTCACGATGGCCTTGGCGCGATTCACTTGACATAGGACGGCCGGGAGTAGGCGGAGCGATGCACTCAGGGGCGCACACCCCCAGATGCACCACCCGGGACGCTTCAGAGCGCTGCATTGATCTTCCGGGCGTGAGGGAAGGCGGAGCCGTAGGGTCACGTTCCGTTTTCGTCCCGCTCCGTGTCGTAACCACCGGCGCGGCGGACCCGTTGGAGGGGGCATGGGCTTCACGATCGGCGGCATTCGCGAGATCCGCTCCGGCACACGCCGGCGCGGTCGTTCATCGGACTGCACCGCCGTCGCCGAGTTCACCGGACTGTGGGGCTGGGACGTGGTGCCGGGTGCCCGGTCCGCGGCCGGCGCGTGCTCCTGCGGGCACGCCGGCTGTCCCGCGCCGGGAGCGCATCCGCTGGACTTCGCGCCTCAGGTCTCCGCGGGCGCCACGCTCGACGAAGTCACCAAGGCCTGGGGGGAGTTCCCGGGGGCGGCGGTGATGCTGCCGGTCGGCCGCGCGTTCGACGTGATCGAGGTCGCCGAGCCCGCCGGGCGCCGCGCCCTGGCCCGCCTGGAGCGGATGGGCCTCCCGCTCGGCCCGGTCACCGCCACGCCGGACGGCCGCACCCACTTCTTCGTCGCCCCCGGCGCCACCGCCGAACTCCCGGAACTGCTCTACCGCATGGGCTGGGACGACCCGACCTCCCTGGACCTGCGCGGCCTCGGCCCGGGCACGCACGTCACCGCTCCGCCGTCCGACCGGGGCGGCCTGGGCCCGGTGCGCTGGCTGCGCCCACCGGCCCTGGACTCGGCGACGAGGCCGCCGGCGGCGCGGCTGCTGCTGGGGACGCTGGCGTACGTGGCGCACCGGTCGCGGGCATAGCCGCAGGAGGCGGCACATACGCCGAAGCGCCCGTCCCCGGCTGTACCTCGGGGATCGGGCGCTTCTTCGCGATCTTGGGGCGGGTAAATTTACCCCCCTTCGGTCAGTCACCGATAAGGGCATCCACGAACGCCTCCGGCTCGAACGGCGCCAGGTCGTCCGCACCCTCGCCCAGGCCGATGAGCTTGACGGGGACGTCCAGTTCACGCTGGACCGCGATCACGATGCCGCCCTTGGCGGTGCCGTCCAGCTTGGTGAGCACGATGCCGGTGATGTCGACGACCTCGGCGAAGACCCGGGCCTGGACCAGGCCGTTCTGGCCGGTGGTGGCGTCGAGGACGAGCAGCACCTCGTCCAGCGGGGCGTGCTTCTCGACGACCCGCTTGACCTTGCCCAGCTCGTCCATGAGGCCGGTCTTGGTGTGCAGCCGCCCGGCGGTGTCGATGAGCACCACGTCGACGCCCATCTCCTTGCCCTCCTTCACCGCGTCGAAGGCGACGGAGGCGGGGTCGCCGCCCTCAGGGCCGCGCACGGTGTAGGCACCCACCCGCTCGCCCCAGGTCTGGAGCTGGTCCGCGGCGGCGGCCCGGAAGGTGTCGGCGGCGCCGAGCACGACCGTACGGCCGTCGGCCACCAGGACGCGTGCGAGCTTGCCGGTGGTGGTGGTCTTGCCGGTGCCGTTGACGCCGACGACCATCACGATGCCGGGCTTGCGGTCCTCGGGCTCGGTCTTCACCGCGCGGTCGACGTCGGTGCCGACCAGCTTGAGCAGCTCCTCGCGCAGCAGGCCGCGCAGCTCGTCGGGGGTGCGGGTGCCGAGCACCTTGACGCGCTCGCGCAGCCGGTCGACCAGTTCGGTGGTGGGCTGCACGCCGACGTCGGCGGTGAGCAGGATGTCCTCGATCTCCTCCCAGGTCTCGTCGTCGAGGTGCTCGCGCGAGAGCAGCGTGAGCAGCCCCTTGCCGAGGGCGTTCTGGGAGCGGGAGAGCCGGGCGCGCAGCCGGACCAGGCGGCCGGCGGTGGGCTCGGGGATCTCGATCTCGGGAGCGGGAAGCTCTTCTACGACGACGGGAGCCGAGCCGTCGGGAAGGTCGACCTCCTCTATCGTCCGGCGCGGTTCGTCGCGCGGCGTCTCGGCCTCGTCGCCGACGTGCGGCTCGGCCGGGGGCGCGGTGATGTCGGGCGCGGCGGGGGGCGGCGGGGGCAGCGACTTCTTGCGCCGGCTGCCGACGACGAGCCCGCCGAGCGCGCCGAGCACGACCACGGCGATGACTACAGCAAGGATGACGGTTTCCATAACCCGTCCAGTATCCATCCCTCCCCCGCGGCCGACTTTGCTCCCTCGCGCGGGAGTTTCTGGATGATCCTCCGAATCCGGATGTCGTCTTTAAGGGTATTCGTCGGACTAACGTACGATGACTGCCTATGGGCACCACCGCCGGCCACGATGGCGCGCTCGAACATCTCGAAGAGTCGCTGGAGCACCACGGCCTCGAAACCCGGGGCATCGAACCGGTCCCGGACTCCGAACGCACCGGCACACCCCGCGGTCTGCTCCCCACCTGGATCGCCGCCAACATCACCGTCCTGCTGGTGACCATGGGCGCGGGCCTGGTGGTGTCGTTCGGGTTGAACTTCTGGCAGTCCCTGGTGGTGGGCACCGCGGCTCCGATCGTGTCGTACGGCCTGGTCGGCCTGATCGGCATCGCGGGCAAGCGCGGTGGCGCACCGGGCATGGCACTCTCCCGCGCGGTCTTCGGCCAGCGCGGCAACCTGCTCCCGGGCGGGCTGATCTGGGTCGCGCGCTGGGGCTGGGAGACGATCAACGCGGTGACCGGCGCCTATGCGCTGCTGGCGGTT
The DNA here is from genome assembly GCF_042720695.1 of Streptomyces sp. NPDC058457. NCBI lineage: Bacteria > Bacillati > Actinomycetota > Actinomycetes > Kitasatosporales > Streptomycetaceae > Streptomyces > Streptomyces sp. NPDC058457. The sequence goes on along the minus strand of NZ_JBHXLU010000012.1, from coordinate 174,796 downwards.
CTGGAGATCCTCTTCGGGATCAGGAGCAACACCGCCCTGATCATCGTCACCCTGCTCCTCTTCGTGATCACCACGTTCGCGATCTCGGGCATGGGCATCAAGGCGGTGCGGTACTGCAACCGGTGGGCTACCTGGCTGTTCGGCGCCTTCTCACTGCTGGTCCTCGGCTACCTGATCGCGACGACGGACTGGGCCGAGGTGTTCGGACGGCCCGCCGGCCCCGCGGCCGCGATGGTCACCGGCGCCGGGCTGATCGCGGCGGGCGGGATGAGCTGGGCGCCTGCCGCGCCGGACTTCACGCGGTATCTGCCGGGTACGGCGTCCTCGGCGGCGATCGTACGCAACACGGTCGGCGGTGCCGGGATCGTCGTACTCCCCATGGTCCTGATGGGCGCGGTGACAGCGTCCGCCACTCCGGGCCTGGCCAAGGCGGCCGACCCGGTCTCCTTCCTCGGCGAGATCCTCCCGCTCTGGCTCGCGGTCCCCTACCTCCTCGTCGCCCTGGTCGGGATGCTGCTGATCAACGCGATGTCGATGTACTCGGCGGGCTTCACCGCCCAGACCCTCGGCTTCCGCATCCACCGCCACTGGGCGGTCTCGATCAACGCGGCGATCTCGCTGGTCCTCGGCGGCGTCCTGATGCTGGCGGCGACCTCGTTCATGGGCTCCTTCATCGCCTTCCTGTCACTGCTGGCGGTGGCGTTCTCGGCGTGGGTGGGGGTTTTCGGGGTCGACATGCTCCGGCGACGCGAGTACGACGGCGCAGCCCTCCTCGACACCACCCCGGCCGGCGCCTACTGGTACCGGGCCGGCTTCTCCCCCGCCGCCGTCGCGGCCTGGGCGCCGGGCCTGGCCACCGGCCTGGTCTTCACCACCTGCGACTGGTTCAGCGGACCGCTCGCCACCAACAACCCCGTAGGCCGGTACGGCCTCGGCTGGATCGCGACGATCGTCGTCTCGGGCCTGCTGTACGCGGTGCTGCCGAAGCCGGCGGCGACCCCGGCGACGACCGGGAAGACCGCACCCCTGGCCGTCTGACGTACCGTCAGCTACTGTCCCCGCACACCGCCCGGCCAAGGTGAAGGGGAACTCCCATGCCCGTCTCGGTCGTCCGCTTCAACCTCGTCGAGCCCGGCGCCTCCCCGGCCTCCCTGGGCGCCCGGTACCGAGCGGCCCTGGACATGGCCGCGTACGCCGACGAGCACGGGGTCACCACCGTGCAGACGGAGGAGCACCACGGCGTCGGCAACAACTGGCTGCCGTCGCCGTTCGCCTTCGCGGGCGCGGTGTTCGGGGCGACCCGGACCATCGCGGTGACCGTGTCTGCGGTGATCGGCCCGCTGCACGACCCGCTGCGTCTTGCCGAAGACATCGCGGTCCTTGACCTGCTCAGCGGGGGCCGGCTGGTGACGGTGGCCGGGATCGGCTACCGGCCCGAGGAGTACGCCCTGTTCGACGTGGAGTGGAAGCGGCGCGGGCGGCTCCAGGACGAGCTGCTGGAGACACTGCTCAAGGCGTGGACCGGGGAGGAGTTCGAGTACCGGGGCCGTACGGTACGGGTCACCCCGCGCCCCTTCACCGATCCGCACCCGCTGCTCCTGGTCGGCGGTTCCTCCAGGGCCGCCGCCCGCCGCGCCGCCCGCCTGGGCCTGCCGTTCTTCCCGAGCGCGCATCTGCCGGAGCTGGAGGCGTACTACAAGGAGCAGCTCACCGAGTACGGCACGGAGGGCTGGACGATGATGCCCACGGCCGAGACACCGCTGCTGCACATCGCCGAGGACCCGGACCGGGCCTGGGCGGAGTACGGCGAGCACTTTCTGCACGAGGCCCGGACGTATGCGTCCTGGCAGTCCGGGGACATCCGCTCGGCGGTGCGGTCCGCCGCGACCACGGTCGGGGAGCTGCGCGAGGAGGGCGTCTACCGCATCCTCACCCCGCAGGAGTGCGTGACGGCGGGACTGGACAACCTGGTCCTGCATCCGCTGGCCGGCGGGATGCCGGTGGAGGAGGGGTGGCGGAGCCTGCGCCTCTTCGCGGAGACCGTGCTCCCGGCGCTGCCGGCGTAGCGGGGGCGAGGCGCGCCGGCGGGTGGTTACGGAAGGACCGGGCACCGCCGGACACCACCGTCGCGGCTGATCGCCGTCGCGGCGGAGAGGGATTGTGCGGGGAGATCAGGAAGCAGAGAGTTCGCGCCGCGCATCGATGCGGAGCGATCGACACCGCCGGGCAGCGCCGTCGTGGCTGGTCGGCGTTGCGGCGGAGGGAAATTGTGCGGCGGAGTTCAGGACCGGAGTTCTGCGGCCGGTTCTGAGGCAAGGTCCTGTGGCGCTGCGGGGCGGGGCAAGAGTCGTTGTCCGGGCGGCGCGGCGTGCACGAACCGCCGCCCCGCCCGGGCAGTGACCGGGCGGGGCGGCGGGGGATACGAGGAGAGGGGCAGCGGGGACTTGGCCCTTCTCCTCGAGTCGGGGGGGGCGTGGTCAGCCCATCTCCTCCAGGGACTTGCCCTTCGTCTCCTTGACGTACTTGAGGACGAACGGGATGGAGAGGGCCGCGAAGACCGTGTAGATCACGTAGGTGCCGGAGAGGTTCCAGTCGGCCAGCGACGGGAAGCTCGCGGTGATGGCCCAGTTGGCGATCCACTGCGCGGCGGCGGCCACGCCCAGGGCGGCGGCGCGGATCCTGTTCGGGAACATCTCGCCGAGCATGACCCAGACGACCACACCCCAGGACAGGGCGAAGAAGAGGACGAAGATGTGGGCGGCGATCAGCGCGGTCCAGCCCTGCGTGGACGGGAGCTTGCCGTCGACCAGGTGGTAGGAGAAGGCCCAGGCCTCCAGGGCGAGGCCGACGACCATGCCGACCGAACCGATGAGGGCCAGCGGCTTGCGGCCGATGCGGTCCACGAAGATCATCGCGATCACGGTGCCGATGATGTTGATGATCGACGTCGTGAACGAGTAGAAGAACGAGTCCGTCGGGTCGACGCCCACCGACTGCCAGAGCGTGGAGGAGTAGTAGAACGCCACGTTGATGCCGACGAACTGCTGGAAGACCGAGAGGCCGATGCCGACCCAGACGATCGGCTTGAAGAAGAAGGAGCCGCCCAGCAGGTCCTTGAACGTGGACTTGTGCTCGCTCTTCATCGCGTGCTCGATCTCGGCGACACGGGCGTCCAGGTCGGCGCTGTTGCCCTCGACCTCTTCGAGGATCGCACGGGCGCGGTCACGCTTGCCGACGGAGAGCAGGAAGCGCGGGGACTCGGGGATCGCGAGGGAGAGCAGGCCGTACAGGACGGCCGGGACCACCATCACGCCGAGCATGACCTGCCAGGCCTCCAGGCCCATCAGCTTGCCGCGCTGGTCCCCGCCGGCGGCGTTCAGCAGACCCCAGTTGACCAGCTGCGAGATGGCGATGCCGATGACGATCGCGGCCTGCTGGAAGGAGCCGAGGCGGCCGCGGTAGGCGGGCGGGGCGACCTCGGCGATGTAGGCCGGGCCGATGACGGAGGCCATGCCGATGGCGAAGCCGCCGATGATCCGCCAGAAGGCGAAGTCCCACAGGGCGAAGGGCAGCGCCGAGCCGACGGCGCTGACGGTGAACAGCACTGCCGAGATCTGCATGCACCGGATGCGGCCGATGCGGTCGGCTATGCGGCCGGCGGTCGCGGCGCCGATGGCGCAGCCGATCAGGGCGATGGCGATGACCTGGGCGAGGGCCGCGGACCCGATGTCGTAACGGCTCCGGATCGCCTCGACGGCACCGTTGATGACGGAGCTGTCGTAGCCGAAGAGGAAACCACCCATGGCGGCCGCCGCCGCGATGAAGATGACATGCCCGAGGTGATCGGGGTGAGCCGTCCCGGCTCCTGACTGGGGTGCCTGCGCAGTGCTGGTCACAAGAAACTCCTCGGGCCACCGGCAACGCTGCCGGGGGTGGGGGGTGAGCCCTCTCAGGTCCAAGTGGCGCACATCCGCACACCGCTCACACCTGAAGGTAAAAGCAACGTTGCAGAGACTATGCCTTCAAGTTTCGAAGTCAATAGACGGTGGAGTGTGAAGTTGTAGATACCACGCAAGAGAGATGCGTTCACTTCTTGAAGATGACGGGGGGGGTGATCTACCTAAGGGCGCGGGGAACTGCGCGACCAGCCACGACGCACCCGCAGCCGAAGGCGGCCAGGACCCGGCGTCAGCGAAGCCGCTGGCTGATGACCTTCGACACACCGTCGCCCTGCATGGAGACGCCGTACAGCGCGTCGGCGACCTCCATCGTGCGCTTCTGGTGCGTGATCACGATGAGCTGGGACGACTCCTGGAGCTCCTGCATGATGCGGATCAGCCGCTGCAGGTTGGTGTCGTCCAGGGCCGCCTCGACCTCGTCCATGACGTAGAACGGGCTGGGGCGCGCCTTGAAGATCGCCACCAGCATCGCGACGGCGGTCAGCGAGCGTTCGCCGCCCGACAGCAGGGAGAGCCGCTTGACCTTCTTGCCCGGCGGGCGGGCCTCGACGTCCACGCCCGTGGTGAGCATGTTGTCGGGGTCGGTCAGGATCAGCCGGCCCTCGCCGCCCGGGAAGAGGCGGCTGAAGACGCCCTCGAACTCCCTCGCCGTGTCCCGGTACGCCTCCGTGAAGACCTGCTCGACGCGCTCGTCGACCTCCTTCACGACCTGAAGCAGGTCGGTACGGGTCTTCTTCAGATCCTCCAGCTGCTCACTGAGGAACTTGTGCCGTTCCTCAAGGGCCGCGAACTCCTCAAGGGCGAGCGGGTTGACCTTGCCCAGCTGCTGGTATGCCCGCTCGGCCGCCTTGAGCCGGCGCTCCTGCTCGGCCCGGTGGAAGGACTTCGGCTGGTTGCGCGGGTGCTCGGGGTCGTCCGGCAGCACCTCGCCCTCGGCGGGGGGCGAGGGCGGCACGAGCTGATGGGGGCCGTACTCGTCGACGAGCCCCGCCGGTTCGACACCGAGCTCCTCCAGCGCCTTGGCCTCCAGCTGCTCGATGCGCAGCCGCTTCTCGGCGCCGAGTACCTCGCCCCGGTGAACCGAGTCCGTGAGCTTGTCGAGTTCGGCCTTGAGGTCACGGCCGGTGCTGCGGGCGGCGGTCAGCTCCTGCTCGCGCCGGGCCTTCGCGGCTTCGGCGGCGGCACGTTCCTGCTCCGCCCGGCCGACCGAGACCTCGACGTGTGCGAGCAGCTGGCGCGCACCGGCGGCGACGGCCTCCGCGACCGCCGCCTCGTGGCGCAGCCGGGCCCGGCGCTGTTCGGCACGCGCGCGTGCGTCGCGTTCCGCGCGGGCGGCCCGGTCGAGGGAGTCGGCGCGGCCGGCGAGCCCCTTGACCCGCTCCTCATGGGTACGGACCTGGAGGCGGGCCTCCATCTCGGTCTGGCGGGCGTTGGCGCCGTCTGCGGCCAGGCGGTCCCGCACCGAGGTGTCGGGCTCCTCCTCGACGGGCATCTCCTCGGCCACGGCGAGCCGCTCGGCCAGGATCTCGACCTCTTCCAGGGCCTTGTCGAGGGAGTCCTGGGCACGGGCGGCGGCGGCCGTGGAACGTTCCGCCTCGCCTGCCGCGCCGCGGGCCTGTCCGGCGAGGCGGCCGAGCTGCTGGGCCACGGCCGACTTCTCGCGGTCGGCGGCACGACGCCGCTCCCCCAGTTCCTCGACGAGGGCCGCGCACTCCTTGCGCCGCTCCCCTGCCCCGTGCTGTGCCTCGGACAGCTCCTCGCAGCGGACGGCGAGCTCTTCCAGCTCGGCGGCGGCCTCGTCCACGGAGGCCTGCACTTCGAGCAGGCTGGGTGCGCCGGCGGAGCCGCCGTGCGCGAAGTGGGCGCCGAGGAGGTCGCCTTCGGCGGTCACGGCGGTGAGGTGGGGGTGGCGGTAGACGAGGTCCTCGGCGGCCTCGAGGGTGTCGATGACGACGATGTCCCTGAGGAGCCGTCGTACGGCGGGCATCAGGTCGGACGGGCCTCGCACCAGGTCGGCTGCGAAGTGCCCTGACGGGGGTGCCGTGGGGGGTCGTCGGTCGGGTGCGGCGCCGTCGTGGCCGGTCGCGCCGTTCCCCGCGCCCCTATGGGGCGCCGCCCCGGCGGCGTTTTCAGCCGCGGGTGCTTCGTGGCCGGTCGCGCCGTTCCCCGCGCCCCTTTGGGGCGCTTCAAACCGGGGCGCTTGAGGCAGGGGGGGTTCGGACGGAGGCGCTTCGGGGGCTCCCGCCAGCAGCAGTGCTGCCCTGCCGCCGTCCTGTTTGCGCAGTAGGCGGATCGCGTCGGCCGCCGAGGACGGGGTCGTCACCGCGATCGCGTCCGCCGCTGTGCCGAAGGCCGCGGCCAGGGCGACCTCGTGGCCCGGGGTCACCGTGAGCAGTTCCGCCGCCGGGCCCAGGACTCCGGTGAGGCGGTCGCGGGCACCGAGCAGTATTCCTGTGCCGTCCTTGCGGCGCAGGCCCAGTGCCAGCGCCTCGTGGCGGGCCTGGGTCGCGGCGCGCCTGCGTTCCACTGCCGTGACCGCCTCGCGGGCCGCGGTGAGGGCGGCCTCCGCCTCGGCGAGCCGGTGCTTGGCGTGGTCGTGCTGCGCGGCCAGTTCCTCGTCGCCGGCGTCGAGGCCGTCGACCTCGGCCTTGAGCACCTCGTACTCCTCCTGCGCCGAGACCGCCCGCTCCTGGGCCTCGTCACGGGCGGCGGCCAGCCTGTCGATCTCGGCCTGGGCGGACGCGGCGCGTGAACGGGCTGCGCCCACCTGGCCGTTCAGCCGGGCCAGGCTTTCGCGGCGGTCGGCGATGGACCGGGCCACGTCCTTCAGGCGCCGCTCTTCGAGGGCGAGTTCGCGCTCCAGCTCGGCCCGGTGGGCGACGGTGTCGTCCAGGGCGTGCTGGGCCGCCTCCAGGGAGGCTTCGAGTTCGGCCTCCTGCTCACGGATGCGGTGGGCCTCGCGCTCCATGTCCTCGGGGTCGCGGCCGCGCCGTTCCTCGGGAGGCGTGGAGGTGGCGCTCTTCACCCGGGCGTCGGCCAGCGAGATGGTGCCGCGGACGCGTTCGGCGAGCTGGGAGAGCTCGTACCAGGTCTGCTGGGCCCGCTGCAGGCGCGGGGTGAGCTGCCGTACCTCGTCCTCCAGGAGCGCCTCCCGCTGGAGGGCCTTCTTCAGCTCCTGCTCGGCGGCTTCCTTGCGTTCCTTGAGGGCGGCCTCGTCGGCGACCTCGGTCTGGAGTGCCTGGCGCAGTCGCACGAGATCGTCGGCCAACAGCCTCAACCTCGCATCCCGCAGATCCGCCTGGATGACGGCGGCCCTGCGGGCGACCGCGGCCTGGCGGCCGAGGGGCTTGAGCTGGCGGCGGAGTTCGTCGGTCAGGTCCTGCACGCGCGCGAGGTTGGCCTGCATCGCGTCCAGCTTGCGCAGCGCCTTCTCCTTGCGCTTGCGGTGCTTGAGGACGCCGGCCGCCTCCTCGATGAAGGCGCGGCGGCCCATCGGGTCCGCGTGCAGGACGGAGTCGAGCTGGCCCTGGCCGACGATGACGTGCATCTCGCGGCCGATGCCGGAGTCGGAGAGGAGTTCCTGGATGTCCAGGAGGCGGCAGGTGTCGCCGTTGATCTGGTACTCGCTGCCACCGTTGCGGAACATGATCCGCGTGATGGTGACCTCGGCGTACTCGATGGGCAGGGCGCCGTCGGAGTTGTCGATGGTCAGGGACACCTCGGCGCGGCCCAGCGGGGGGCGGCCGGTGGTGCCGGCGAAGATGACGTCCTCCATCTTGCCGCCGCGCAGCGACTTGGCACTGTGCTCGCCCATGACCCAGGTGAGTGCGTCCACGACATTGGACTTGCCCGAGCCGTTCGGACCGACGACGCACGTGATCCCCGGCTCGAACCGGAGCGTGGTCGCCGAGGCGAACGACTTGAACCCGCGAAGGGTCAGGGCCTTGAGGTGCACGCCGTCGGACTTTACCCGGCGCCGCTACCGCACTCCACGACCCCTCGCAACCTCGCGGTTTCGCGCATGAACATGCAGGGCACACCAGACGTTAAAGAAGGTGAAAGGATGCGCGGGGCTGGAAGGGCCGGGCTCGGGGGCAGGTCGGGGGCAAGAAAGAAGGGACGCCGGGGCGTCCCTTGCAAATCTTGACAACTTAAGCGGTTGAAAGGGCTGCCCAACCGCCGCATGTGCTGTTGTGGAGCGATGCAGCGATCAGGTGAGCGCAGGCTCCGCCTGGTGTGCGTCGATGCTCTCCATGATCCTGTCGGGAGAAGCGGCAGCCGTCAGCTCGTCGTTCTCGGCCTGAATCCGTACCAGCTCGGATTCGAGGTCCTGGACTCGCTGCTGGAGCCGTCGCATCTCGGCGAGGAGTCGCGGGTCGGAGCCGCCGACGTAACCGAGAAGCGCCTTTGCCATGATGGATGGTCCTCCACACTGAGTGACCGACCGAAGCGGTGTGGGTCGTGAGGGATTCGCACCCGCGGTGCTTGACACATCCGAGTGTTGCTCGACTGTTGCGCCATGCCAAACAGCTAAGGTGCGCGGGGCTTTCAGCGTCTCACCAAAAAGTTTGACGGTCAACACGATCACGCCCTGTATTGGCGGGCGAACCCGGGATCGGGCGACCCTGGACGGGCGGCGCTGCGACTCCTGCGGGGCCCTCAGGGCGTGGCGATCATCTGTAAGTGCGGAGCCTGCCACGACACGCACTTCTTGGCAACCACCAGGCCATTTCTGCTCGGGGCACATGCCGGTGGCAGATCGCTCCGCTTCCGCCTGCTCGCTTCACAGAGCGGTCTCAGCGGATGGCGAAGCCGTCGTAGCCACCCCTGGGTGTGTCCCAGATCTCGGTGACACCCTCCACCCGCCCGGGCGTGTCATCGCCCTGGAGCCAGTCGAGCAGCCCTTCGCAACCCGCCCGGGAGCCCTCCGCGACCACCTGGACGCGACCGTCGCCCAGATTGAGAGCAAAACCACTCAGGCCCCCGATCTCCAGCGCCTTGGCCCGCGTGAACCAGCGAAATCCCACGCCCTGCACGCGTCCACGGACCCAGGCGACCAGTCGCACATCCTCGCTCATGCGTGCAACCTAACCGGCCAATGTCACTCGGGACACTTCCTCCCTCAGCGGCATGGGGTACCGTCCCCACCCAATGAATCTCATATGAAACTCACTCGATCGAGTGAGTCTGGTTGACCAGAAGGAGTCATTGGCCACACCGGCCCCTGGTCGACCCCGACCGCGAGGACGAGGGAAGAAGGCAAGGACATGGGACGCCACCGACGCCACGCCGCCGGCCGCGCCGCCACGGGCCACGCCACGGGGGTCACTGAGAACGACGGCCCGTACCCGGGCGGCCACGACCCGCAGGACTCGTACGCGGGCCTCCGCTACGGCACGGGCACGGCGGCCTACCTGCGCCAGGAGGAGTACGCCGACACCAACGCGCGCAGCTCGGCCTACCTGTTCGCGACCGAGGGCGACTACGCCCGCTTCATGAACACCGCCGACTTCCCGGCCGAGGAGTTCGCCCCGGCCGGCAGCTCCCCCTCGGGCGGCGGGCACCGGCGCCGGAAGAAGGCGGGGCGGCCCGTGGCCACCGGGCTGCTCGGGGTCTCCGCCGCGGTCGCCATCGGCACGGTGGCGGTGGCCACCGGCATGGTGCCGGGCCTGGAGAACTACAAGCTCGGCGGCAGCAGCAGCACGACCGGCGGCGAGCGGGTGCAGGCCGACGGCGCGCCCAGCAACACGGCCAGCGAGCAGGGCGGCACCTCCGGCAGCGCCGAGAGCCGCGGCACCGGCTCCTCGACCAGCCGGGACACCCAGCGCTCCGCCTCGCCGACCCCGACGGCGTCCACCTCGAAGTCCGCGTCGGCGTCCGCGTCCACCTCCGCCTCCGCGTCGCCCACCCCGACGAAGACGGCGACCGAGAAGCCCACGCCCACCGCCACGCCGTCCAAGAAGGCGACGGCCACCCCGAGCAGGACGGCCACCAAGGCGCCGGTGAAGACCGCCGCGCCGATCACCTCGTCCGAGGAGGCCGTCGTCGAGGCCGAGGTGCTGAAGCTGGTGAACGAGGAGCGGGCCAAGGTCGGCTGCAGCGCACTGTCGGCGAACTCCTCGCTGACCAAGCTGGCCGAGGGGTTCAGTGACGACATGGCCGCGCGGGACTTCTTCGACCACACCGACCCGGACGGCAAGACGCCGTGGGACCGGGCCGCGGCGGCCGGCATATCCAACCTCGGCGGCGAGAACATAGCCCGCGGCCAGGCCACCGCCCAGGCCGTCATGGACGCCTGGATGAACAGCGAGGGCCACCGCGCCAACATCCTGAACTGCGACTTCAAGACCCTCGGGGTCGGGGTGCACTTCGGTTCGGGCGGCCCCTGGTGGACGCAGGACTTCGGCTACTGAGGTCTCTTCGGACGACAGGGTGCGCTAACCAATAGTTAGCGCACCCTGTCGGTTAGCGCTGTGCTCCCGTACTCTTGACGCATGACCATCACCCAGGACAGCGTCGCGGAGCCGCAGCCTCCGTACGACGTCTTCGCCCGGGCCTGTCCCTCGCGCACCACCCTCGAGCACGTGATGGGCCGCTGGGGCGGGCTCACGCTGAGCGCGCTGCACGAGGGGTCGTTCCGGTTCAACGAACTGCGCCGGCGCGTGGACGGCGTCAGCGAGAAGATGCTCTCCCAGACGCTCCAGGCCCTGGAGCGCGACGGCCTGGTGCACCGCGAGGCGCAGCCGACCAACCCGCCGCGCGTCGACTACGAACTCACCCCGCTCGGCCGCGGGGTCGCCGAGCACCTGCTGGCCGTCGTCCACTTCGTGGAGAGCCGGATGGGCGAGGTGCTGGCCGCCCGCGAGCGCTACGACGACTCGCGCGGCGCCCGCTGACACTTCGGGCAGAAGTAGCTGGACCGGTTCATCCAGGGCCGCCTGCGCATCGGCGTACCGCACCGGCGACAGGGCAGCCCTTCCCTGCCGTAGGCGTCCAGCGAGCGGTCGAAGTACCCCGACTCGCCGTTGACGTTGACGTACAGGCTGTCGAAGCTGGTGCCGCCGACGGCCAGGGCCGCGTTCATCACGTCCCGTACATGGCCGAGGAGTTCGGCGGTGCGCGGGCGGGTGAAGCCGGCGGTCGGCCGCTCGTAGTGGATGCGGGCACGCCAGAGGGCCTCGTCCGCGTAGATGTTGCCGACTCCGCTGATCAGCGACTGGTCGAGCAGTGCCCTCTTGATGGTGGACCGCTTCCGGCGCAGCGCCTGGTGGAAGGCCTCGTCGTCGAACAGCGGGTCGAGGGGGTCACGGGCGATGTGCGCGATGACGTCCGGCAGTCCGTCGGGGGTGTTGTCGTGCAACGACAGTCCGCCGAAGGTGCGTTGGTCGACGAAGCGGAGTTCCGTGCCGCCGGCCGCGATGGGGGTCCCCCCGCGCGAGCCGCATTCGAGCGTGGGGGAGGCTGATGTCAGCGTGTCGGCGAACCGGACCCGGATCCGCAGGTGCTTCTCGTCCGGTGCCTCGTGTGGTTGGACCAGCAGCTGGCCGCTCATGCCGAGGTGGGCGAGGATCGACTGGTCGGTGTCCTCCAGCGGCAGCCACAGGTACTTGCCGCGCCGGCTCGGGGTGCCGATGCGATGGCCCTTGAGCCGGTGCGTGAAGTCGTCGGCGCCGGCGAGGTGCCGTCGTACGGCACGTGGGTGCAGGACCTCGGCCTCGGCCACGACGCGATGGGCGACCCATCGCTCCAGGCCGCGCCGTACGACCTCCACCTCGGGCAATTCAGGCATCGGGACTCCCGGGAAGGACCGTGGACGATCCGAGCGCCCGCCTCCGTGGAAAGGTGGCGGGCGCTCGGGCTGCGCTGTTCGTCAGGCGGAGGCGGCGGACGACGGCGGGCCGTCGTCCTCCTCGGCTTCGGCCTGGGCTGCCTGTTCGGCTGCCCTGGCCTCGGCTCGCTCGTCCGCCGCGGCGCGGATGGCGCGCCAGGCGGACTCGGCGGCTTGCTGCTCCGCCTCCTTCTTGCTGCGGCCGGTGCCGGTGCCGTACGAGACGCCTCCGACGCGGGCGGCAGCAGTGAAGGTCTTCTCGTGGTCGGGGCCGGTCTCCGTGACCAGGTACTCGGGCACGCCGAGGCCCTCCGTCGCGGTGAGCTCCTGGAGACTGGTCTTCCAGTCCAGGCCGGCTCCGAGGTTCGAGGACTTCTCGATCAGCGGGTCGAAGAGCCGGTGCACCAGCTCGGACGCCGAGTCGAGGCCCTGATCGAGATAGACCGCGCCGATCACCGCTTCAAGGGTGTCGGCGAGGATGGACGCCTTGTCCCGGCCGCCCGTGCCCTCTTCACCGCGGCCGAGCCGGATGAAGGAGCCCAGGTCGAGACCGCGACCCACTTCCGCGAGCGCACGCGAGTTCACCACCGCGGCCCGGAGCTTGGCCAGCTGGCCCTCGGGCAGATCGGGGTGGGTGTTGTACAGCGTGTCCGTGACGACGAGGCCGAGGACGGAGTCACCGAGGAACTCCAGCCGCTCGTTCGTCGGCAGGCCGCCGTTCTCGTACGCGAAGGAACGGTGGGTCAGCGCACGCACCAGAAGGGCGGACTCGAGCTTGTAGCCGAGCCGCCCTTCCAGAAGCGTGTGGGACGAGGCCGTGCTGTCCGCCTTCTTCTTGGCGGTTGGGTCCGCCTTGGGCTCTTCGCCCTTCTTGGGACTGGACACAGTGCCTCTCACCTGGCCGCTCAGACTTCGAGGACCTGGCGCTTGTTGTAGGTGCCGCAAGACGGGCACGCGATGTGCTGCAGCTTGGGCTCGTGGCAGCGCTCGCACGCAACCAGGGTGGGGACCGCAGCCTTCCACTGCGACCGGCGGTGGCGCGTGTTGCTGCGCGACATCTTCCGCTTCGGAACAGCCACGGCTACTTCTCCTGCTTCTCGTCGACGCCCGCTTCCGCGTCAGCGCCGCTCATCTCGTCCTTCTCGCCGTCCTTGGTGGAACTGGCGAGTCCCTGCAAAGCCGCCCAACGGATGTCGACGGCGTCGTGGTGGTGGTCCGGGTCGTCCGTGAGCCGGGCTCCGCATTCGGAACACAGGCCCAGGCAGTCGTCCTGGCACACCGGCTGCATCGGCAGTGCGAGCACCACCGCATCACGCAGCACTGGCTCGAGGTCGAACAGGCCGTCCTCGATGAAGAACCTGTCCTCGTCGTCCTCGGCGTCGTCGCCCGGTTCCGCGATCACGCGGCCCCGGTCGTCGGCGTCAGGGTACGAGAACAGTTCCTGGAAGTCCGCTTCGAGCTCCTGCTCGACCGGCTCCAGACACCTTACGCACTCCCCCTCGGCCTGTGCACGGGCGGTGCCTGTGACGAGCACACCTTCCATGACCGACTCGAGCCGGAGTTCGAGCTCCACCGGGGCGCCTTCCGGCACTCCGATGACCCCCTTGATACCGAAGTCCTGGGGAGCGTCGATCATGCGGGTCAGGCGCTGGAGCGCGCCAGGACGCCGCCCCAGCTCGTGCGTGTCGAACACGAACGGGTTGCGGTGGTCAAGGCGCGCGTGAGGAGCCATTCCTGCTTTCGATCTTCGAGCTCAGAGGGACGCTGTCCTGAGGTTTCTCCGGGCAGCGTGGATCGCGGACGTAGACGCGACCGAAGAGCCAGGATACTGGACCTTTCGCTGTCGGCCCAATCCGCCTGCTTTCCGGCTGCCTTCCGCCGGGTTTCTACAGGCCCCGGCCCTGTTCGTACGCCCGCAGCTGCTCCGGCGTGATCATGCCGGTGTCGAAGAGGCTGGTCTCGTCGAGGGCGTACGACTGGTGCGGCTGGTGCTGGGCCGCCGGCTGCTGCTGAGGGTCGTAGACGGGCTGCTGGCCGGTGTCGTAGCCCTGGTAGGCGGCGGCGTACGGATCGGCCTGCTGGTAGCCGTAGGGGTCCTGCTGGTAGCCGTACGCGTCCTGCTGGGCGTAGACGGGCTGCTGCTGGGGGTAGCCGTACGGATCCTGCGCCACGGGCTGCTGCGCGGGCTGCTGGTCGTACTGCGGCTGCTGCTGGGGCTGCTCGGCCGGGGCCGTCTGCGCCTGTGCCGCCTGGGCGTCCCGGTCGGCGAGGGCCGCGAGGTCGGCGAGGTAGTCGGCGTCGCTGGAGTGCTGGAAGGTCGTGTCGTCGTCGGCGAGGGCGCCGAGGGCGTCGGAGGCGATCCGGCCGTGCAGCTTGGCACGGCCCTTACCGACCGCCTCCAGGGTCTTGGCGAGGACCGCCTCGAAGGCGCCGAGCTTGACGTCCACGTAGGCGTCGGCGTCCCGGCGCAGGGTCTCGGGGTCGTGGCTGCGCTCGGGGGCGTCCTCGTCCTCGTAGCCCTGCTCGTCGAGGCCGGGGCCGGTGCCGAGCAGCTTCTCGCGGCCGCGGCCGACCGAGCCGAGGGTCTTGGTGAGGACGACCTCGAAGTTCGCGAGCTTGGAGTCGACGTAGTCGTCGGCGTCGGCGCGGACCTCCTCGGCCTCCTGGCGGGCCTCGGCGAGGATCCGGTCGGCCTCGGCCTGGGAGCGGCGGGCCACCTCGGTGTCGGAGATCAGCGAGCCGCGCTCGGCGTGCGCGGTCTCGATGATCCGCTCGGCCTCCATGCGGGCCTGCTCGACCATCTGGTCCCGGCCGCCGATCAGCTCCTCGGCCTGTGCGAGCGAGCCGGGCAGCGCCTGGCGCAGCTCTTCGAGCATCGCGAGCAGGTCGGCGCGGTTGACCACGCACGACGCCGACATGGGCATGGACCGGGCGCCGGTGACCGAGGTCACGATCTCGTCGAGCTTCTTCTGCACGTCCACCTGTGCTCGCCACTCTCTACAGCTGGGTTGGAGACGGACGGGACGACTGTAGCCCCATCAGTCCCTGCCGAGACGCTTGTTGAGGGCCTCCAGAACGGCCGGCGGAACCAGGTGGGCGATGTCGCCGCCCCACTGGGCCACCTCCTTGACCAACGAGGAGGAGAGGAAACTGTAGGTCGGGTTGGTCGGCACGAAAAGCGTCTCGACACCCGACAGACCGTTGTTCATCTGGGCCATCTGCAGCTCGTAGTCGAAGTCGCTGACGGCCCGCAGGCCCTTGACGATGGCCGGGATGTCACGCTGCTTGCAGAAGTCGACGAGGAGGCCGTGGAAGGCCTCGACCCGGACGTTTCCGTAGTCGGAGGTGACCGTGCGGATCAGGTCGATCCGCTCGTCGATCTCGAACAGGCCCTTCTTGGACTTGTTGATCATCACCGCGACGTAGACCTCGTCGTAGAGACGGGACGCGCGGGCAATGATGTCGAGGTGTCCGTTGGTGATCGGGTCGAACGACCCGGGACAGACGGCGCGGCGCACTTGTGATCCCTCGCTCTCCGGTCCGGTCATCGTGCGTCTTCGCACGTAGAGGCGGCGCGACCGTACCAAAACGTTCCCTCGCCGTAGCGACGGGACCGGAGGGCCTCGAAGCCGGTCGGCCAGTGGAAATCGCCGCCTCTGGTGCTGCGCTCCACGGTGACGAGAGCATCGGGCGTGAGCCAGCCCTCCGAGCGGAGTGTGAGGAGAATCTCCCGAAGATCGTCGTCCGTGACGGCGTACGGAGGGTCGAGGAACACCAGGTCGTACGGCTGTGCCGGGGGCGGTGTCCTGATGATCTGTTCCGCTTTGCCGGCCCTGACCTCGGCACCGGGGAGGCCGAGGTTCTTCACGTTCTCCCGTACGACGCGGGCGGCTCTCGGGTCGGCCTCGACGAGAAGGGTGTGGGCCGCGCCCCGGGAGAGGGCCTCCAGGCCCACCGCGCCGGAACCGGCGTAGAGGTCGAGGACGCGTTCGCCGTCCAGGGGGCCGCCCAGGAGGGACTGCCAGGTGGAGAAGAGGCCTTCGCGTGCGCGGTCCGAAGTGGGCCGGGTTCCTGTGCCGGGCGGCACCGAAAGGCGCCGTCCGCCTGCCTGGCCGGCGATCACGCGGGTCATGGGGGGTCCTTCTTCGGGGGCGGCTTTACGGCTTCAGTCTGGCAGGCCTACAGGGGTGGGTGCCTAGTCTGCGACGGCGGCTGCCGGTCCGACGTGGCTTGTCGCGCCCGCGCGGCGCCAGCCGCATATCGATACAGCCCCGCGCCCCTGACGGGGCGCTTCGGCTCAGCCCTTTTCCAAGTACTGCTCCCTCTCCTCGTCCAAGAGGGCGTCCAGGGCCGTGCGGAGACCGGTCAGGTTGGTGAGCTCCGGGTCCTCGGCCACCAGCGCCGTCGCCTCCTCCCTCGCCTCCGCGATGATCTCCTCGTCCTCGATCACCGCGAGGACGCGGAGGCTGGAGCGGGCTCCCGACTGGGCCTGGCCCAGGACATCGCCCTCTCTGCGCTGTTCGAGGTCGATGCGGGAGAGCTCGAAGCCGTCCAGAGTGGAGGCGACCGCCGTGAGGCGCTGGCGGGCCGCGCTCGCCTCCGGCATCTCCGTGACCAGGAGGCAGAGGCCGGCGGCCGACCCCCGGCCCACCCGGCCGCGCAGCTGGTGGAGCTGGGAGACGCCGAAGCGGTCGGCGTCCATGATCACCATGGCGGTGGCGTTGGGGACGTTCACGCCGACCTCGATGACTGTCGTGGCGACCAGGACGTCCGTGTCGCCCGCGGCGAAGCGGCGCATCACCGCGTCCTTGTCGTCGGGGTGCATGCGGCCGTGGAGGACCTCGACCCCGAGGCCGTTCAGCGGGCCCTTGGCGAGGTGGCCGGCCACGTCCAGGACGGCGAGCGGGGGGCGCTTCTCCGCCTCGTCCTCCGCGGACTTCTTCGCCTTCTTGGGGTCGTCCTCCTCGTCGCCGATGCGGGGACAGACGACGTAGGCCTGATGGCCGTTCCCGACTTCCTCTCTGACCCGTTCCCAGGCGCGGGCCAGGAAGTGGGGCTTGTCGGCGGCGGGGACGACGTGGGTGGCGATCGGGGAGCGGCCGGCCGGGAGCTGGTCCAGGACCGAGGTCTCCAGGTCGCCGAAGACCGTCATCGCGACCGTGCGGGGGATGGGGGTCGCGGTCATGACGAGGAGGTGGGGTGGCTGCTTGCCCTTGCCTCGGAGGGCGTCCCGCTGTTCGACGCCGAAGCGGTGCTGTTCGTCCACCACCACCAGGCCCAGGTCGTGGAACTGGACCTTGTCCTCGATCAGCGCGTGCGTGCCGATCACGATCCCCGCCTCGCCCGTGACCAGGTCCAGCATCGCCTGGCGGCGGGCCGCGGTGCCCATCGAGCCGGTGAGGAGGACGACCTTGGTGGCGTGGTCCGCGCCGCCGAGCATGCCGCCCTCGGCCAGCTCGCCCATCATCTCGGTGATCGAGCGGTGGTGCTGCTGGGCCAGCACCTCGGTGGGGGCGAGCATGGCGGCCTGACCGCCCGCGTCGACGACGGCGAGCATGGCGCGGAGGGCGACCAGCGTCTTGCCGCTGCCCACCTCCCCCTGGAGGAGCCGGTGCATCGGGTGTTCCGTCGCCAGGTCGTCGAAGATCTCCTTCGAGACCTTCTGCTGGCCGTCCGTGAGGGTGAAGGGGAGGCGGTCGTCGAAGGCCGTCAGGAGGCCGTCGGGGGCCGGTTTGCGGGCCACCGCGGGGAGCAGGGCGTCCGCGTGGCGGCGGCGGGCCAGGGCCACCTGGAGGACGAAGGCCTCGTCCCACTTGAGGCGGTCACGGGCCGCCGCGATGTCCGCCTTGGTGTGCGGGCCGTGGATCTTGAGGAGGGCTTCGGGGAGGGGGAGGAGACCGCGTCCTTCGCGGAGGGCCGGGGTGAGGGGGTCAAGGGCCTCCTGGGCGCCGGGCAGGACCGTCTGGATCGCCTTGCCGATCTTCCAGGACTCCAGCTTGGCGGTGGCCGGGTAGAGCGGGATCAGGGCGCCCGCCCAGGTTTCCACGGATTCGGCCGGGTCGTCGCCGCGTAGCAGTTCATAGGCCGGGTGCGCCAGTTGGAGGCGGCGGTTGAAGACCGTGACCTTGCCGGCGAACATCGCGCGGGTGCCCGGCAGGAGTTCCTTGTGGGGTTTGTGCACGCCGTTGCCGAAGAAGACGAGTTGGAGCCGGCCGCTGCCGTCGGTGATCGTGACCTCCAGGCGCTGGCCCTTGCCGCGGGGCGCCTTGGCGGAGGCGAACGTGTGCAGGCGGGCGTCGGCGACCATGGCGACCACCGTCACGTGTTCGTCCATGGGCAGGTCGGCGAGGTGGGTGAGCTGGCCGCGCTCCTCGTATCTGCGGGGGTAGTGGTGCAGGAGGTCGCCGACGGTGTGCAGGCCGAGATGCTCGGCCATCACCTTGGCGGTGGCTGGGCCGAGCACCTTCTTCAGTGGTTCTTCCAGTGCGGGCACGAGATCCATTGCACACCACACCACTGACAATGCCGTATATGTCTCGGGAAACCCCTGGTCAGGCGGCCGTTTTGAGTCATAGGATGGCGCGCTCCGGCCATCCTTCCGCGGTCACCACCCCACCAGGGACCGCCCGACCCCGCGCCGACCACGTCTTCCCCCCTCCGGCGCAGCGACGATGGACTCCCAGACCTCACAGTCATCCCAGGCATCACAGTCACCTCATACGTTCCAGGTCGACCTGCGTGGTTTGGTGGACCTGCTCTCCCATCACCTGTACTCCAGCCCCAAGGTCTACCTGCGCGAACTGCTGCAGAACGCCGTGGACGCGATCACCGCGAGACGGGCCGAACAGCCCGACGCCCCGGCGCGGGTGCGGCTGTACGCCGACGGCAGTGCCCTTCGGGTGGAGGACAGCGGCGTCGGGCTCACCGAGTCGGACGTGCACAGCCTGCTCGCGACCATCGGGCGCAGCTCCAAGCGGGGAGACGGGCTGCAGGAGGCCCGTTCCGACTTCCTGGGCCAGTTCGGCATCGGGCTGCTGGCCTGTTTCGTGGTAGCCGAGCGGATCCGGGTGGTCAGCCGCAGCGCCCGGACGCCGGACGCGCCGCCCGTGGAGTGGACGGCCCGCGACGACGGGTCGTACACCGTACGGACGTTGGCGCCCGAGGCCCGTCCCGAGCCCGGTACCACCGTGCATCTGGTGGCGCGGGCGGGTGCGGCGGAGTGGCTGGACGAGCGGCGGGTGCTCGCGCTGGCGCGGGACTTCGGTTCGCTGCTGCCGTACGACGTCCGGGTGGGCGACGAGGCGGTCACCGATCTGCCGGCGCCCTGGGACCGGCCGTACCCCTCCCCCACCACCCGGCGGGTGGCGCTGGCCCGGCACTGTCACGAGCTGTTCGGGTTCACACCGTTGGACTCGATCGCGCTGGACGTGCCGCTGGCCGGGATCCGGGGCGTGGCGTACGTGCTGCCGTCGGCGGTGAGTCCGGCGCAGCGGGCCACGCATCGTGTGCACCTCAAGGGCATGCTGCTCACGGAGCGGGCCGAACAGCTGCTGCCGGACTGGGCGTTCTTCGTGCGCTGTGTCCTGGACACGGACAGTCTGCGGCCGACCGCCTCGCGCGAGTCGCTGTACGAGGACGAGACGCTGGCCGCGGTACGGGAGGCGCTCGGCGAAAGGATTCGGTCCTGGCTGACCGGGCTGGCGGCCGGTGATCCGGAACGCCTTGCCGCGTTCCTGTCCGTGCATCACCTCGGTGTGAAGTCGCTGGCGCGGCACGACAAGGAGATGCTGCGGACCATGCTGCCGTGGCTCCCCTTCGAGACCACCGACGGGCAGCTGTCCCTGGAGGAGTTCGCGCAGCGGCACCCGGTGGTGCACTTCACGCGGACGGTCGAGGAGTACCGGCAGGTCGCGCCGATCGCCTCCGCGCAGGGCGTCGGGGTGATCAACGGCGGTTACACGTACGACAGTGAGCTGGTCGAGGCGCTGCCGTCGGTGCGGCCCGGGACGGTGGTCGCGGAGCTGGACGCGGACACCGTGACCGCGCATCTCGATGCCGTGGATCCGGCGGAGGAGCTGGCGGTGGCGGGGTTCCTGGGGGTGGCGCGGACGAAGCTGGACCCACTGCAATGTGACATTGTACTGAGAGCGTTCCACCCCCTCTCGGTCCCCGCCCTCCACCTCGACGACCGCGCCGCCCGTCACGAACAGGCCCGTGCGGAGGCCGAGGAGCAGGCCGACGACCTGTGGGCGGGCATCCTGGGCTCGCTGCGCGGCAGCACGCCCCGCGCCCGTCTGGTGCTCAACCACCTCAACCCGCTGATCCGGCGGATCAGTGCCCTCAAGGACCCGGAGCTGATCGGCACCGCGACCGAATCGCTCTACGGTCAGGCGCTGCTGATGGCCCAGCGCCCGCTGCGGCCGGCCGACTCGGCGCTGCTCAACCGCTCGTTCATCGGCCTCCTGGAGTGGGCCACGCATGGGGAAGGCGATCGCTGATGGAGATTGCTGACTTCGACTCGCTGCGCCGGGCGATGGCGGAGAACTCCGAGGAGCCGGAGGGGCCCGCCCGCAACGCGCGCGCGGAGCAGCTGCTGGTGGAGGCCGAGAAGCTGAACATCCCGCTCGCCGTGATCGAGGCGCTCGGGCACCAGCTGAAGGTCTACAACTACAGCTCCGAGAAGGACAAGATGTTCGTCCCGTTCGCGCGGCTGCTGCGGATGTGGGACGAGCGGCCCGAGGACTTCGACGAGTACGAGACGCATTCGCTGCACTGGGTCTTCAAGTGGATGTCGGCCGGCATGCTCGACCAGCCGCACATCCCGCTCGCCTCCATCGAGAAGTGGCTGGGCGAGATGGAGCACCGTTACCGGCTGGCCGGGCACTCCGAGCGGGCGGTGCGCAGCGCCGAGTTCAGTGTCGCCGGGCACATCGGTGACCTACCGCGCGCGGAGCGGGCGTACGCGGCCTGGCTGGCGGCGGACCGGGACCGGATGGCCGACTGTCATGCGTGCGAGCTGCACGGGCAGGGCGGCTGGCACCTGAGGAACGGCCGGGACGCGGAGGCCCTGGAGGTGTGGGGACCGGTGCTGGACGGGGAGTACAGCTGCGCCCACGAGCCGCACACGGTGCTGGCTTCCTCGTTGGTGCCGCTGCTGCGCCTCGGCCGCGTCGAGGAGGCCCGCGCGCATCATCTGCGCGGTTTCCGTCTCGTCCGCCCGATGGAGAGCATGCGGGGCGCCTACGCGGACCACGTCGAGTTCTGCGCGCTGACGGGCAACGAGGCGCGCGGTCTTGAGCTGCTGGCGGAACGTCCCGCCTACTTCACGGACACCGGGCAGCCGCGCAGCCGGATGGACTTCCTGGCGGTGGTGGCGCTGCTGATGGACCGGCTGACCGGGCTGGGGCTCGGCGGGCAGCGGGTGCCGGGGCCCGCCGGACGGGCGTGGACCGCCGGGGAACTCGCCGGGCACGCGCGCGCGGAGGTCCTGGAGCTGGCCGCGCGGTTCGACGCCCGCAACGGCACCTCCTACATCGGCGACCAGCTGCGCGAACGGATGGTGCGGCAACCGCTGGCGGACCGGCTGCCGCTGGGCGTGCGGGGGGCCCGGACGGCGCCCGCCGGTGCCGTCACGCCGGTCGCCCCGGCGCCCGCGCCGGAGCAGCCGTCGCTGCCCGCGCTGCTGGCCGAGGCACGGCGGCTGTCGGACACGCTCCAGCCGCACGCGCTGGAGGCCTGGGCAGCGGTCGCGGAGGCCGCCGAGGAGACCGAGGTGGACACGTACGTCCGCGCGGAGATCGCCGACCACACGGCGATGGGACGCGGCCCCGAGGGCGTCGAGCTGTTCGAGCGGGCGGCGGAGCTGTACGCGGAGGCGGGTGACGAGGGCGAGGCGATCGCGGCACGCGCGCGTGCCGCGTACGTGCGTGCGTTGTCCGGGGAGCTGGACGAGGCGCTGGCCGGGATCGGCGAGCCGTACGACCGGATCCTCGCGCTGTACGCGGAGGACGCGACCGGGGTGCGGCAGACGGCGTCCGTACTGATGAGCCGGGCGCGGATCCTGATGCGGCGGGTGCACGAGCGGTCCGCGGGCGCCGGGGACGCCGGGGACGCCGTGCGGGAGCTGCTGGCGCTGGTCGGCGGACGCGGCGGCTCCGACGTGCGGCTGGTGTCCCGGGCGGCCGAGGGGCGGGCGATGCTCGCCGAACTGGCCGAGCACGCCGGGGACGCAGAGCGGGCCGGCGAGCTGTTCCGGCAGGCGACGGCGCAGTTCGTGGGCGCCGAGCTGCCGTGGTTCGCGGTCGAGTACGAGGTGCGGGTGGCCGCGCTCGCCCATGAGCAGGGCGACCCGGCGGAGGCGGAGCGGGCGCTGCGCGCGGCGCTGGAGCACGGCGGGCCGTACGTGGAGCCGGTCGGGCGGGCGCAGCTGCATCTCCAGCTCGCGGAGGTCGTCGGCGGCCGCGGGGCGGCCGAGGAGGCCGCCGAGCACGCCCTGGAGGCCGCGCACTGGGCCGACGAGGCCGGGGAGAGCGGCACGCTGGGCGCGTGGGCCCGGCACCAGCTGGGCGGCTTCCTGTTGCGGCAGGGGCGGTTCGCGGAGGCCGCCGAGGTGCTGGAGTCGGCGCTGGCCGACCTGAGCGCCGAGACGCACGGCGACGGCGCGGTCGTCCAGACCCAGTGGTGGCTCGGGGACTGTCTGAGCGAGCTGGGCGAGCACCATGCGGCGGCCGAACGGCGGCTGCAGGCGGCCGAGATCGCCCGGCACTGGCCCGAGCAGCACGACCACGCCACCCTGGCCCACCTGGCCGCCGAGTCGCTGGCCAACGCGGGGCTGCCCGCCGAGGCGGACCAGGCGTACACGCGCGCGGGCGAGTTGTGGCGGGCGATGGGCAATGTGCACTTCCTGGTGCGTTCGCAGCGTGCCCGCGCGTGGCTGGCGCTGCGGACGGAGGCGGGCACGGAGGGCGCGCGGAAACTGATGGCGGACGCGGTCCGGGAGTGCGAGTCGGCGCTGGAGGCCGTCGGGGACCCGGCCGCCGCGGAGCGGCTCGCCGGTGAGCTCGGGCACACCCACCGGCAGTTCGGTGACCTGCTGGCCCGTTCCGTGCCGGAGGACGCCGACGACCCGGCGATCCAGGAGGCGTTCGAGGCGGCGCTCGCGGAGATGTCGGCGGCGATCTCGGTGTTCGCCGCGCTGGGCGAGGAGGGGATGCACGGCCGTACCGGCGCCGAACTGGCCGCGGGCTGGCTGGAGGCGGACCTGAGCCGGCCGGCGGACGCGGCGGCACGCGCGCGTGCGGTACTGGACGCCTACGAGGGCGCCGACCCGGCCGACGAGACGGTCCGGGCCCGGCGGGCGGAGGCCCGGCAGCTGCTGGAGCCCACGGAGGAGTGAAAGAGGTCGGGAAAGGGGCTCACTCGACGCCGATGAGGAGCGGAGCCCCCTGCCGGCCGCCCCGGTAGACCACCGTGTCGACGGCGAGGTACGCCTCGCGTACGCGTGCCTCCAGGCGGTCGGCGACGCCGTCGGGGGCCTCGTCGCCGAGGACGAGGGTGACCAGTTCGCCGCCGGCCTGGAGCATGCGGTCCAGGACGGTCTCGGCGGTGGCCGTGACGTCCGAGCCGATCACCGCCACGTCGCCGTCTATCAGGCCCAGCACGTCCCCGGCCTGGCAGATCCCGGCCATGGTCCAGGACTGCCGCTCCGCGACCACGACCTCGGCGTAGCGGGTGGCACCGGCCGCCGAGGTCATCTGGACGACGTCCTCGTCGAAGCGGCGGTCCGGCTGGTGCACCGCGAGCGCGGAGATGCCCTGGACCGCCGATCGGGTCGGGATGAGGGCGACCCGGATGCCCTCCGCGCGGGCCTGCTCGGCCGCGGCGGCCGCCGTGTGCCGCAGGTCGGCATCGTTGGGCAGCAGCACCACCTCGCGCGCGTGGGCGCGCCGTACGGCGTCCACCAGCTCTCCGCTGGCGGGCGGTTCCCCGGGGCGGGCGAGCACGGTGGTCGCGCCGGCCTCGGTGTAGAGCCCGGCCAGCCCCTCCCCCGGTACGACGGCCACCACGGCCCGCTGCACCCGCTCGCGCGGCGGCCGTTCCCCGCCGGTGTGCACGTCCCCGGCGCCGAAGTGCGTGATCCGGATCCGGTAAGGGCGTCCGGCCTCCACACCCGCCTCGACGGCGGCGCCCGCGTCGTCGACGTGCACATGGACGTTCCACAGGCCGTCGCCGCCGACCACCACCAGGGAGTCGCCGAGGGCGTCGAGCCGGGCCCGCAGCCGGTCCACGGAGGCGTCCTCGGCCTCCAGGAGGTAGATGACCTCGAAGGCGGGTCCGCCGGCCGGCTCGGCGCAGCCGGCGTCCCGGGCGTCGGAAACGGCGTCCACGCGTGCGTGCCCGACCGGGCCCGCCATGGGCGCGTACACGTCGAATGCCGTCGGCGTCTCCCCGGTGAACGCCTCGACCAGCGCCCCGAGCACCGCGACCAGGCCCCGCCCGCCGGCGTCCACGACCCCGGCCCGCTCCAGCGCGGCCAGTTGTCCCGGAGTCGCCGCGAGTGCCTTGCACGCACCCTCGTAGGCGGCCCGCGCGATCGCCCCGCAGTCGCCCTCTCCCTCGGCCGCGTCCGCGGCGTCCGCCGCGGCCGCCGCGACCGACAGCACCGTGCCCTCCACGGGGTGGGCGACGGCCTGGCGGGCGGCGTCGGCGGCGTGCCGCAGGGCGAGCCGAAGCGCATCGGCGTCGATGTGAGTCGCGTCACCCTCGGTGAGGACGTGGGCCATGCCGCGCAGCAGCTGCGCCAGGATCGTGCCGGAGTTGCCGCGCGCGCCTATGAGCGCGCCGTGCGCCATCGCGCGGACGGCGTCGGCCAGGGTCGGCACCTCCTCGCCCAGCTCGTAGCCGGCGAAGACGGCCTCCACGGCCCCCGCGGCCGACTCCACCGTCATGTAGAGGTTGGTACCGGTGTCGCCGTCGGCCACCGGGTAGACGTTGATCGCGTCGATCTCCTCGCGCGCCCGGCCGAGCGCCCCCAGCGCCAGTCCGCACCAGGTGCGTACCGCGAGAGCATCGAAGAATGTCTGCGGCACCTGCGCCACCTGCGCCTCCCTGAGCCGGCCGAACGTGGACGCAGCGTAGACCCCGGAGGGGTGTCTGCCGGAAGAGGGCCGGGGCGGGCCCCTGAGCTGCCATGCTAGTTTCGTCTAACGGACGCAGCCGTTGTATGCTGCTCCGGTTGCCCGATCTGATCGGGCCGTTCCCCTGGCAACGCCACTCAAGATCTTCGTTCCGTAGGATCTCGATCCCGGCACGCCGGGATCCAACCGTAAGTGCATCTGAAGTCTTTGGAGTGACCCGTGGCTGCCAACTGCGACGTCTGCGGCAAGGGGCCGGGCTTCGGCAACAACATCTCGCACTCGCACCGCCGTACGTCCCGCCGCTGGAACCCGAACATCCAGCGTGTGCGTACCGTGGTCGGCGGGACGCCGAAGCGCGTGAACGCTTGCACCTCGTGCATCAAGGCCGGCAAGGTCTCGCGCTGACGCACTGTCGCTGAGCGCGCGGCCAACGCTGGTTCGCTGCACAGAGCCGGTCCACCTCACGGTGGGCCGGCTTTTTGCCATGCCCGGCACCAGGCCTGACAAGCTGATCCCATGCGCTTCGGCATCCTGGGCCCCCTGGACGTACGCACCGACGACGGCACCCCTCTCGATCCCGGCGGCCCCCGCCCCCGCGCCCTGCTCACCCTGCTGCTCCTGGACGCCGGCCGGTCGGTCTCCACCCGGCGCCTCACCGACGGGCTGTACGGCAGCGAGCCGCCCGCCGGGGCGGCCAACGCGCTCCAGTCGCAGATCTCCCGGCTGCGCAGGCGGCTGGCCCCGCACACGGAGATCGAGGCCACCGCGACCGGGTACCGGGTCGCCGTCGCCCCCGACACCGTGGACGCACACCAGTTCGAAGCCTGGTCCGCGGCCGGACGCGCCGCCCTCGCCGCCGGCGACCACGGGAGGGCTGCGGCCCGGCTCCGCGAGGCGCTCGCCCTGTGGCGCGGCCCCGCACTCCCCGACCTCCCGGACGCACAGGCGGAGGCCGGGCGGCTCGAAGAGCTGCGGCTGGCCGCCGTACAGGACCGGATCGAGGCGGACCTGTCGCTCGGCGGCGGCTCGGAGCTGGTGCCGGAGCTGCGGGCGCTGCTGGCGGCCAGGCCGCTGAGCGAGCGGCTGTACGGGCAGCTGATGCGGGCCCTGCACGCCGGCGGGCGGCCCGCCGAGGCCCTCACGGTGTACGAGGAGGCCCGCCGCACGCTCGCCGACCAGTTGGGCGCCGATCCCTCCCCCGAGCTGTCCGCGCTCCATCTGGAGCTGCTGCGGGGCGCGGCACCCGAGCGGCCCCGCCTGCCGGTCCAGCTCACCCGCTTCGTCGGCCGCGAACCCGAACTCGCCCGGATCGCCGCCGACCTCGCCGAGTCCCGGCTGCTCACCCTGACCGGCCCGGGCGGCGCCGGCAAGACACGGCTCGCGATCGAGGCCGCCCAGCAACGCCCCGCCGCCTGCTTCGTGGAACTCGCGCCCCTCACCGACGGCTCCCGGATCCCGTACGCCGTCCTGGCCGCCCTCGGCGTCCGCGAGGGCCTGCGCAGTCCCGCCGCCGACACCACGGACCGGCTGCTGGCCGCCCTGGAGGAGCGCGAGCTGCTGCTCGTCCTGGACAACTGCGAACACCTGGTCGAGGAGGCCGCCAGGGTCTGCGCCCTGCTCCTCGCCGCCTGCCCGGGGGTGCGCGTGCTCGCCACCAGCCGGGAGTCGCTGGGCATCACGGGAGAGATCCTGGTCCCGGTGCCCCCGCTGCCGCCGGAACCCGCGATGCGGCTCTTCCTGGACCGGGCCCGCGCGGTACGCCCCGGATTCGCCGGCCACGCGCGCGTGGCCGGCATCTGCACCGCCCTGGACGGGCTGCCCCTGGCCATCGAGCTGGCCACGGCCCGGCTGCGCACCCTCACCCCCGACGAACTGGCCGACCGACTCGACGACCGTCTCGGCGACCGTTTCCGCCTGCTGTCCCGCGGCGACCGTTCCAAGGCGCCCCGGCACCGCACCCTGCGCGCGGTCGTGGAGTGGAGCTGGGGCCTGCTGGACGAGGAGGAGCGGGAGCTGGCGCGGCGGCTGACGGTGTTCTCCGGGGGCGCGACCCTCGCGGCGGTCGAGGCGGTGTGCGGACTGCCGTACCCCGAGGACGTGCTGGCCTCACTGGTCGAGAAGTCGTTCCTGGAGGTGTCGGAGGGCCGCTACCGGATGCTGGAGACGATCCGGGCCTTCGCCGCCGAGAGCCTGCCGGACCCCGAGGATCTCGGGGACGCCCACGCCGGCTACTTCCTGCGGCTGGCCGAGGAGGCCGAGCCGCGGCTGCGCGGCGGCGGGCAGCTGCCCTGGCTGGCCCGGCTGGCCGCCGAGCAGGCCAACCTGGACGCGGCCCTGCGCCACCTCGTGCGCCGCGACACCGGCGGAGCGCTGCGCCTCATGGGCCCCCTCTCCTGGTTCTGGCGGCTGCGCGGAGTGCACGGCGAACGGGTCGCGACGGCACGCGAGCTGCTGACCGCCGTCGGGGACGCGCCGCCCTCCGGGCTGGAGGAGGAGTACGTGCTGTGCGCGGTCAACGCGCTCTCCGGTGAGGGCGACGAACCGGAGCTCGTCGCGCGCGTGGACGCCGTCCTGGACGCGTACCGGGGGCCGTTGCGGCTGCCGTACATCCTCGTGCTGTGGGCGGTCGCGGCCGGGCCGCGGCCCGCCACCGACGCGCACGCGCTCACCCTGGCCGGCGGCTCCCCCTGGGCGTGTGCCCTGCTCGACGTGGGCCTCGGCTTCCGTGCGCAGTTCGCGGGCCGCCCGGGGGAGGCCGAGGAGTGCTTCGCCCGGGCCCTGGCCGGATACCGGGTCACCGGTGACCGCTGGGGCATGGCCAACTGCCTCGACCCGCTCGGCATGCTCGCCCACACCCGCGGTGAGTCCGGGCGCGCCCTGGAACTGCTCGACGAGGGACTGGCACACGTGCGGGAACTGGCCGCACCGGAGGAGACCGCCGACCTGCTGCGCACCCGGGCCACCGTGCTGCTGCACCGGGGCGACACGGCCGCCGCCGTGGCCCACTTCGACGAGGCGCTGGCACTCGCGCGGGGCGCCGGGCTCCCCGACAAGGTGGCGGCCGCCCGGCGTGGCCTCGGCGACGCGGCCCGGCTGTCCGGGAACACGGCACACGCGCGCGTGCACTACGAGAACGCCGTCCGGGAGTGCGCCGCCAACTGGTTCAGCATCGGCGAGACCGTCCGCAGCCTCATCGGGCTCGGCCGCACGGCCGCCGCCGAGGGGCACCCCGAGGAGGCCCGCGACTGGTTCCGGCAGGCCGCCGAGCTGGCCGTGGAGGGGCCCGGCGACCTGGAACTCGCCGACGCGGCCGAGGCGCTGGCGTCCGCCGCCCGCTCCGCCGAGCGGGCCGCGGTGCTGCTGGGCGCGGCGACGGGCCTGCGGGGCGGCCGCACCGAGGGGGACCCGGACGTCGTACGCGTCGAGCGGGAGGTACGGGCGAAGCTGTCCGCCGAGGCGTACGAGCAGGCCTTCGAGCAGGGCCGACGGCAACGGTCAGCGGCGGTCAGCGAACGGTAGGGGGACGGTCAGCGCCCTCGCCGAAGCTCACCGCATGACGAAGAACACGACACGGAACACGACGGACAACCCGCCGAAGAACCCGGTGCAGAACCCGGTGCAGAAGCCGGTGCAGAAGCCGGTGCAGAATCTCGCGCACCTCAGCATCCTGATCTCCGGCGCCAGCGTCGCCGGACCGGCCCTCGCCCTCAACCTCGCCCGGCTCGGCGCCCGCGTCACCGTCGTCGAGAGGGCCCCGGACCTGCGCGGGGGCGGCTTCGCGGTCGACTTCCGCGGCCATGTCCACCGCACCGTCCTGACCTCCATGGGCATCTGGGACGACATCCACGCCCGCCAGACCCACATGGGCCGCCAGACGGTCGTCGACGCCGACGGCACCCCGCGCGTGGACCTGCCCGCCGAGCTGATGAGCGGTGACGTGGAGATCTTCCGCGGCGACCTCGCCCAGATCATGTACGAGCGCACCAGGAACGACGTCGAGTACGTCTTCGGCGACTCGATCGCCTCCGTCGAGGAGGACCCGCAGGGCGTCGACGTCACCTTCGAGCAGGGCGCGCCCCGCCGCTTCGACCTGGTCGTCGGCGCCGACGGGCTGCACTCCGACACCCGCCGGCTCGTCTTCGGCGACGAGTCCCGCTACCTGCGCTTCTTCGACCACTACGTGGCCGGCTTCGACGTCCCCAACCACCTGGGCCTGGACCGCACCGGCCGCGTCTACAGCGAGCCCGGCCGCGCGTTCGTCATCGGCAACTACGACGGGGACCCGGACCGCGCCGGCGCGCTGCTGGTCTTCCGGTCCGAGGAGCTGTCGTACGACCGCAGGGACGTCACGGCGATCAAGCGGATTCTGACGGACCGCTTCGCCGGGATGGGCTGGGAGACCCCGGCCGTCCTCAGGGCCCTCGAAGACGCCGACGACCTGTACTTCGACGCGATCGCCCAGATCCACGTCGACCGCCTCGTCAAGGGGCGGGTGGCGCTGCTCGGGGACGCCGGGTACGGGGCGACGATGGGCGGGATGGGGACCGGCGTCGCGATCGTCGGCGCGTATGTCCTCGCCGGTGAACTGGCGCTCGCCGGCGGTGACTTCCGCACCGCCTTCGCGGAGTACGAGTGCCGGATCCGGGACTTCGCCAAGGGCTGCCAGAAGATCTCCGGGAACGCGGGCCCGTTCTTCGCCCCGCCGACCGAACGGCGCATCCGCAGCCGGGACCGGATGTACCGGGTGCTCGCCTCGCGCCCGCTGGCCCGGTTCTTCAAGAAGATGACCGAGAAGGCGGCCACGGACATCAGGCTGCGGGAGTACCCGGCGCTGTCCGCGGCCTGAGGGCCCAGCCGTGGTCCACGGGCCCGATCCCGGCGCCCAGCGCGAACCCGGCGGCGATCGCGCCGGTGACGTACTCCTTGGCCGCCGTCACCGCCTCCGGCACGGACTGCCCCTTCGCGAGCTGCGACGCGATCGCGGAGGCGAGGGTGCAGCCGGTGCCGTGGGTGTGCCGGTTGTCGTGCCGGGGCGCGCGCAGCAGGAGCTCGTCCGTGCCGTCCGTGAGCAGGTCGACGGCCTCGCCGGGCAGGTGCCCGCCCTTGATCAGCACCCAGGTCGGGCCGTACGACAGCACCGCCGCCGCGGCTCGGCGCAGATCCGTCTCCGACTCGACCCGCACCCCGGTGAGTTGGGCCACCTCGTCGAGGTTCGGGGTGGCGACGGTGGCCAGCGGGAGGAGCTTGGTGCGGACCGGGTCGAGGGCGGCGGCGGCGAGGAGCGAGTCGCCGTGCTTGGAGATCCCGACCGGGTCGACGACCACGGGGACGTCGGTACCGGCGAGCAACTCCGCGACCGTCTCGACGAGTTCGGCCGAACCGAGCATCCCGGTCTTCACCGCGTCCACGCCGATGTCGTCGACCACGCTCCGGTACTGGGCGCGGACGGCCGCCACCGGCAGCTCCCAAGCCCCCTGCACACCCACCGAGTTCTGCGCGGTCACCGCCGTGAGCACGCTCATGCCGTGCACGCCGAGCGCGAGCATGGTCTTCAGGTCGGCCTGGATGCCGGCCCCGCCGCCCGAGTCGGAGCCCGCGACGGTCAGTACGCGCGGCAGGCTCACGACTCGATGTCCCCGAAGTGGTCCCAGCCGCCCTTGCTGGTCCAGGGCGCCCCGTCGACGGTCACCTGGGGCAGCGCGGACGGGTTGAGGACCTCGCCGATGACCTTCCAGCGGGCGGGCAGCTTCACGTCCGGCGGGAAGGTGGCCACGATCGCGTGGTCCTCTCCCCCGGTCAGCACCCACTGGATCGGATCGACGCCGACGGCCTGGCCGATGTCGTTCATCTGGGTCGGGATGTCGATCGCGCCGGAGCGGATGTCGATCCGCACCTTGCTGGCCTCGGCGATGTGCCCGAGGTCGGCGATCAGCCCGTCGCTCACGTCGCACATCGCGGTCGCACCGAGGGCGGCCGCGGCCGGGCCCGCGTGGTACGGCGGCTCGGGGCGCCGGTGTGCCTCCACGAACGCCCGCGGTGAGCGGAAGCCGCGGGAGAGCACCGCGTAGCCGGCCGCGGACCAGCCCAGCCAGCCCGTGACGGCGATCAGGTCGCCGGGCTGGGCGCCGGCCCGGGTGACCGGCTCCTGGTTGCGCAGATCGCCGAGCGCGGTGATCGACACCATGATCGTGTCGCCGCGGACCACGTCGCCGCCGACCACCGAGGCGCCGGCCACCTGGCACTCGTCGCGCAGGCCGTCCATCAGCTCGCTGGGCCAGGTCACCGGGAGCTCGGCGGGCACCACCAGGCCGAGCAGCAGGGCGGTCGGCACGGCGCCCATGGCGGCGATGTCCGCGAGGTTCTGCGCGGCCGCCTTGCGGCCGACGTCGTAGGCCGTGGACCAGTCCCGGCGGAAGTGCCGGCCCTCCAGCAGGATGTCGGTGCTCGCCACCACCCGGCGGTCGGGCGCGGCGACCACCGCGGCGTCGTCGCCGGGACCGACCCGGACCGCCGGAGTGGTGGTGAGACGGGAGGTGAGCTCCCTGATGAGCCCGAACTCCCCCAGCTCACCAACAGTGCCCTTCATTGCCCTTACGCCCCTTCTCTGCCTTGCCGTGCCCGCTCGCGCGTCACCGTGGTCGTGGATACGGTCGAGGTGACCGTCAACATCTGTCGTGCCTGCACCCCGGCGCGCAAGCCCCTGTCCGCGCAGGTCTCCCCGCGGTGAGCGGCGACGCGATACCGTGGCGTTCCTTTTCCCCACATGATCCTCGTGGCCGCCCTGGAGGTTCCGTGGTACAGGCGTACATCCTGATCCAGACGGAGGTCGGCAAAGCGTCGACCGTCGCCGAGACGATCAGCAAGATCCCCGGCGTCATCCAGGCCGAGGATGTGACAGGACCGTACGACGTCATCGTGCGCGCGCAAGCCGAAACCGTCGATGAACTCGGTCGCATGGTGGTCGCGAAGGTCCAGCAAGTGGACGGCATCACGCGCACCCTGACCTGCCCGGTCGTCCATCTGTAGCCCCCGTCTACCCTTGGCCGGTGAACTTCTTCCGTCACCGGCCATCCGGTCTGCCCGTGCTCGCCGCGCTGATGGTCGCGGCAGCGGGCTGCTCATCAGCAGACGATGCCCCGTCGGCGGCGGTTCCCAGTCCGGGCGGGGCGGTTGCGAAGCTCTGCGATCGCCTGGACCGGGTGCTGCCGACGAAGGTCGACAAGCTGGGCCGACGGGATCCGGAACCGGCCTCTCCGCTGACCGCCGGTTGGGGCGGCGACCCGGCGATCATACTGCGGTGCGGGGTTTCGCGACCCGCGAAGATGGCCGACCCGGAAGCCGACGGGGTGGAGGTGAACGGGGTGGGGTGGCTGCTGGAGCAGCGGGCCGACAAATCGTTTCGGTTCACGACGACGTTGCGGAAGGCGTATGTCGAGGTGACGATTCCCGCGGGGCGGACCGGGGATGGCATGGCGCCGTTGGTGAGTCTGGCGCCTGCCATCAAGAAGGCGGTTCCGGAGGGGATTGCCGACTAGGCGCCGTGCGTGGAGCCGTTGTGTGTCGAGTGCCGGTGCGCTGTGGCTTGTCGCGCAGTTCCCCGCGCCCCTAAAAGGGGCGCTTCAGCTCGGGGCGTTTTCTAGCGAAGCCCTGTCGAACGGTTCAGGGCTGCCTGGATCAGGCGGTCGATCAGGTCCGGGTAGGCGATGCCGGTCGCCTGCCACATCTGGGGGTACATCGAGATCGGGGTGAAGCCCGGCATGGTGTTGATCTCGTTGATGACGAAGTCGCCGTCCTCCGTGAGGAAGAAGTCGGCGCGGACCAGGCCCTCGCAGGACGCGGCCTCGAAGGCGTCCACCGCGAGTTTCTGGACCTCGGCGGTCTCCTCGGGGGTGAGGGGGGCCGGGACGATGCCGGGGGTGGAGTCGATGTACTTGGCGTCGAAGTCGTAGTACGCGTGCTCGGAGGGCGGCGGGATCTCGGCCGGGACCGAGGCGCGCGGGCCGTCCTCGAACTCCAGGACGCCGACCTCGATCTCACGGCCGCGGATGCCCGCCTCGACGAGGATCTTCGGGTCGTGGGACTGGGCCTCGGCGATCGCCTCGTCCAGGCCGGACAGGTCGTCGACCTTGGTGATGCCGATCGACGAACCCGCGCGCGCGGGCTTCACGAACAGCGGCCAGCCGTGCTCGCCGGCGAAGTCGACGATCCGCTTGCGGGCGGCGGACTCCTCCTGCTGCCACTCGCGGGGGCGGATCACCAGGTACGGGCCGACGGCGAGACCGAAGGAGGTGAACACCCGCTTCATGTACTCCTTGTCCTGGCCGACGGCCGAGGCGAGCACGCCCGAGCCGACGTACGGGACACCGGAGAGCTCCAGGAGGCCCTGCAGGGTGCCGTCCTCGCCGTACGGGCCGTGCAGCATCGGGAAGACCACGTCGACCTCGCCGAGCGCCTTGGGCACCGAGCCGGGCTCGCTGTAGACGACCTCGCGGCTGGCGGGGTCGACGGGGAGCACCACGCCGCCCTCGGTCGACTCGGCGAGGTCGCCGACCTCGGGGGTGCGTCGCTCGGCGATGGCCATGCGTTCGGGCTCGTCGGCCGTGAGCACCCAGCGGCCTTCCCTGGTGATGCCGATCGGCAGGACGTCGTACTTCGTCCGGTCGATGGCGCTCAGGACGGCTCCGGCGGTGACCGTGGAGATCCCGTGCTCGGAGCTGCGGCCGCCGAAGACGACGGCCACGCGCGGCTTGCGAGCGGGCTGCTCAGGGCTCTGGGGGAGGTTCTGGGTGCTCATATCGCGTTGAGAGTACCCGGTGGTAGGGCCCCGAGGCAGCGTCGGCAGGGCGGGTTCGCTCAGCGTCGCTCGGGCTTCGCGCTGCGCGACATCAGCTCCTTGAGGGCGACCACCGGCGGCTTGCCCTCGTGCACGATGTCGACGACCGTCTCGGTGATCGGCATCTCCACGCCGTGCCGGCGGGCCAGATCGGCCACCGACTCGCAGGACTTGACGCCCTCGGCGGTCTGCTTGGTGACCGCGATGGTCTCCTCCAGGGTCATGCCCTTGCCGAGGTTGGTGCCGAAGGTGTGGTTGCGGGAGAGCGGGGAGGAGCAGGTGGCCACCAGGTCGCCGAGCCCGGCGAGTCCCGAGAAGGTCAGCGGGTCGGCGCCGAGGGCGATGCCGAGCCGCGCGGTCTCCGCGAGACCGCGCGTGATGAGCGAACCCTTGGCGTTGTCCCCGAGCCCCATGCCGTCGGCGATGCCCACGGCGAGGCCGATGACGTTCTTCACCGAGCCGCCCAGCTCGCACCCGACCACGTCGGTCTCGGTGTACGGCCGGAAGTACGGCGTGTGGCAGGCGGCCTGGAGCCGCTGGGCGACCGTCTCGTCGGTACAGGCGACCACGGCGGCGGCCGGCATGCGGGCCGCGATCTCCCGGGCGAGGTTGGGGCCGGTGACGACGGCGACGCGGTCCGCGCCGACCTTGGTGACGTCCTGGATGACCTCGCTCATCCGCATGACGGTGCCGAGTTCGACACCCTTCATGAGGGACACGAGGACCGTCTCGGGCGCGAGCAGCGGCGTCCATTCGGCGAGGTTGGCCCGCATCGTCTGGGAGGGCACCGACAGGAACGTGAAGTCGGCGCCGGCGGCCGCCTCGGCGGGGTCGGTCGTGGCCCGCAGGTTCTCGGGGAGTTCCACGCCCGGCAGATAGTCGGGGTTGGTACGGCCGGAGTTGACGGCCTCGGCCACCTCCGCCCGCCGCGCCCACAGGGTGACCTCGCACCCCGCGTCGGCGAGCACCATCCCGAAGGCCGTACCCCACGAACCCGCGCTGAAGACCGCCGCCTTGGCAGGCTTGCTCACTTGCCGCTCTCCTCTTCCAGACCGCTCTGCGCACGCGTCCGGCGCCGCTGCTCGATCCGCACCTGGCGTGGATCGTAGGGGGTCTCGGGAGCCTTCTCGCCGCGGATCTCCTCCAGCTGGCGGGTGATGGCCGCCATGATGACCTCGGTCGCCTCCTTGAGGACGTCCTGGGTCATCTCCTTGTCGTAGAAGCGGGTGAGATCGACCGGCGGGCCCGCGAGCACGTGGTGCGTCTTGCGGGGCAGCAGGCTCAGCTTCTTCGCGTACGGCGGGAGCACCTCGTTGGCGCCCCACTGGGCGACCGGGATCACCGGGCACTTGGTCTGCAGGGCGACCCGGGCGGCACCGGTCTTGGCGGTCATGGGCCACTGGTCCGGGTCGCGGGTGATCGTTCCCTCAGGGTAGAAGGCGACGCACTCGCCGCGCTCCACGGCGTCGATCGCGGCACGGAAGGCGCTGAGCGCGTCGGTGGACTCGCGGTAGACGGGGATCTGGCCGGTGCCCCGCATGGCGGCACCGATGAATCCCTTCTTGAAAAGCCCGCTCTTCGCGAGGAATCTCGGAACGCGGCCGGTGTTGTACTGATAGTGGGCGTACGCGAAGGGGTCGATGTGGGAATTGTGGTTCACCGCGGTGATAAATCCGCCCTCGGCCGGAATGTTCTCCATTCCGCGCCAGTCCCGCTTGATCAGAACCACCAGCGGAGGTTTGCAGAGAACCGCAGCGAAGCGGTACCAGAAGCCGATTCTCCGGCGGGGCACGCGGACACCTTCCTCTAGGACTTCTTCCCGGCCTGGGATCGGGAAGAAGTGTGGCCCCGGCCCGCCGGCCTGTCGAGAACACCGTACGCCTCGGCATCGCGACCACCCCGTGAGCCCGGGTGACAATGAGGCAACAAGGGAGGGACGGTACGACGGTGCAGTGGACCTTGGTCATACCCCTCAAGCCGCTGGCTCGGGCCAAGAGCAGGCTCGCGGACACCGCGGCGGACGGTTTGCGTCCGTCACTGGCTCTCGCCTTCGCCCAGGACACCGTGGCCGCGGCGCTGGCCTGCCAGGCCGTGAAGGATGTGGCGGTCGTCACGGACGACGAGCTGGCCGGGCGCGAGCTGTCGGCGCTGGGCGCGCGCATCGTCCCGGACACGCCGGCGAGCGGCCTGAACGCGGCGCTGCGGCACGGCGTGGCGGCCGTCCGGGCATCGCGTCCGGAAAGCCCCGTGGCGGCCCTGAACGCCGACCTGCCGGCGGTGCGCCCGCTGGAATTGGCCCGGGTGCTCGATGCGGCCGCGGAATTCCCGCGCGCTTTTCTCCCGGACGCGGCGGCAATCGGCACCACCCTGTTGGCGGCGACCCCCGGTCATGAATTGGCGCCCGCATTCGGCCTGGATTCCCGCGCCCGCCACGCCGCCTCGGGCGCCGAGGAACTGCGACTGGTGGGCGTGGATTCGGTACGCCAGGACGTGGACACCGGCGCCGACCTGCGAGCGGCCCTGGCCCTGGGCGTGGGCCCCCGCACGGCCACGGTGGCGGCCCGCCTGCTGATCCCGGACCAGTAGGCTGCGCTCATGCAGGCGACCGCATACACGTACGACCCCGAGACCCGCAGTGGCCAGGTGCTGCTGGACGACGGGACCCCGGTGCCCTTCGACGGCCCGGCGTTCGAGGCGGGGGGCCTGAGGCTGCTGCGCCCCGGACAACGGGTACGGATCGAAACGGAGGGGACCGGGGACAACCTCCGGATCACCCTGGTGACGTTGCAGACGCTCTGAGGTCGGAAACTCAGGGGCGCGGGGAACTGCGCGACCAGCCCCCACCGACCGGCACCCGAAACACAACGCATCTCCTGAACACACCGCGGGCCGGACTCCCCCAAGGGAATCCGGCCCGTCGCGTGAGTACCTCGACGCTCCCCGCGTCAGCGAGCCGTGGCCTTCTTGGCGGGAGCCTTACGCGCCGTCGACTTCTTGGCCGGCGCCTTCTTGGCGGTGACCTTCTTGGCCGGCGCCTTCTTCGCGGCCGTCTTCTTCGCCGTCGCCGTGGTCTTCTTCGCGGTGGTCTTCTTCGCCGCCGCCGTGGTCTTCTTCGCGGCAGCGGTGGTGGTCTTCTTCGCCACCGTCTTCTTCACGGCGGTCTTCTTCGCCACCGCAGCCGTCTTCCTGGCAGTGGTCTTCTTCGCCGCCGCCTTCTTGACCGTCGCCGAAGCGCCGCCGGTCAGGCTGCCCTTGGGCGCCTTCTTGACCGCGACCTCACCGCCGCGCGGCAGCTTCTTGGAGCCGCTCACCAGGTCCTTGAAGCCCTGACCGGCACGGAAGCGCGGCACGGAGGTCTTCTTGACCCGAACCCGCTCGCCCGTCTGGGGGTTGCGGGCGTAGCGGGCGGGGCGGTCCACCTTCTCGAAGGACCCGAAGCCGGTGACCGAGACCCGCTCACCCGCGACGACCGCGCGGACGATGGCGTCCAGGACATGGTCGACAGCCTCGGCGGCCTGCTGGCGGCCGCCCATCTTGTCGGCAATCGCTTCTACGAGCTGCGCCTTGTTCACGTCTTCCCCTTCGGAGACATCGCCAGAACGAATGTGTTCAAGCTTTTTCGCACGTTAGGCAGATATATACCGCAAATCAAACACGAAACGGGCTTATCACCCTTGTGCCGCAACGGACTCGGCCTGCTCGTACGGTCCGGTCAGCGGTCCTCTTCGGGGATTCGACCCGCGTCGAGGTCCGCGTTGAACCGTTCGAGCCGCCTTGCCGCGTCGGCGACGTCGTGTTTGGCCGCGGCCGTAATGACCAGCAGCTTCCGGGTCAGCGCCATCCGTACGCCCTCCGGGACTTGCAGTGCGCGCACTCTTGTGTGCGCTTCCTTGAGTTGGCCCGCGACCGCCGCATAGAGCTGGAGTTGGCCGTCGTGTTCCATGCACAGATTGTGCCATCTGGGGCGAGTTGTCGCCTGCGCAGGGTGCAACTGGCGCCTCAAATGGCCTTCCGGGCACTTGCGGAAGCCACGGACACAGCACTCACGTACCCCGACAACATCCGCCCTAACGTGGGAAGTTGGCAAGACCTGCGACAACGCGAGCGCCCGTTCGGGTGCAGACATGGCTGTACCCCCAATCGTGGCGATCGGGGGTACAGGCGGGGCGTTGCGGTGGCTGAAACCAGCCGTATTCAGATGTGCCGATCATGCCCGAAGCGGGCTCGGGATCAGACCTGGAGCGTCCGCGGCTTGTACGACGGCCGCTTGGCCTCGTACTCGGCGATGTCCGCCTCGTTCCGGAGGGTGATGGAGATGTCGTCCAGGCCGTTCAGCAGCCGCCAGCGGGAGTTCTCGTCCAGCTCGAAGGAGGCGGTGACGCCCTCGGCGCGCACCTCGCGGGCCTCCAGGTCGACCGTGATCTCGGCCTGCGGGTCGTTCTCCGACAGCTCCTGCAGCGCCTCCACGATCTTCTGGTCCAGGACCACCGTGAGCAGGCCGTTCTTCAGCGAGTTGCCCCGGAAGATGTCGGCGAAGCGGGAGGAGATCACGGTCTTGAAGCCGTAGTTCTGCAGCGCCCAGACGGCGTGCTCACGGGAGGAGCCGGTGCCGAAGTCGGGGCCGGCGACCAGGACGGTCGCGCCCTGCCGCTCGGGGCGGTTGAGGATGAAGTTCTCGTCCTTGCGCCAGGCCTCGAACAGACCGTCCTCGAAGCCGTCCCTGGTGACCTTCTTGAGCCAGTGAGCAGGGATGATCTGGTCGGTGTCGACGTTGGAGCGGCGCAGCGGGACGGCCCGGCCGGTGTGCGTGGTGAATGCTTCCATGGCTGATCAGACTCCAGCGGGCGTGCGGACGTCGGCGTCGGACAGGTCGGCGGGCGAGGCCAGGTGGCCCAGGACGGCCGTGGCGGCCGCGACCTGCGGGGACACCAGATGGGTACGGCCGCCCTTGCCCTGCCGCCCCTCGAAGTTGCGGTTGGAGGTGGACGCGGAGCGCTCGCCCGGGGCCAGCTGGTCGGGGTTCATGCCCAGGCACATCGAGCAGCCCGCGTGCCGCCATTCGGCGCCGGCGTCCTTGAAGACCACGTCCAGGCCCTCGGAGACGGCCTGCAGGCCGACCCGCGCGGAGCCGGGGACGACCAGCATCCGTACGCCGTCGGCGACTTTGCGGTCCTTGAGGATCTCGGCGGCGGCGCGCAGGTCCTCGATCCGGCCGTTGGTGCAGGAGCCTACGAAGACGGTGTCCACGTTGATCGAGCGCAGCGGCTGGCCGGCCTCCAACCCCATGTACTCCAGGGCCTTTTCGGCGGCGAAGCGCTCCGAAGCGTCTTCGTACGAAGCCGGGTCGGGGACGTCCGCCGAAAGCGGCGCACCCTGCCCCGGGTTGGTGCCCCAGGTGACGAACGGCGAGAGCGCGGCGGCGTCGATGTGCACCTCGGCGTCGAATTCCGCGTCCGCGTCCGTCTTCAGGGTCTTCCAGTACGCGACCGCCGCGTCCCAGTCCTCGCCCTCGGGGGCGTGGGCACGGCCCTTGAGGTACGCGAAGGTGGTCTCGTCCGGGGCGATCATGCCCGCGCGGGCGCCGGCCTCGATCGACATGTTGCAGATGGTCATCCGGGCCTCCATCGAGAGCTTCTCGATGGCGGAGCCGCGGTACTCCAGGATGTAGCCCTGGCCGCCGCCGGTACCGATCTTGGCGATGATCGCCAGGATCAGGTCCTTGGCGGTGACGCCGTCGGGCAGCTCGCCGTCGACCGTGATGGCCATGGTCTTCGGGCGGGCCAGCGGCAGCGTCTGGGTGGCCAGCACGTGCTCCACCTGGGAGGTGCCGATGCCGAACGCCAGCGCGCCGAAGGCGCCGTGCGTGGAGGTGTGCGAGTCGCCGCAGACGACGGTCGTGCCGGGCTGGGTCAGGCCCAGCTGCGGGCCGACGACGTGCACGACGCCCTGCTCGACGTCGCCCAGCGGGTGCAGGCGCACCCCGAACTCGGCGCAGTTCTTGCGCAGCGTCTCCAGCTGGGCGCGGGAGACCGGGTCCGCGATGGGCTTGTCGATGTCGAGGGTCGGGGTGTTGTGGTCCTCGGTCGCGATGGTGAGGTCGAGGCGGCGCACCTGGCGGCCGTTCTGGCGCAGCCCGTCGAAGGCCTGCGGGCTGGTCACCTCGTGCAGCAGGTGCAGATCGATGAAGAGGAGGTCGGGCTCGCCCTCGGCGCGCCGGACGACGTGGTCGTCCCAGACCTTCTCCGCGAGTGTCCTACCCATCGCTTTCCCTCCGGCCGGCAGACGTGCACCGGCCCAACTAGAGATCTTGAGGAAGCGGCTGCCCGTGTACCGGGCCCCTGAAGTCGTGGTTCCGGGCGTCCGCCGCCGGGCCCGTTGGTCTGCGGGCCACTGTGTGATTCCAGGGTGGCGCGTTCCACGGAAAATTGAACTTGCGTTTCACAGAGTGAGACGTGAGTATCGTTGCATGGACAACAGTAGCGGCGTCGGCGTTCTGGACAAGGCGGCCCTTGTCCTGAGCGCTCTGGAGTCCGGTCCGGCCACCCTCGCGGGTCTGGTCGGGGCCACCGGACTGGCACGGCCCACGGCCCACCGGCTGGCCGTGGCTCTGGAACACCACCGCATGGTGGCACGCGACATGCAGGGCCGTTTCATTCTCGGTCCGCGACTCGCGGAACTGGCCGCGGCGGCCGGCGAGGACCGCCTGCTCGCGACGGCGGGCCCGGTGCTGACGCACCTCCGTGACATCACCGGGGAGAGTGCGCAGCTGTATCGCCGCCAGGGCGACATGCGGATCTGCGTGGCCGCCGCGGAGCGGCTGTCCGGCCTTCGGGACACGGTCCCGGTCGGCTCGACGCTCACGATGAAGGCCGGTTCCTCGGCGCAGATCCTGATGGCCTGGGAGGAGCCGGAGCGGCTGCACCGTGGCCTCCAGGGCGCGCGCTTCACAGCGACGGCCCTCTCGGGTGTCCGCCGCCGCGGCTGGGCCCAGTCCATCGGCGAGCGGGAGCCGGGCGTGGCGTCGGTGTCGGCGCCGGTGCGGGGGCCGTCCAACCGCGTGGTGGCGGCCGTCTCCGTCTCCGGCCCCATCGAGCGCCTGACCCGCCACCCCGGACGCATGCACGCCCAGGCCGTGATCGACGCGGCGGCCCGCCTGTCGGAGGCGCTGCGCCGCACGGGCTGACGCTCCCGTCGGAAGGGGCCCGCCTCAACGCCGCGGCAGGCCCTTTCTTCAAGGAGGGTGAAGCCTTCTCCGTGGGGGACTGTCCCCACCCAGGGGCGCGGGGAACTGCGCGACCAGCCACGCACTGCCCGCACCCGCCCAGTGACCGCAGCTCCCACGGCGCAGCGTCTGCCACCACCGGCCGTCTGCCGTCCGCGACGCCGTCGTGGCTGATCGCGCAGTTCCCCGCGCCCCTAGGTAAGTCAGCTCCCGGAGCGATAAGCGAACCGGTCCTTCCCGTAGCGCCCCCGGCGTTCCAGCGGCAGCACTCCGCTCGCCGCGCCCATCCCGAACTCCGGCATGTCGAAGTAGATCGACTCGTACGCGCCCTCGGGCGCCACGTAGGTCTCGTGCCAGAGGCCCACATGACCGCGGACCTTCCCCGCCCGCTCCTTGCGGTTCACGATGCTCCACATCCCGTGGTGGAGCATCTCCGGCGAACTCGCGTACGCGTACAGCTTCTCCTTCGACTCCCAGTACTGGACGACGTAGTACGTCCGCGGCGAAGCCGTCAGCAGGACGCGGCCGAGCAGCCCCCGGCCGGGGTCCCGCGCGAGCTCTTTCAGCATGCGGAACATCGACAGCATGACCGGGAGCCACTGGTGGACCGCCCAGAAGTGGTTGATGCGCATGCCGATGAGCAGGACCACCGCGTCACCCTCGCGGGCAGCGGTCGTACGGCCCGGAATCGGTTTGGTGAACATGAGGAACGACACCCCCGGAACCCTGTCGGATAGCGTCACTATCCTTCTGTCAGTGTTTGGATAGTGGCACTTACCAAGGAGGCGCGCAAGACATGCGGCTTGCCCAGTTGAGCGAGCGCAGCGGGGTGTCCGCCGCGACGATCAAGTACTACCTGCGCGAGGGACTGTTGCCGCCGGGCCGCCAGGTCAACGCCACGACCGCGGAGTACGACGAGGAGCACCTGCGGCGGCTGCGGCTGGTGCGGGCGATGATCCAGGTGGGGCGGATTCCCGTGGCGACGGTCCGCGAGGTGCTCGGGCATGTCGACGACGACTCGCTGGGCCGCACGATCCGGGTGGGCGCCGCCCTGTGGGCACTCCCCCAGCTGCCGGAGCCGGACGAGGACGACGAGTACGTGCGGGCCGCACACCGGGAGGCCGACGCCCTCCTTGACGCCCTCGGCTGGGAGAACGCCAAGCAGCTGACGACGATCTCCCCCGCGTACCGCCGACTGGTGGTCGCACTGGCCGCGTTCCGCCGGCTCGGCTACGACTGGGACGCCGAACTCCTCCTACCGCGCGCGAAGTTGATGTACCAGGCAGCCGTCGCCGACCTGGACTTCCTGGAGACGCATCCGTCGGAGGAGGAGAAGGTGGAGGCCGCGGTGGCCAGCGCGGTGCTGGTGGAGCCGATGCTCCAGGCGCTGCACCGGCTGGCCCAGGAGGAGGAGACGGCCCGGCGCTACGGCTTCGAGTAGGGCGCCGTACGCTCCTCGCCGTACGCCACGACAAAGGCCCTCCGCCGAAGCGAAGGGCCTTCTGTGTGTACCCCCGACCGGATTCGAACCGGCGCTACCGCCTTGAGAGGGCGGCGTGCTAGGCCGCTACACAACGGGGGCGAAGACCTGCGTTTCCGCAGGTCCGAGCTGGTCTACCTGGACTCGAACCAAGACTAACTGAACCAGAATCAGTCGTGCTGCCAATTACACCATAGACCAATGTGGTTTAGACCAGTTCGTACCCCCGACCGGATTCGAACCGGCGCTACCGCCTTGAGAGGGCGGCGTGCTAGGCCGCTACACAACGGGGGCCCTAGCGATCATCCGTGGAAGATCTCCGTACCCCCGACCGGATTCGAACCGGCGCTACTGCCTTGAGAGGGCAGCGTGCTAGGCCGCTACACAACGGGGGCTTTGCAGATGAGCTCTGCGAGCTGGCCTACCTGGACTCGAACCAAGACTAACTGAACCAGAATCAGTCGTGCTGCCAATTACACCATAGGCCACTGGAACGCAAACCCCTGAGGGGATCTTGTTCTAGTTTCGCGCCTCCGGTTCCGGCCTTTCGGCCCGCTCCCCGGCGGCGCAGGAAGAACATTACCTGAAGGTGGACGGGGCTCCAAAACGGGTATCGGCGCGGAGGATCGCGGGCAGTTCGGCGAGGGAGGCGATCCGGTGCGCACCGGCGGGGGCGTCGGCCCTGGTGGCCGGTGCGATGAACGGTGCGGCGGCCGGTCCGTGGCGGTCGATCCACACCGACAGCAGCCCGGCGTCGGCGGCGCCGCGCCCGTCGATCTCCGGGTGGTCGCCGACGTACGCGACCTGGTGCGGGGCGAGTTCCAGCGCCTCGCAGGCTGCCAGGAAGGCGCCGGCCGCGGGCTTGGAGACGCCCAGTTCGGCGGCGCACAGGACGGCCTCGAAGCGGTCGTGCACCCCGAGCGTGCGCAGCTTGTGGTCCTGGACGTGCAGGCTGGAGTTGGACAGCACGGCGTGCCGGTAGCCGGCCGCGAGGGCGTCCAGGGCGGGCAGGACGTCCGGGAAGAGGGTCCAGACGGCCTCGTAGTGCGTCCGGTAACGGCGAAACCAGTCGTCGGCCTGGGCGTCGGTCAGCTCCGTCTCCAGGAACACCCGCACCCGGTCGCGGCGCTGGTCCTCGAAGGAGACCTCGCCCGCCGAGAACCGCGCCCACTGCCGGTCGGTGATCTCCCGCCACCGCACCAGCGCCGCCTCCGGGCTCTCCCACCCCGCGAGCAGCCCCTCCGTCGTCAGATGCGCCCGCATGCCCTCGCGGTCGGCGCTCGTGTAGTCGAAGAGAGTGTCGTCCACGTCCCAGACCACGGCCCTGATCGTCATGACACCGACCGTACCCCGCGGGCGCCGTCAGCCCAG
This sequence comes from Streptomyces sp. NPDC058457, assembly GCF_042720695.1. Classification (NCBI taxonomy): domain Bacteria; kingdom Bacillati; phylum Actinomycetota; class Actinomycetes; order Kitasatosporales; family Streptomycetaceae; genus Streptomyces; species Streptomyces sp. NPDC058457. Next base: position 130,967 of record NZ_JBHXLU010000012.1, on the reverse strand, counting down.
CGTCATCGTGCCGGTCAGGGTCAGGGTCCGGCCCTGGCCGTCGCGGGGACGGGCGGTGAGCTTCCAGGTGTACGTGCCGGTCGCGGCGGCGCCGCCGCTGACGGTCGTGCCGTCCCAGGCCGGGCGGACGGCCGCGCCCGTGGAGGTGCCGGTCAGGGTGCGCCGGACCGTGCCCGACGGCGTGGCGAGCGTCAGGGTCCAGGTGGACGGTTTGTTCAGCTGCCACACCGGCGACCACGGTGTCGACCTGGTGATGACGGACGGCGAGTAGACCTGCGCGTCCATCTGGGCGAGCGGCGAGGCGGGGACGCCGCTGGGGACGATCCACACCTTTTTGTAATAGTCGAGGTAGGCGATCTGGCCGCCGAACCGGTCCACGGCCCAACGGCCGTTGCTGGTGCCCGTGTTCTGGTCGGTCGTGGGCAGCACGGCCACGACCCGGGTCTTCGCGGTGCCGGTGTGGACGTCGGTGAGCAGCAGTTCGTGGGTGGTCCGGTTCTCCCGCACCAGGAAGCCGTCGCCGAGGCGGGCCGGGGAGGGACCGGCGGGCACCGGGATGTTCCGCCCGGCCGCCCGGTCGTAGACCCCGGCCGGGCCGGAGGCGCCGCAGCTCCAGTAGAGGCGGCTGTTGACGGCCTGGATGTCGGTGGGGGTGCAGCGGGCGCCGGTGGTGACCGTGGTCGTGGTCCTGCCGGTCTTCAGGTCGTGGCCGGTGATCGACCCCTTGGTGCTGCCGGGCGTCCACAGGACCGTGCCCCACAGGGCCGCCGTGGTGCGGCTACGGCTGAGCGCGACCCTGCCGGACGTGGCGCCGCGCGGGAAGTCGACGATCTTCTGGACGCCGGGCGTACCGCCGTTGTAGAGCACGTAGCGGCCGGTGGCACCGGCGATGCGGCCGCCGGAGTCGCCGGTCTGCACGTTCTGCAGGGAGGCGGTGTCGAGGCCGGTCTCGATCACGTACTCCCGGCCGGAGGAGTCGGTGAAGAGGTGGACGACGTGTCCGTCGCCGAGTGCCTCCAGCTGGGGGCAGGCGGCGTCGCCCGGAAGGCAGGTGGGGTCGGCCAGGACGGGGCTGCGCCGGGTCTGGGGCCCGACCGGCACGCCGGCGGCGTCGAGCGCGAAGCTGGAGATCAGGTGGCCGTTGCCCTGCCTGCCGTCCAGGAACAGCTCGCCGCCGGCCATGGCCAGCCCCTCGGCCCGTATCGGGTCGGCCGGGATCTGGGCCACCTTCCGGGTGGCGGTGCCGCCGTCCGCGGTGGGGGTGATGCGGTGGACGTTCCAGTCGAAGCTGGAGGTGCCGGCGGTGGCGAGCGCGCCGCCGTCCGGGGTCGGGGTCATCCCCCCGGAGGAGTTCGCGAGGACGGTGCTGGTCTCGCCGGTGGTCAGCGAGCGGGCCGTCAGCGCGGGCTTGGCGCCGCCCAGGACGAAGGCCGGGTTGCCGGTGAGGAGCTGGTCACCGACGACGGCCACCAACTCGGCGCCCCAGGGCGTCATACCGGTGGGCTGGGTGCCCGGGGCCGCGTCGACGCGGATGTACCTCCAGTCGGCGACCAGCCAGCGGTCGTTGAAGCGGACCGGCGGATCGGCGGCCACTCCCGTGACGTAGCTGCGGAAAGTGCCGTCGCTCAGGTCCACGAGACCCACGGAGGTGGTGCCGTCCAGGGTGTAGACGATCGCGGCGCGGCGGACCGAGCCGCCGGGGACGTAACCGGTGGGCCGGGCACCCGCGGGGAGTCCGGCCACGGGGAGGTCGGTGGTGGAGCCGTCGGCCGCGGCGCGCAGGACGTGCGGGGTGCCGGAGGTGTCCTGGGTGAGCACGCTCCAGCCGGACGAGGCCTTGTAGGTCTGGCCCCCGGGGATGGTGACGGTGGCCGTCACGCCGGTGGAACGGTGCTGCTGTGTCACCTTGGCACCCTCGTCCCAGGTGCTGACCACGTCGGTGCCGGTGGCCAGGTCGTCCGGACCGGCGTGCGCGGGCGGGACGAAGTCCGGGTAGCCGACCCAGGTGCCGGGGCCGATGGAGGTCCGGGGTTCCCACTGGAACCCGGACGCTCCCGCCCACATGTAGTACACATGGGTCGGCTCCCACGACCTGAGTGTGACGAACCCGACCGGCAGGGGGGCCGCGGGCCCGGCCTGCGCGGGTGAGGACGCTGCGACGCAGGTCAGAGCCGCTGCTCCGGCGACGACGGCCGTGGCCAGTCTGCGCGAACGGATCACTTCGTGCCGTGAACGGGTCACGTCCCCCACCCCCTGTACCGGATGCGCATGCACACCATGCACACAGGAAACATCCAACGTCCGCCCAGGAAGCGGGAGTCGGCCGTAGGGGTTAACTCCCGGAGACGGATCGGGGACGGGTGGGGGCGGATCGGGGACGGGTGAGGGCGGATCGGGGACGGGTGAGGGGCGGCGCCCGGAGTCCCCCGGCGCCGCCCCTCACCTACGTCCGCGTGTTACGCGGTCAGCTTCGCCAGTGCCGTGTCGATCCGCGCCAGCGTCTTCTCCTTGCCCAGGATCTCCAGGGACTCGAAGAGCGGCAGGCCGACCGTGCGGCCGGTGACGGCCACCCGGACCGGGGCCTGGGCCTTGCCGAGCTTGAGGCCGTGGGCCTCGCCGGCGGCCAGGACGGCCTCCTTCAGGGACTCCGGGGAGGTCCAGTCGGCCGACTCCAGCTTCTCGCGGGCCGTGGTCAGGAGGGCGTCGCTGCCCTCCTTCATCGCCTTGGTCCAGGACGCCTCGTCCTCGACCGGCTCCGCCAGGAACAGGAAGTCGACGTTCTCGGTGATCTCCGAGAGCACCTTCAGACGGGTCTGGGCGTGCGGGGCGATCGCCTCCCACTTCGCCTCGTCGAAGTCCTCCGGGGCCCAGGGGGCGAAGGGGGCCTTCAGCCAGGGCGCGCAGCGCTCCGTGAAGTCCTTCACATCCAGCATGCGGATGTGGTCGGCGTTGATCGCCTCGCACTTCTTCAGGTCGAAGCGGGCCGGGTTGGGGTTCACGTCGCCGATGTCGAAGGCCGCGACCATCTCGCCGATCGAGAAGATGTCCTGGTCGGCGGAGAGCGACCAGCCCAGCAGCGAGAGGTAGTTGAGCAGACCCTCGGGCAGGAAGCCCTGCTCGCGATAGAGGTTGAGGGACGCCTGCGGGTCGCGCTTCGACAGCTTCTTGTTGCCCTCGCCCATGACATAGGGGAGGTGGCCGAAGGCCGGGACCTGCTTGGCGATGCCGAGGTCGATCAGCGCCTTGTAGAGGGCGACCTGGCGCGGGGTGGAGGAGAGCAGGTCCTCGCCGCGCAGGACGTGGGTGATCTCCATCAGGGCGTCGTCGACCGGGTTGACCAGCGTGTACAGCGGGGCGCCGTTCGCACGGACGATGCCGTAGTCCGGGACGTTCTCCGGGGTGAAGGTCAGCTCGCCGCGGACCAGGTCGGTGAAGGTGATCGTCTCGTCGGGCATCCGGAAGCGGACGATCGGGGTGCGGCCCTGCGCCCTGTACTCCGCCACCTGCTCCTCGGTGAGGTCGCGGCAGTGGCCGTCGTAGCCGGACGGCCTGCCGGCGGCGCGGGCGGCCTCGCGGCGGCTGTCCAGCTCCTCCTGGGAGCAGTAGCAGTGGTAGGCGTGACCGGCGTCGAGCAGCTTCTCGGCGACGTCGGCGTAGATGTCCATCCGCTGCGACTGGCGGTACGGCGCGTGCGGGCCGCCGACCTCGGGGCCCTCGTCCCAGTCGAAGCCCAGCCAGCGCATCGCGTCGAGCAGCTGGTTGTACGACTCCTCGGAGTCGCGGGCCGCGTCGGTGTCCTCGATGCGGAAGACCAGGGTGCCCTGGTGGTGCCGGGCGAACGCCCAGTTGAACAAGGCGGTGCGGACCAGGCCCACGTGGGGGTTACCGGTGGGGGACGGACAGAAACGTACGCGAACGGGAGTGCCGGGTGCGCTAGCCACGCTTGACAACCTTGTTGGTGAGAGTGCCGATGCCTTCGATGGTGACGGCGACCTCGTCGCCGACGCTGAGGGGGCCGACCCCTGCCGGGGTGCCGGTGAGGATGACGTCGCCGGGCAGCAGCGTCATGGCCTCGGTGATGTTGACGATCAGGTCAGCGATGGAGTGGATCATCTCGCTCGTACGGCCGAGCTGGCGCTGTTCGCCGTTGACCGTGAGCTGGATCGTCAGGTCGGACGCGGTGGCGAGATCCAGGTCCGTCTCCACCCAGGGGCCGAGCGGGCAGGAGGTGTCGAAGCCCTTGGCCCGGGCCCACTGCTTCTCGCGCTTCTGGACGTCGCGGGCGGTGACGTCGTTGGCACAGGTGTAGCCGAGGATCACGTCCGCCACGCGCTCGCGCGGGACCTCGCGGCACATGCGGCCGATCACCACGGCCAGTTCGGCCTCGTGGTGGAGGTCCTGGGAGAAGGAGGGGTACTGGATGTCGTCGCCGGGGCCGATCACCGAGGTCGACGGCTTGAAGAAGGCGAAGGGGGCGTCCGGGACCTCGTTGCCCAGCTCCTTCGCGTGCTCCGCGTAGTTGCGGCCGTACGCGACGACCTTGTTGGGGAGCACCGGCGGGAGCAGGCGGACCTTGCTCAGCGGGACCTTCGTACCGGAGAGCTCGAAGTCCGCGAACGGAATGCCCTTGATGATGTCGAGGACGAGTTCGTCCTGCTTGTCACCCTCGACGGCGCCGAAGGCGACGTTCCCGTCGATGGAGAACCTGGCGATGCGCACGGGATCCTTGCGCCCCTCACTGAGCCGGCTGGAGTCTGACGCTCCAGGCTAACGCGGTAAGGGGTGGCCGCCGTGGAATAACCCGGTGACCGGGTGGGTGAGTGAACGGCGGCCGGGTCCCGTACTACTCCGCGACCGAGGTCCCGGCCGGGATCTCCATGAGGATGGTGCGCCGCGGGTTGGCGGTCTGGGCGGGGAGGTCGAGGGAGTGCTCGGGCAGCTCGGGGGTCTGCAGTTCCTCGGCGTCCTTGAGGTGGGCGAGGGTGGTGCGCCGGGGGTTGGCTATGTTACGGAACATCATCGTCGTCTTCACGGTTGCAGTGGACCCCGTCGTGTGTGGGTTGGCAGAGACTTCCCTCTTGTAAAGCGCCAGGCTAAACATCGAATTCCCGGCCGAAGCCGCCAAGAGGCCTGGATCCACATGTGAGTTTGCTCACGGCACCATGGGCAAAGCGGTCATATCCGGCCGGTAAGTCACCGCAACGAAACGGACATTGACGAACTGAACCTGTCATTCCGCTCCTGATCATGGCGACTGGGACACGGCCCGCACACCGGCGACTGACAGGGATACGCCCTTTATGTACGCGATCGGCTTCCACATCTCGTAACGTGTCACTCACACGCTGTCACGGAGGTCACAGCTCGGTCCACGGCCCTTGTTGGAGATCCGGCACTGTGCTGGAATTCCACGGAACCGCCGCAGGATCGAGCCGGCGCGCAGGGGGCGCAACGCAGCGCCGAGTGGCGGCGAGACAGGGGGAGCCAGCGCCGGTCACACTCACGACCAACAGGGGGCGCATTCAGGGCGCTCCCCGTACAACGCCGACACCGTGTCCTTCCCTTCCCGGAAGGGCGCCTGGTCCAGAGGTTGCGACGCTAGTGCAGGGACGTTTCAAGAGGGATGGCAGCGCTCCGGCGGAGCCGGAGGCGCACGGCGGGACCGACCGCGGTTCCTCGCCCCAGCACGCCCAGAACCCGGGCCCGACCCCGGTCGGCGGTGGTGGTGACGGCGGTGAGCGCTCCGGGCGCCCCGCCGTGTCGGCGTCTTCGGGCCCCCAGCCGGCCACCACACCGACTCCGACGATCAAGCCCGCGAGGGGTACGTCCAACCCGGGCTCGCGCATAGCCCTGCGCAACTGGCGCATTTCGACGCGCCTGGTGTCGCTGCTCGCGCTCCCCGTGGTGGCGGCGACGACGCTGGGCGCGGTGCGCATCAACCAGTCGCTCGACTCCATCCAGCAGCTCGACAACATGCAGCTGCTGACGGACATGACCACGCAGGCGACCGAGCTGGCCACCGCGCTCCAGGCCGAGCGCGACAAGACGGCCGGTCCGCTGGCGCACGGCGGGTCGGCCACGAGCCCCGCGGTCACCGGCCTCGAGGCCGACACCGACCGCGCCCGCGACAACTTCCTCAACGCCTCCGAGGAAATCGACACCGCGAGCAAGAACGGTCAGCTCCAGGGCGTCCGCGACAGCCTCGTCGGTCTGGCCGGCCAGCTGGACGACCTGGCGAAGATCCGCAAGGACGCCTATCAGCAGAAGGAGAACTCGACCCAGACGGTCGAGGCCTACCACCGGCTGATCACCCAGCTGATCGACCTCTCCCAGGACATGGCGCAGGCCTCCAGCAACCCGGAGATGATCCAGCGCACCCGCGCCCTGGCGGCGTTCTCCACCGCCAAGGAGTACGCGTCCGTGCAGCGCGCCGTCATCGCCGCGGCCCTGCCCGCCAACGGCACGAGCGCCGGCGACCTCTCCGAGAACGACCGCCTGTACGGTGAGTCCGCCCAGGAGAGCGAGACCTCCGAGCTGACGATCTTCCGGAAGATCTACGCCGGCAACGCGGCCGACCTGCTCAGCCCGATCGACGGGAACAACCCGACGATCGAGGCCGCGGACACCTACGCCAAGCGTGCCCTCGGCGCCCAGAACGGTCTGAACGAGCTCAGCAAGCGCTCGTACCTCGACTGGGTCGACGACAGCTCGACCAAGATCGAGCAGATGCAGAAGATCGAGCACACGCTGCTCGAGGACATGGAGCAGAAGGCCCGCGAGCTGCGTGCCTCCTCCGAGCAGTCCGCGATCATCTCCGGTGCGCTGATCCTGCTGGTCCTCGGTGTGTCGCTGGTCGGCGCCTTCATCGTGGCCCGCTCCATGATCCGCTCGCTGCGCCGCCTCCAGGAGACCGCCACCAAGGTCGCCCAGGACCGGCTGCCCGAGCTGGTCAAGCAGCTGTCCGAGTCCGACCCGCAGGACGTCGACACGTCCGTGGAGTCGGTCGGTGTGCACTCCCGGGACGAGATCGGCCAGGTGGCCGCGGCCTTCGACGACGTGCACCGCGAGGCGGTCCGCCTCGCCGCCGAGCAGGCCCTGCTGCGGGGCAACGTCAACGCGATGTTCACCAACCTCTCGCGCCGTTCCCAGGGCCTCATCCAGCGTCAGCTCTCGCTCATCTCCGAGCTGGAGTCCCGCGAGGCCGACCCGGACCAGCTGTCCTCCCTCTTCAAGCTCGACCACCTCGCGACCCGTATGCGCCGGAACGGTGAGAACCTTCTGGTCCTCGCCGGTGAAGAGCCCGGCCGCCGCTGGACCCGCCCGGTCCCGCTGGTCGACGTGCTCCGCGCCGCCGCGTCCGAGGTGGAGCAGTACGAGCGCATCGAACTGGCCGCCGTGCCGACCACCGAAGTGGCCGGCCGCGTGGTCAACGACCTCGTGCACCTGCTCGCCGAGCTCCTTGAGAACGCCACCTCGTTCTCCTCGCCGCAGACCAAGGTCAAGGTGACCGGTCACGCGCTGCCCGACGGGCGCGTGCTGATCGAGATCCACGACACCGGTATCGGCCTCTCCCCCGAGGACCTCGCGGCGATCAACGAGCGGCTCGCCTCGCCGCCCACCGTGGACGTCTCCGTCTCCCGCCGCATGGGCCTCTTCGTGGTCGGCCGGCTGTCGCAGCGCCACGGCATCCGCATCCAGCTGCGCCCGTCCGACTCCGGTGGTACGACCGCGCTGGTCATGCTGCCGGTCGACGTCGCCCAGGGCGGCAAGAAGCCCGCTCCCGGCAAGCCCGGCGCCCCGGCGCAGTCCGGCGGTCCGGCCGCCGCGCAGGCCGCGGCCCGGCGGGGCAACGGCCAGGGCGGCGGTGCCGGTTCGCTCGGCGCGGGTGCCCCCGCCCCGGCGCTCGGCGGCGGTGCCGGCGCGGCCGGCGGACGCGGTGGTGCCCTCGGTTCCGGCGCTCCCTCCGGCGGCGGGCTGCTCGGCGCCGGTGCGGGTCCGCGCGGCCAGGTCAGCGGCGGCCAGGGTCCCCGGGCCGCGCTGCCCGGCGCGGGCCAGAACGGCGGCCGTCCCGGTGCGCCGGGCGGCACGCGCGGCCAGCAGGGCCGGCCGAACCCGGGTGCCGGTGCCTTCGGCAACCAGGACGCGTTCGGCAACCCGCAGGACTCCTTCGGCGGCCAGGACGCCTTCGGCAACCGCGGCCCGGTCCCGCCGCAGCGCTCCGCGAACCCCTCCGACCAGGGCCGTCAGCCCCAGCTGCCGCCGCGCGGTGGCCCGCGGGCCGAGCTGCCCGGCGGCAACCCGCCGGCGGGCCGGCCCAGCTGGAGCGACGACAACGCCCAGCCGCCGCTCTCCCGTGCCTCGCTGGACACCCCGCGCGGCCATGACGAGCAGGACCCGACCCACACGGCGCCGATGCCCCGCATCGACGACCGGCAGGGCCTCGGCGCCACCTCGCAGATGCCGGCGATCCCCCAGGCTCCGTCGACCGGCGAGTTCCCGCGCCCGGACTTCAACGCGCCGAACGGCGTGCAGAGCACGGGCTCGTTCCCGCGGCCGGGTACCACCGGCCCGCAGGACACCGGCTCGTTCCCCCGCCCGAACGCCAACGGCCAGCACGACACCGGCTCGTTCCCGCGGCCGGGTACGACCGGCCCGCAGGACACCGGGTCGTTCCCCCGCCCGAACGTGAACGGCCAGCAGGACAACGGCCAGTTCGTGCGCTCCGATGTCTTCGGCGGGCCGACCGCGCCGCAGAACGGCTCCCAGAGCACCGGGCAGTTCGCGGCCCCGCAGGCCTACGACAACGGCTCCACCGGCCAGTTCGCCGCACCGTCCTACGACGGCGGCTCCACCGGGCAGCACTCCCTGCCCGGCCGCCAGAACGGCTACCCGGGCAACGGCCAGAACGGCAACGGCCAGTACGGCACGGGCCAGTTCGAGCGTCCGGGGACCAACGGCCGCGGCATGGACTTCGGTGCGCCGCAGCGTCCGCCGGTCCCGTCCGCGCCGCCGGTCCGCCAGGAGCCGGAGGCGCTGCCGCCGGCCACCGGTCCCGGTGACGGTCGTACCCCGCTGTACGACACGCTGGAGACCAACTGGTTCCACGGCGGTCAGCAGCAGGAACAGCAGCGCCCGCAGAGCAACGGCAACGGTTCGGCGGCGTCGGTTCCGCCGATCCCGCCGGTGCCCTCCCAGCCGCCGGCCCCGGCCGCCGCGGCCCCCCAGCGTCCCGCCCAGGCAGCCTGGCGCACCTCTCCGAACGACGACCTCGTCCGGCAGGCGGAGCGTGTACGGCAGCCGGCGGCGGGCGGTGTCACCACCTCCGGTCTGCCGCGCCGGGTACCCCGGGCGAACCTCGTTCCGGGCACGGCCCAGCAGCAACAGCACCACACCGGTCCGCAGGTCTCGCGTGCGCCTGATGACGTACGCGGCCGGCTGACCAATCTCCGTCGGGGTATCGCGCAGGGTCGGCAGGCCAGTCCTGGCCCGCAGACCGGCAGCTTCCCGAGCCCCACTCACCAGCAGGAGCGTTAGTTGAGTCCGATGAGCCAGGCGGCACAGAACCTCAACTGGTTGATCACCAACTTCGTGGACAACACCCCAGGTGTGTCCCACACCGTCGTCGTGTCCGCCGACGGTCTCCTTCTGGCGATGTCCGAAGGCTTCCCGCGTGACCGTGCCGACCAGCTGGCGGCCGTCGCGTCCGGGCTCACCTCGCTGACGGCCGGGGCCTCCCGGATCTTCGAGGGCGGCAACGTGGCGCAGACGGTCGTCGAGATGGAACGCGGCTTTCTCTTCCTGATGTCCGTCTCCGACGGTTCGTCCCTCGCCGTTCTGGCCCACCCTGAGTGCGACATCGGCCTCGTCGGCTACGAGATGGCACTGCTGGTCGACCGCGCGGGCGCGGTGCTCACGCCCGACCTGCGCGCCGAACTGCAAGGCAGTCTGCTCCACTGACCGCCTGGATCCAACCCACCTCACCAAATCACCGTCCGGCCGCCACAATCCCCCCACCGGCCACGTCCGACGGCACGACTGACCGACTTGCTGTCCCGCCCGGAGGAACGATGACCCCGCCCACCGCCTCTCATGATCCGTACGCGGAGCCGTACGGGGACGAGGGCGACCAGCCGCTGGTACGTCCTTACGCGATGACCGGCGGCCGGACCCGGCCGCGCTATCAGCTCGCCATCGAGGCGCTGATCAGCACGACGGCCGACCCGGCAGCGCTCATGGGGCTGCTCCCGGAGCACCAGCGCATCTGCCACCTGTGCCGCGAGGTGAAGTCGGTGGCCGAGGTCTCGGCGCTGCTCGCCATGCCGCTCGGTGTGGCCCGGATCCTGGTGGCCGACCTCGCCGAGGCCGGCCTGGTCGCCATCCACCAGCCGGGCGGCGACGAGAACAACGGTGGCGCACCTGACGTGACGCTGCTCGAAAGGGTGCTCAGTGGACTTCGCAAGCTCTGACGGAGGCCGGGCCACGACCTCCGCGAAGATCGTGGTGGCGGGCGGCTTCGGCGTCGGCAAGACCACGTTCGTGGGAGCGGTCTCCGAGATCAACCCGCTGCGCACGGAGGCCGTGATGACGTCCGCCTCGGCGGGCATCGACGACCTGACCCACACCGGGGACAAGACCACCACCACGGTGGCCATGGACTTCGGCCGTATCACGCTCGACCAGGACCTGATCCTGTACCTGTTCGGCACACCCGGTCAGGACCGTTTCTGGTTCATGTGGGACGACCTGGTCAGGGGTGCCATCGGCGCGGTGGTGCTCGTGGACACCCGGCGCCTGGCCGACTGTTTCCCGGCGGTGGACTACTTCGAGAACAGCGGTCTGCCGTTCGTCATAGCTCTCAACGGCTTCGACGGGCACCAGCCCTACACACCCGAAGAGGTGCGCGAGGCGCTGCAGATCGGACCGGACGCGCCGATCATCACGACCGACGCCCGGCACCGCGCCGATGCGAAGAGCGCGCTGATCACGCTGGTGGAGCACGCCCTCATGGCGCGCCTGCGGTAGCTACGAAGCCGTACCCAAGTCCGTCGTCGGGTACGGCAGTTGTCGTATGGAAACCGGAGCCGACTGTGGCCTTTGACACGGTCGGCTCCGGTGTTCATAACGTTTCGGCAGAGGAATCCAGTGGTATCGCCACGCGTCGCGGTCGCGCGGTGCCGCTGCGCTCACAATAGCCCCGCCTTTTGGCGGGGCTCGCTCTTTATGACCGTTTTATCTGGGGCTTACATCATCGCTCTCTGCCCCAATGGACTGTTTGGAAGTGCACCGGACCACGTGCTGGAATGCCTGAACTGCCCAATAGTCAACGACGTACTGAGTAGTGGTCTGAGACACACCGGGCTCTGAGAGACTGCGGCACGACGATAGGTGCCCGCCGCCGAGAGGTTGTTGGTCGAGTGAGGCGAAGCAAGAACGGTCCCGAGCCGTCGGCACGGGGCAACTTCACCCCGCCGCCGCGCGCTGCGGCGCCCACCCCTGTGCCAGCCGCGGAACCACCGGCCGCGCCCGCGAAGAGCGGCGGCCGTTTCTCCCCGCGGAACTGGCGTGTGCCGACCAGGCTGAACGCGATCCTGCTCATACCCGTGGTCGTCGGCCTGGTCATGGGCGGCTTCCAGGTGAAGAGCTCCATCGACACCTGGCAGGAGGCCCGGGACGCGGAGAACACCGCGCGCCTGGTCCGCGCCGCCCTCACCTACGGCGACGCCCTCTACAACGAGCGTGACGTCAGCGCGGCACCACTGCTCCTGGACAAGAACAAGGCGACGGTCACCCAGGCGCGTGCCGCGACCGACAAGGCCGCCGACGCCTTCGACGCCGCCGCGCAGAACATGCCGCAGAAGCCGGGCCTGGAGCGCCGCCTGAAGCTGTTCCGCGAGGCGGAGCCCACCCTCACGAACCTGCGCGCCGCCGCCTACACCAGCAAGCTCGGCGGTGTGAAGACGGAAGAGGGTTACACCCAGGTCGCCCACCCGCTGATGGAGTTCGCCAACGAGCTCGGTCTGGGCACCGGAAACATCACCTCCTACGGCCGTACCGTCTACGCGATCTCGCTCACCAAGGCCGCCCTGTCGCTGGAGCGGTCGATCGGCATGCACCTGCTGGTCAAGCCCGGCCCGGACGCCGGCAACCTGGCCACCCAGCGGGTCGCCCTCTCCTCGTACGCCTACCTCGAAGGCATCGCCGTCGAGGAGTACGTCGGCGGTGGTACCGAGGCCGACGCGCAGAAGCTGACCGACCTCGAGAAGAAGATCAGGACCGACGGCGCGACGCTGGTCCAGCAGGCCAAGGCCAAGGACCCGAACTACGTGGCCCCGCCGTCCAAGGACAACGCGATGGTCTCGGCGCTGGCGACGCTGCCGAACACCGACGCGAGCACCCGCCAGGCGCTGGCCACCGAGGGCATCACCGCCGAGAACTGGTGGACGGTCAACACCCTCAAGTACCAGGCCTACCGCACGATCGAGTCGGACATGGCCGACAAGGCGGTGAGCGAGGCCTCCGACATCGCCGACAGCGCCAAGACGGACGCGTTCATCACCGCCGCCGCGGTCATGGTCGCGCTGCTCGCCGCGTTCATCCTGGCCGGCATGGTGGCCCGCCAGATGTCCCGCTCGATGCGCCAGCTGCGCAACGCCGCCTTCGGCATCGCCGAGCAGCGCCTGCCGATGCTGGTCGACCAGCTCTCCCGCACCGACCCCGGCCGGGTCGACACCCGGGTGGCGCCGATCCCGATCACCTCGACCGACGAGATCGGCGAAGTCGCCCGCGCGTTCGACCAGGTCCACCGCGAGGCCGTCCGGCTCGCCGCCGAGCAGGCCCTGCTGCGGGGCAACATCAACGCGATCTTCACCAACCTGTCGCGCCGCAACCAGTCGCTGATCGAGGGCCAGCTGACCCTGATCACCGACCTGGAGAACAACGAGGCCGACCCGGACCAGCTGGAGAACCTCTTCAAGCTGGACCACCTCGCGACCCGTATGCGCCGCAACGGCGAGAACCTCCTGGTCCTCGCCGGCGAGGAGCCCGGCCGCCGCTGGGACCAGCCGGTCCCGCTGGTCGACGTGCTGCGCGCCGCCTCCTCCGAGGTGGAGCAGTACGAGCGCGTCGAGCTCTCCGGCGTCCCGGAGGCCGAGATCCACGGCCGCGCGGTCACCGACCTCGTGCACCTGCTCGCCGAGCTCCTGGAGAACGCCACCACGTTCTCCTCGCCGCAGACCAAGGTCCGCGTCACCGCGACCCGTCTCCCCGACGGCCGCGTCATGATCGAGATCCACGACAAGGGCATCGGCCTCACCGCCGAGGACTTCGCGGACATCAACCACAAGCTGGCCAACCCGCCGACCGTGGACGCCGCGATCTCCCAGCGCATGGGCCTGTTCGTGGTCGGCCGGCTGTCCGACCGGCACGGCATCCGCGTCCAGCTGCGCCCCTCCGGCGAGCAGGCCGGCACCACCTCGCTGGTCATGCTGCCGGACGCGATCACCCACGGTGGTGGTGGCGAACAGCAGCTGGACCGCGACGAGTTCACGGTCTCGCAGATCATCCCGGAGCAGCAGTTCCAGGCCGAGAGCTTCAGTCAGCCGCAGCTCCAGCCGATGCGTACGGCGGCCGAGCTCGGCTTCGACGACAGCCGCTACATCGAGGTTCCCGACGACATCCGTGACCTCGACCCCGTGGGCCGCTCCCTGATGCGCGAGGAGCGCCGTGCGGCCCTGGAGGCCCAGGCGCAGCCCCTGCAGGGCACAGAGCTCCCGCAGGCCCCGCAGGAGACCGCGGAGATCCCGGCGTACGTCGACGAGTTCGACAGCGGCCGGCAGGGCTACGGCACGAACGGTACGGGTTTCCAGGAGCAGCCCACGGGCTACGACGGGCAGCCGGCGTACCAGGAGCAGCCGCAGAGCACGTACGACGAGCAGTACTACGCGCCGAACGGCGGCCTGCCGCAGAACGACACGTTCTCGCCCGACGCGTTCTCCGTCAACGGCGGCTACCCGGAGCCCGTTTATCCGGAGCAGGTCCAGGAGGAGCCCGCGGCCGCGCAGGCCACGGCCGCCGAGGCGTTCGCGGCCTTCGGCGAGCAGCCCTACCAGGACGACTGGCCGCAGCAGGACGGTTACACGAACGGCTACCCGGCCCAGTACGCTCCGGAAGCGGAGTCGGCGCAGGCCGGTGACGTGGCCGAGCGGAACCGCGTAGGCTTCGACCGTCCGGGAGCGGCCCCCTCCGCGGGCCACCAGCTGACCGACGCCGGGCTGCCCCGCCGGGGCTCCACCGGCGGCGCGAACGGCGCGGGTCCCGGGCAGCAGACCTCGGCACCGGCGGCTCCGGCTCCGGCACCGGCGTCCTCCGCTCCGGAGCCGGTCGGCGACAGCTCCTGGCGTTCGCAGAACGACGAGCGCTGGCAGCAGGCCTCGGCGCTGCGCAAGCCCAAGGCGGGCGGGGTCACCTCCTCCGGCCTGCCGAGGCGGGTACCCAAGGCCAACCTGGTCGAGGGAGCCGCCGAGAGCACCCCTCAGGGAGGCCCACAGGTCTCCCGCGCCCCGGAGGACATCCGGGGCAGGCTGAGCAACCTGCGTCGCGGCGTCGAGCGCGGGCGCAACGCAGGCAGTGAAACGAACGGCCAGGGCTTCGGTCCTGACAGCACCTACAACCAGGAGCGTTAGTGTGAGCCCGATGAGCCAGGCGGCACAGAACCTGAACTGGTTGATCACCAACTTCGTGGACAACACCCCGGGGGTGTCCCACACGGTGGTGGTCTCCGCCGACGGACTCCTTCTGGCGATGTCCGAAGGCTTCCCCCGCGACCGCGCCGACCAGCTCGCGGCCGTTGCTTCCGGTCTGACGTCCCTGACGGCAGGCGCCTCCCGGATCTTCGAGGGTGGCAGCGTGAATCAGACGGTTGTGGAGATGGAGCGGGGATTCCTGTTCATCATGTCCGTTTCCGATGGATCATCGCTGGCGGTCCTGGCCCACCCGGAGGCCGACATCGGTCTGATTGGGTACGAGATGGCCCTTTTGGTGGACCGCGCAGGCACGGTACTTACCCCGGATCTGCGCCAGGAACTCCAAGGAAGCCTTCTCAACTAACAGTCAGGCGGTGCGTTTTGGTGTCCCGGGGCCGTAAGGTTTCGGGACGCGGCTCCACAAGGATGGGTGCCCGGTGCACGGTCGGAGGAGGAGAGAAAGTGGCAACACCCCCAGGCGGTTCTAATAACGGCAACTGGTCGTACGGGCCTGCGCAGGGCCAGGGCGACGGTTCCGGGAACCGGTACAACTTCCCCTCCTCGCCGAGCCACCGGCAGCCGTACGCACCGCAGGGCCCCGGTCCCTCGCCGTACGACCAGCCGCCGGCGCCGCGCATCCAGCCGGTACAGCCGCAGCGCCGCCCCGAGCCGGCGCCGGCCTCGGGGTCCAACAACCCCCTGGTGCGTCCGTACGCCATGACCGGTGGCCGGACCCGCCCGCGGTACCAGCTCGCCATCGAGGCACTGGTGCACACCACCGCGCAGCCGCACCAGATGCAGGGCCAGCTGCCCGAGCATCAGCGGATCTGCAACCTCTGCCGGGAGATCAAGTCGGTGGCCGAAGTCTCGGCCCTGCTGTCGATCCCTCTCGGCGTGGCCAGGATCCTCGTCGCCGACTTGGCGGAGGCGGGCCTGGTCGCCATCCATCAGCCCGGCGGCGACGAGAACGCCGGTGGCCAGCCAGACGTGACACTGCTCGAAAGGGTGCTCAGTGGACTTCGCAAGCTCTAGCGGCGGTCCTTCCCGCTCCACCACCTCCGCGAAGATCGTGGTGGCGGGCGGCTTCGGCGTGGGCAAGACCACGTTCGTCGGTGCCGTCTCGGAGATCAACCCGCTGCGCACAGAGGCCGTGATGACGTCCGCGTCTGCCGGCATCGACGACCTCACCCATACCGGGGACAAGACGACCACCACGGTCGCCATGGACTTCGGCCGTATCACCCTGGACCAGGACCTGATCCTGTACCTGTTCGGCACCCCCGGTCAGGACCGCTTCTGGTTCATGTGGGACGACCTGGTACGAGGCGCGATCGGCGCGATCGTCCTTGTCGACACCCGCCGCCTCGCCGACTGCTTCCCCGCGGTCGACTACTTCGAGAACTCGGGCCTGCCGTTCGTCGTCGCCCTCAACGGCTTCGACGGCAGCCAGCCCTACAACCCCGAAGAGGTCCGCGAGGCCCTGCAGATCGGCCCGGACACGCCGATCATCACGACCGACGCCCGCCACCGCGCGGACGCGAAGTCGGCGCTGATCACCCTCGTGGAGCACGCCCTGATGGCTCGGCTCCGTTAGGTTCGGCTGTTGGGCTGCCACGGCTGGTCGTACGCCGACTGCGGGTGGTTCGTGGCTTGTCGCGCCCACGCGGCGGAGCCGCACATGGATTGAGTCCCGCGCCCCTTCGGGGGCGCGTTGCTGGGCCCCTTCTTTGAAGGGGCCCTCGGTTTTTGTCAGGAGCAGGTTGCCGTCACCATGTCGGCGACCACTCCCCGGCCACCCGCGGGGCCCGTGTTGGTCAGGGTCAGGTCGATGGTGCCGGTGTGGAAGGAATAGGTGCGGGTGGTGTACCAGCCGCCCGCGTCGTAGGTGTGCTGGTCGAAGGTGAAGGCGTACTTGTAGTCGGCCTGGCCGTCGACGGTGCTGTCCACGTCGTAGACCTTGTAGTGGGCCGTGGTGGCCCAGGTGCCCGTCGCCACGTGGATGCGGAAGCTGCACGCGTCGACCTCGGTGCCGGGGGTGAAGACCCAGTCGGCGTTGGCGGTCCAGCCGTCGTCGTTGTCGTTGTAGAGGTTGATGTACTCGGCCGCGTCGCAGCCGTGAAGGTAGGCGCCGCCCGTGGTCTGCTTCCACTCGCCGTCCTTGGCGTAGAAGCTGGTCTCCGCCGCACCGGGGGAGGCACAGTGGGTGCCCGCGTAGCCGGTCCAGGTGACCGTCGGGGTCTGGCTGGTGGCGACGCCCGGGGCGCTCGGGGAGGGCGACGTCGTCCGCGTACCGGCGGCGCCCTGGCCCGAAAGGTCGGCCCCGGAGGCCGAGCGGCCGGGAGTGGCCGAGTGCCGGGCGCCGGGTGACGGCGTGCCGGGCGGGCTCGCGGCGGCCGAGGCCGAGGCCGTGGGGCCGCCGGTCTCCGGTGGGGTGGTGGTGAGCGTGGAGGTCCCGGAGCGGCCGACGGTCAGGGCCACGGCGACGGCGATGCCGGTGGCGAGGACGAGGGGTACGGCAGTGAGCCGGACGCGGACCACGGTACGGCGGGTGGCGGCCCTGGCGAGGGTGTCGTCGACCTCCTTCCGTCGGGCGGCCAGCCGGGCGGCGGCGGCCGTGGGCAGCCAGGCCAGCTCCTCCGGGCGGTCGGCGCCGCACAGCGCGACGATCTCCTCGGGCGTCGGGCGGCGCCCGGGATCCTTGTCCAGGCAACGCCCGATCAGCTCCCGCAGCCGGTCGTCACCGCAGTCGAGGGCGGCCGGGTCGGGATCGGCGTGCGCGATGCGGTACAGCACCTCACCACTGGTGCCGTCGCCGAACGGCGGCACGCCGGTGGCCGCGTAGGCGAGCACACAGCCCAGGGCGAACACGTCGGAGGCCGCGGTGACCGCCCGCCCGTCGGCCTGCTCGGGCGCCATGAACGGCACCGTGCCCACGCGGACACCGGTCCGGGTCAGCCGGGCGGCGTCCGCGGCGCGGGCCACCCCGAAGTCGACGACCTTGGGGCCGTCGTCGTCCAGGACGACGTTGCCGGGCGTCAGGTCGCGGTGCAGCACACCGGCGCCGTGGATGGCGGCCAGGGCCTCGGCGATGCCGGCGGCCAGGCCCAGCACGACCGCGGCGGGCAGCGCGCCGGCGGACCCCACGGCCTCCGCCACGGTCGGTCCGGGCAGGTACTCGGTGGCCAGCCAGGGCCGTTCGGCCTTCGTGTCGGCCTCCAGCACGGCCGCGGTGTAGGGCCCCGACACCCGGCGGGCCGCCGCCACCTCCGCGGTGAACCGCTCCCGGAAGTGCGGGTCCTCGGCCAGGTCCGCCCGCACCACCTTCACGGCGACCGGCCGCCCGGCCCGGGACACCCCCAGGTACACCACGCCCATCGAACCAGCCCCGAGACGCCGGAGAAGGCGGTAAGGGCCCGCCTTCGCGGGGTCGGAGGGGGAGAGGGGGGTGACGGGCGGGGCGGGGGCGGAGGCGGAGGCGAGGACGGGGGCCGCGAGCTCCGGTCCGGGTTCCGGGGCGTCTGTCGTAAAAACGTCCGTCGCAGCGGCGGCGGCCAGGAGCTCCGGGGCGTGGCCGCTGCGCAGCCGGGTGTCCAGTTCTCGCCACCGGTCCTGCCAGCGCCGCACGTCACCGCCGCAGGCGGTCACGAACGCGGCGGTGACCTCCCACGAGGGCAGCCGGCGTCCGGACGCGGCGTCCGACAGGGCGGAGGACGAGTAGCGGGCGCGGGCCGCCAGTTCCCGGTAGGTCGGCGAGCCGGGTGCCTGCGCCCGCAGCTCACGCAGCCCCTCGGCGAAGTCCTTCAACGGACCGTCCGGAACCGCAGCTTCCCGTCTGCCCATCGCGCCGCCCCTCAGCCCCACGGGTACCACCGCCCGGTCATATTAGTGCTCGGCCGGTGCGGTAGCCGTCGTGATCCGGCCATGACGGGCGGTCAGCCGCCGGTGCCGGCGGTCGTGGCGACCTGGTGCAGGACGGCGCGGTTGGCGTCGGTGATGTCACTGGTGAACACGAGGATGAGGACGGGGTGTTCGGCCACGGCGGCCCGCAGGTCGTCGGCCAGGTTGTCGCCGGTGTCACCCGTCGCGCCGCGCATCTCGGCGATGACGGGCGTCCGTCCCCACGGCGCGGACAGGGTACGGCCGGGGACGACGCCGTTGTCCTGGAGCCAGATCCCCTTGGCCACCGCATAGTTCACGATCTTGTTCTCGTCGTAGCCGTCGCTGCCCCCGATGAACGTCTTGTCCGGCATCAGCGCCAGCGGGGTGCGGTGGAAGACGTTCGTGTACGTACCGATGGTGTGCTGGGCGTACCCCCACCACAGCTCGTCGGTGTAGCCGACGGCCTGCCACAGCGAGAGCAGGTCCGGGTTCTTCTCGCTGTCGGCCTTGCTCTCCCCGCCGACGCCGAGGGAGATGTCCACGGCGGAGACGGCCGCGTCGCCGTCGTAGCGGGCGGCGAAGGCGGCCAGAAACGTGTCGAGGTCGCTCTCGAAGGTCTGGTTCCAGTACTCCGGCATGACCGCGCCGTCCTGCTCGGTCACCGACTTCACGCCCTGGGCGTAGACCCAGGCCGGGGTGCCGTGCGCGGAGTCGGCGGCGGTGTCCCACTTCGCCCAGCCGGCCGCGGACACCCGCAGCACGACCTTCTTGCCCGCGGCCACCCAGGGCTTCATGTCCTGGTCGATGAGGTTCCAGCAGTACTGGCCCTGCCGCGGCTCCAGTTGGGCCCAGTAGTAGACGAGCGACCGTCCGGCCACGTCCGGGTCGGTGGCGAGGTCCGAGGTGTTGCCGCCGCTGAAGGCGTAGACGCCGCGGAAGGAGGGAGCGGCCGACGTCGTCGCGGAGGGCGTGGCGGAGGTGACGCCGGAGGGCGTGGCGGAGGTGACGCCGGAGGGCGTGGCGGAGGTGACGCCGGAGGGCGTGGCGGAGGCGGAGGGCGTGGCCGGTTCGATGTCCGGGCTGGTCAGGGGGCCGGCCGAGGGCGTTCCCGGCGTCGGCGCCGACGACGTGCCGCAGGGCGCCGACGCCGTGCCGGAGCCGGTGGACGGTGTCGGCGAGTCGCCGGCCGGTGTCGCCGAGCCTGCGGACGGTACCGACGAGGCGGCCGCGTCGGCGATCCGGGCCTGGTACGGGGCGTCTGCCGGTCCGGGCAGCGCGTACAGCGCCGCTCCGGTCAGTACCGCCGCCAGGGCTCCGGCGCCGTACGCGACGGCTCTGCGGAACGCGGGCGGCAGATGCGAGCTCTGCATGGGGACCTCTCTTCGTCTCGGTGTCCTGCTTCCAGTCCACGCATGGGCTCGCCGCTCAACCAGCGCTGTTTGTTGATCGGTTGACTCCGGACATCGGCTGCCGCACCGGGCCCCGTTCGCCGTCAATCGGTCAACAAAAGCTGCTGGTGCGTCAATTCGCCGGGCCGTGAAGTGGAGTCATCGCCTCTTTCCCCCCGCTCTCCGGGAGACCCCGCCATGACCGCCGTCCGCCTGACCCGCGTCCCGTTCCTCGCCGTCCTCCTGGCTCTCGTCCTCTCGCTGACCGGCGCCTCCGCGGCGGCGCACGGCACCGCCACGACTGCGCACGGCCCGCACGCGCCCACCGCCTCCCCTGACACCGCCGGACCCGCTCCGCGCCCGGCCGCGAGACGGCACTCCCCCGCCCGGGCAGCCGCCCGTACCGTCCTGTTGCGCCCGGGAGACACCCTCTGGGGCCTGGCCCACCGGTACGGCACCACGGTCGCCGCCCTGCAACGCGCCAACCGCCTGGGCACCTCCACCCTGATCCGGGCCGGCGACCGCCTGACGATCCCCGCGTCCGGCGCCGGGAGCGGTCACCGGTCGACGGCGCACACCACCCCGGCCCCGGCCCGGGACCCGGCGGGCAGCGTCGCGGTGGCGTTCGCCCGCGGCCGGCTCGGCACCCCGTACCGCTGGGGCGGCACCGGGAACGGCGGCTACGACTGCTCGGGGCTGGTCCAAGCCGCCTGGAACGCGGCCGGTGTCCGGCTGCCGCGCACGGCCGCCGCCCAGGCCCGCACCGGATCCCGTACGAGCCGGGCCGAACTCCGGCCGGGGGACCTGGTCTTCACCTACTCCTTCGGCCACGTCCTGCTGTACGCGGGCGGCGGCCGGGTCATCGAGGCCGCCCACACCGGCACCCGGGTCCGGTACGCGCCCCTGCCGGCCGCGGCCGCGGTCGACGCGTACGTCCGCGTCCACGCCCCGGCCGGCACGCAGGCCGCCCGCACCACCGCGACACCGGCCTCCGCGGCGGCGCCTTCGGGCGGCTCGGCACGCCACGCCGCGGTCGCCGTCTTCGGCGGTCAGTACGGCTGCGCCGCCGAGATCATCACCCGCGAGTCCGGCTGGCGTACCACCGCCACCAATCCCACGTCCGGCGCCTACGGCCTCGCGCAGGCCGTGCCCGGTTCGAAGATGGCCCGCTACGGCGGTGACTGGCGTACGGATCCCGCCACCCAGCTGCGCTGGATGCGCTCCTACGTCACCGCCCGGTACGGCAGCGCCTGCGCCGCCTGGGCCTTCTGGCAGACCCACCACTGGTACTGACAACCCAAGGAGAAACCATGTTCGACTACCTGTCCCGGCGCCTGTCCTTCCTGCCCAGGCGCCCCTCCCTGCGCGTCACCGCCGCCCTCCTCACCGCCACGGTGATCGTCGGCACGGGCGTCGGCCTCAGGACCTCCGGCGCCCTGCCCGAGCTCGCCGGCCGGCACTCCTCCGCCACGAAGATCGGCTCCGTCGCCGACGCGGTGGTCTGCGCGCCGGGCACGGGCACCGTCGTGAACCCGGGGACCGGCACCGTCGGCCTCGGCGGCACCGGGACGTCCGACTGCTCGCAGGGATCCGGGACTTCCGCGGGTGCGCCCATCGGCGGCGACACCGTGCGGTCGTGCTGGCTGGCGACGTCGGGCGAGGACGCGTTCAAGGAGTTCATGAAGGGCTGGATCAGCAACAACAGCCAGCGCTGGGCGGGCGAGCTGCAGAACTCGGGCGTGGACCCCGCGACCGCGACGCCCAGCAGTCCGCGCGTGGACAAGGCGTTCACCCAGATGGAGCAGTCGTTCTACGACTCCTCCAGCGCCTTCGCCCAGGCACTGGCCAGCGTGGCACAGAACGACAACGAGCATGTCTCCAGCTGCACGGCCAGTGACGACGGTCCGGAGCCCAACTGGATGGACGAGGCGTTCGGCCAGGCGGTGGACCTGCAGAACGACACGCCGTGGTGGCTGGAGCAGGCCGAGCAGGCCCTGGTGCAGGCGGTGGCCCAGACCGCCTGCGACAACGCCGGCGGCAGCTGCTGACGGCCGTACACGCCGTCGGCCCCGCCACCCGAAAGGGTGACGGGGCCGACAGTCGTCGCACCAAAGCGCCGTACTACGGGCTCAGTGCCAGCTGTGCGGGGCGCGGAAGCCGTTCTCGCGCTCCAGGCGGCGCCAGCCTGCCTTGGCGCGGCCTCGGTGGGTCTGCTCGGTGTCGGCGGTCGGCCGGGCGGCCGCGCGGGCCAGGAGGACCGCCGTGATGGCGGCGACTTCCTCCGGGTCGGCGTTGCCCTTCTCGACGCGGATGTCAGGCACGTTCATGGGTGTCAGTCTCCGTGAGAGAGGTTTCCGCAGGATTACTGCGGGGGGTTGCCGTGCTTACGGGACGGCAGGTCGGCGTGCTTGGTGTGCAGCATCGCCAGGGACTTGGCCAGTACCTCACGGGTCTCGGCCGGGTCGATGACGTCGTCGACCAGGCCGCGCTCGGCCGCGTAGTAGGGGTGCATCAGCTCGGACTTGTACTCCTTGACCATGCGGGCCCGCATGGCCTCGGGGTCCTCGGCCGAGGCGATCTGCCGGCGGAAGATCACGTTGGCGGCACCCTCGGCGCCCATGACCGCGATCTCGTTGGTCGGCCAGGCGTACGTGAGGTCGGCGCCGATCGACTGGGAGTCCATGACGATGTAGGCACCTCCGTACGCCTTGCGCAGGATCAGGGAGATCCGGGGCACGGTCGCGTTGCAGTAGGCGTAGAGGAGCTTCGCGCCGTGGCGGATGATCCCGCCGTGCTCCTGGTCGACACCGGGGAGGAAGCCCGGTACGTCCAGGAATGTGACGATCGGAACATTGAAAGCGTCACACATCTGAACAAAGCGCGCAGCTTTTTCGCTCGCCTCGATGTCCAGGACGCCCGCCAGCACCTGCGGCTGGTTGGCGACGATGCCCACCACCTGGCCGTCGATCCGGGCCAGCGCGCAGATGATGTTCCGCGCCCAGCGCTCGTGGACCTCCAGGTACTCGCCGTCGTCGACGATCTCCTCGATGACCTTGGCCATGTCGTAAGGCCGGTTGCCGTCGGCCGGGACCAGGTCGAGGAGCGTGTCGCTGCGGCGGTCGATCGGGTCCGTGGACTCGACGCGCGGCGGGTTCTCGCGGTTGTTCTGCGGGAGGAGGGAGAGGAGGTAGCGGACCTCCGCGATGCAGGTCTCCTCGTCGTCGTACGCGAAGTGGCAGACGCCGGAGGTCTCCGCGTGGACGTCGGCGCCGCCGAGCCCGTTCTGGGTGATCTCCTCGCCGGTGACCGCCTTGACGACGTCCGGTCCCGTGATGAACATCTGCGAGGTCTCGCGGACCATGAAGACGAAGTCGGTGAGGGCGGGGCTGTAGGCCGCGCCGCCCGCGCACGGGCCGAGCATCACGGAGATCTGCGGGATGACACCCGACGCCTTCGTGTTGCGCTGGAAGATGCCGCCGTAGCCGGCGAGGGCGGAGACACCCTCCTGAATGCGGGCGCCGGCGCCGTCGTTCAGCGACACCAGCGGGGCGCCGGCCGCGATGGCCATGTCCATGATCTTGTGGATCTTGGTGGCGTGGGCCTCGCCCAGTGCGCCGCCGAAGATCCGGAAGTCATGGGCGTAGACGAAGACGGTACGGCCCTCGACCGTGCCCCAGCCGGTGATGACACCATCGGTGTACGGCTTCTTGGCCTCCAGGCCGAAGCCGACCGCGCGGTGCCGGCGCAGCTGCTCGACCTCCTGGAAGGAACCCGGGTCCAGGAGCAGCTCGATGCGCTCCCGGGCCGTCAGCTTGCCCTTGGCGCGCTGTGCCTCGGTCGCCTTCTCGCTGGGTCCCGCCACGGCCGCCGCACGGATCTCGTGCAGCTCGGCGACCCGCCCGCGCGCGTCCGTCGGCTCGCCGGTGGGCTCGCCCGTCGTCTCTTCCAAAACGGTCATGTAGCGACCTTACGAAGGACACCAAGGAATGCGAGACGTCGACTCCGTACAGTCTCCGACGCGTTTTCCTGGAACCACTGAACAGAACCAGAGCGGCATGCAGCCGTTCCGACTGCTCAGGGGGCCCCGCCGTTGTAGGGGTACCACAAAGGCCCCGGCTGAGACGCGCCTCACATTCCCCGACAGCCCGTACCACCCGCGGAGTGACACAGGACTCCGGACGGCGGTTCACCCACACAGAGCCTAGCCGCCCCCTCCAGCGGGTCCCGTCGCCCGTTTCGGGCGGCGCGACGTTACGTTGAGTAATGAATGCGACACGCGTGTCGATGATGTTGAAGGTTGAATGGAATAGGTCTACGGTGTCTCTCGTTGAGTTCGTTGAACGTTAAACATCAAGTCCGCGCCTTCCGCATCCACCGCTTCGAAGCCGCGACCCGTCCCCCAAGGAGCACCTCATGGGCATCTTCGGCCGCAAGAACGACGAAACGACCGCCGCCGGCACCGGCGCCGACACGGCCGCGCTGACCGGCGACTACACGGTCGACCCGGCGCACACCACGCTCGGCTTCGTGGCCCGCCACGCGATGGTCACGAACGTCAAGGGCAGCTTCCAGGAGTTCGAGGGCACCCTGCACCTGGACGGCGAGAACCCGTCGAAGTCCACGGCCTCGCTCGACATCAAGATGGACAGCATCACCACCGGCAGCCCCGACCGTGACGGTCACCTGAAGTCGGCGGACTTCTTCAAGATCGACGAGTTCCCGACGATGACCTTCCGCTCCACCGAGGCGGAGGCCCTCGGCGGCGAGGACTACCGCATCACCGGCGACCTCACGATCCTCGGCGTCACCCGGCCGGTCACCATCGACCTGGAGTTCAACGGCGCCGCCAAGGACCCGTTCGGCAACGAGCGCGTCGGCTTCGAGGGCAAGGCCGAGATCAAGCGCTCCGACTGGGGCGTCACCTGGAACGCGGCGCTGGAGACCGGTGGCGTCCTCGTCTCCGACAAGATCAAGCTGAACTTCGACATCTCGGCGATCAAGAACGCGTGAGCCCGCGGCGCCGGACCGCCGGCCCCGATCACGCCCGCTGAGCGCCGCCCTCCACTCCCCTGAGGGCGGCACTCGGCCATGTCCGGGCGTCCTGCGCGTGCCCTAGTAGTCGATGGTCGGGTACCAGTCGCCGCGCCCCCGCGGGGTGAGGTCGAGGAGGTGCCAGACGGACGCCAGCAGGTCGATACCGCGCTCCTGGATGTCGTCGGCCATGCGCGGATGGGCGGAGTAGGTGTGCCGGACGGTGCCGTCGCCCGCACGGGTGAAGACAGAGACCGTGGAGTCCTGCGCGCCGTCCTTGTCCTCACTGCCCAGGTCGTACTTGAACGTGCTGTTACCACAGCTGAGCAGCCGCAGCCGGTGCCAGCCGCGATCGCGGGCGTACTGGCGGAGGGCGGGCAGGTCGGCGGCCGCGGCGATGACGAAGTCCGCGTTCCGGGCCACGTGGTGGGCGATGCCGTTGTAGCCGTCGATCCACATCGTGCACATCGGGCAGGCGCCGGTCTGGAGCTTGCCGTACATGAAGTGATAGACGATCAGCGGCCGTTCGGGTCCGGAGAACAGCTCGCTCAACGCGACCTCGCGAACCGGGGTGTCCCCGGCGTCGAGGTCGCCGGGCCCCTCCAGGAAGACGTAGTCGTCGACGGCCGGCCCCTGCGGGAGCGCCCGCCGCAGCGCCGCGACCTCCTCCCGGCGCCGCATCAGCTCGATCTCGGCCAGCCGCAGCTCCTCACGGGCACCGAGATACTCCTCGGACTCCCCGACCAGCCTCGTCTGCCGCACCATCGCGTCCTCCTGGGGTGGGGTCCCCCCCCCTCATGACAGTCCTTCGAGTCTAGATCCAGGTCCTCGCTCACTCCCCCTCGTAGAGGCGCGCCAGGTCGACCAGCACCACCTCTCCTCGGTCCGCCGCGGCCCGGAGGTCGTCGGTGAACCCGGCTCCGCTGTAGCAGGCGAGCCGGACCGCGGACGTGTCGACTCCGCGTCCGGCCAGCAGCCTGGCGGCGTGACGCAGCCGTTCCAGGTGCCCCGGACCCATGACCTGATCCCACTTGGCCTCGCCCAGGGACAGTAGGACTCCGCTGTCCTGGCCCACAGCCCCTCGGACGACCACGTCGATCTCGTATCCGGTGCGCTCCGCCTGGTCCGGGACGGTCCCGTACGAGACATCGATCGGCATACCTCCGAAAGTCTCCGGAGCGGCGAAGTGGGCGACCCATTCGCGACAGATCTGTTCGAAGTGCGGTCCCACGACGGCGGAGAGGAACCGGGAACGAGAGCTCTCCCAGACCTGTTCCGCCAAGCCCCGGTCCAGCAAGGGGAGTTTGGGCCGGGAGATGGCATGGTCAAAGGCGATGAGCGGTTCGCCGACGCGGTAGACGCTGCGATTCCTGCGGAAGGCGTCCGTCTCCCGGCGTACCAGCCCGCAGTCCTGGAGGACCGTGAGGGGATGGGTGATGTCGCTGGTGGGCCGCTCCAGGCAGCCGGCGATCCGCCCCGCCGTGGCGTTGCCGGTCGCGAGCGCCGCGAGGACGGAGTGATACAGGGCCCGGTCCCGTAGGTCGGACTCGTCCGCCAGGAGGTAGCGGGCTTCACGGTAGAGCGGAGAGCGGGGCGAGAGCGCGGTACGACAGACCCAGGCGTCGAAGTCGGCCAGGTCGACAGGGGTGTCGTCGCGCACGAACTCCTTGCGATAGGCGGGAGTTCCGCCGACGACGCTGTGGACGAGGAGCGCGAGCCGGTGGTCGTCGATGCCCCAGAAAGCGGCGGCCTGGCGGAAGTCGAGCGGATGGACGACGAGTTCGAGACCGGCGCGGCCGCGAAGCGGCGAAGTGCCGCTGAGCAGCTTGCCCATGAAGGAGAGGGAGCTTCCGCAGAGAAGGAGGCGGGTACGGGAGTCGAGTCGCTCCGGCCGCCGCGGGCCGTACGCCACCTGGACGATCGAGGGCAGTGCGGGGGTCGCTCTGGCCAGGTACGGGAACTCGTCGATGACGACGGGCAGTGGCCGCTCCTTGCCCAGGGCGAGAAGCGCGTCGACGGCGTGTTCCCAGCGCTCGAACCGCATGGGCGCGATGCTCCCGCTGTACTGGCCGAGTTCCTCACCGAAGCGGCGCAGCGACTCGGCCTCCGTCGCCTCGTACGCACAGAAGTAGAAGCCTCCGGCGGCCCGGGCGAGCGAGTCGAGGAGGAAGGACTTTCCCTGGCGGCGCCGCCCGGAGACGACAGCCATGGTGGCCTCAGGCCCCTCGTCGGCCGCGAAGGCGGTGAGCTCACTCCACTCCCAGTCGCGGGCGAACATGTCGGGGGGTTTCGGGAGGTGGGGGAGAGGGCGGCGGGGCATGGGGGCTCCCTGGCGGCAAAGGTTTAGGGAAGTACATTTCCCGGAAGTACGCTTCCCTTAACGAGGCCTCATCGAGGAAGTCACGTCGGATCAGGCATGGGACCAGAATGGCCTGGGTCACACGGTCGAAGGGACGGGGGCGGACCGATGGGTGACGGGGACTACTTCGACTTCAGGGGCGGTGTCTTCCACGGTCCGGTCACCGGTGTAGGCGCGGCGACCGCCCCGTCGTCGGGCGGGGTGTCCAACCTGTTGGGCGCGCCCGCTGTCTTCACCGGGCGGGACGAGGAGACTCAGCAACTGCTGAACGTGCTCGATCCGACCTGTACGAGTGGCCATACGACTGTCTCCGCCGTCTCCGGGCTGCCCGGCGTCGGCAAGACGGCTCTCGCGATGCACGTCTCGCATGTGGCGCGGGATCAGAAGTGGTTCCCCGGGGGAGCGCTTTTCGTCGACCTTCACGGGTACGACGAAACGCCGGGCACGGCCGATGGCGCGGTGCTGTCGCTGCTCCGACAACTCGGTGTGCACGACGCCGACACGCTGCCGGTACCGGCCGATGACCTGTATGCACGGTACCGGCGCGAACTCGCGGCGCGCGAACCGGTGCTGATCATCCTCGACAACGCCAAGGACCCGGCACACATCACGCCTCTCCTGCCAGGTGAGGGCACCGGACATCGCGTCCTCATCACTTCAAGGGACGTGCAGGACTCCCTCCTGGTACGGCAGTTCACCATCGATGCCCTGACTCCTGACGCCGCCTGCCTCCTCCTCGACCGGTCACTGCGCGGGCGCGATCCCGACGACCACCGCGTCCTGGAGGAGCCCGACGCGGCACGCGAACTGACCGAACTCTGCGGGCGCCTGCCACTCGCCCTGCTGATCGCCGTAGCGCTGTTACGACGCCGCGGACAACGCCCGATCGTCACGCTGACCGCCGAGCTGCGAGACGCGGCCGACCGGGTGCGGGCGCTGCGGTTCGACGGTGTGGACCAGTACCGGCGGGAGCTCACCTTGCATCCGGTCTTCGACGTCATGTACCAGCACCTGGATCCCGAACTCGCAAGGATTTTCCGCCTGTTGGGGCAGGCGCCCACTCCTCACATCTGGCAGGCAACGGCCGCGGCGCTCGCGGACCTGGCCCCGAACGACGTGGCGCTCTTGCTGGACGATCTGGCAGCCGCATCTCTCGTCACCGTGGATCCCCCGGGCAGTTACGTCCGGATGCACGACCTGGTGCACTTGTACGCCCACAGCCTTTCGGCTGAAGATCCTGAACTCCGGCATGAGGCAGCCGGGGCTCGACGACGACTCCTCGGCCTGTACGACACCTACGTGCTGGCCGCCGACCAGTGCATACGGCAGGTGTCCTATGGCGAGATCCCCGACGTTTTCTCGGGCAGCGACCAGCTCGCACTGCAATGGCTCTCCCAGGAGCGTCAGTCACTCCTCAGTGCCGTGTCCTGGACCTCCGCCGACGATCCCGACGAGTCGGGACGAGCCATGTCCCTGGCTCTCAACCTCTGTGGATACCTTATCCAGTGGTACTACTTCTCCGACGGACTCGAAGCGGCTCAGGCCGCCCATGCCGCCGCGCTTGCCCTGAACAGGGACGAGTGGATCGCCCAAGCGTGCAACGCGTTGGGAGCATGCCTACGAGGTCTGGGCCGAGGCGAAGAAGCGCTTGAGTACCTTTACCGCGCCCAGCGTGCTTTCGCCGCGTTGAACGAACCGGGCCAGGAGGCCGGAGCGTGGGACATCATCGGGAGCACTCTGGTCGGGCTGGAACGGTTCGCCGAAGCCGTCCAAGCCCACAAACGAAGCCTCCACGTCTACGCAGCGTTGGGCGATCGACGCATGGAAGCCAATGCCCGGGTCAACTACTGCGCCACGCTTATACAGCTGGGACGATGGGATGAGGCGCAAGAGGCCCTTGTCGGAGCCCTCGACATCCACGTCGCCATCGGCCACAAGGTCGGAGAGGCGGCCGCTCGCGCCTACCTGGGTGCCGCACTGCAAAAGGCGGATCGCGCCGAGGAAGCCTTGGAGCAATTCCTGAAGGCGGCAGCCCTGTACGGCGAACTCGGCAATGTGCACGGCCAAGTCGCAGTGTGGTTCCCTGCAGCGGAAATCCTGTACGAATTTGAGCAATTCGAATCAGCACTCGCCATAGGAGTGTACTTGCAGCAGACCAGCATCTCGCTGGGGGATCGTGGCGGTGAGGCGAGAGCCTCCCTCCACATCGGCCACTCGCTCCTGCAACTTGGACACTTCTCAGAAGCACTGGCAGCACATCGGTGCGCCCATACCCTCTATGAGGCACGCAACGACTGGCTCGGAGTGGGACAGGCCCTGCTGGGCATCGCGACCGACCACAAGAACCTGGGCGATGACGCGGCAGCCCTAGAGGCCGCTGCGGGAGCCGCCGAGGCGTACGAGCGCGCCGGCAACGATGCGGAGGCCACGCGGATCCGCAGCTTGATCGGGTAATCACCGGCAGAGACCGAACTCGCACCACACCACCTTCCCCGGCTCCCGCTCCCCCACCCCCCATTTGTCCGCGAGCAGGGTGACGATCAGCAGGCCCCGGCCGTGTTCCGACTCCGGAGACATGTCACCGAAGCGGAGTTCACCCGGGCCGCTGTCGTGGACCTCGGTGCGGAGGACTCCGTCGGGGTGCAGGGCCAGCCGGAGGCGGAAGCCCCGGCCCGGGGGCACTCCGTGGAGCACCGCGTTGGTGGTCAGTTCGCTCACGCAGAGCAGTACGTCGTCCGCTCGCGGGCCGACCCCCCAGCCGGCCAGGGCCGTGCGCGTGAAGTCGCGTGCCATGCACGTGGCGAGGAAGCCCAAGAAGGTCGGTTCGTGGCACGCGGTCGGTGCACTCGTCGCCCACTACCGGAAACAGGCGCGGCTCACGCAGGAGCGGTTCGCCGAGCTCGCGAACCTGCACGTCGACACAGTGGGCTCCGTCGAGCAGGGGCGGCTTGCCCTTCAGCCGGATCGGGCGGACCAGTTCGACGAACTGCTTGGAACGGGCGGGGCGTTGGCCGTCCTGGTAACGAAGATGCCGGTGCGGGAGCGGATTGTTCAGTTCGCGCAGGGGCTGGTCGACCACGAGCAGGAGGCGGTCGGCATCCTGTCGTACGAGACCCAGGTTGCACCCGGGCTGCTGCAGACCAGGGACTACTCCCGCGCTGTGTTCGGCCCGCCACCTGGACCGCCTTCCTCGGGCATACGGCCAAGTGACCGTCGCCCGACTGTGCGGCTGAGGACCCAAGGCGCTGGGCGAGGATGCCACCGACCGGAAGGCGGTTATGCCCGCCATAGCCCAGAGTCGACGGGCGTATGCCCTCGATCTTCGCGGTCACGGCCGAAGCGACCGGCCGGGGGACGAGTAAGTCCGAAGGCTCCGGCGCGGCGTGGCATCCAGGCGCTCCGAGTCCCGGCCCAGACCCGCCTGCGTCGTGCAGGTGAACCGCCGCTCGGACTCAGGGAACACCCGGGCCCGCAGCATTGTCGGCCGCACGGCCTGGCTACTCTTCACTGCCATGCACATACCAATCGCACAGCGGACACTCAGGATTCACCTGTCGGTCGGACTCACCCTGGGATTACTCCTGCTCATGCTGGCGAGAGCACAGCCGGCCGCGGCGGCCAGCACCCTGGACCCGATATCCGACCCCGGCAGGATGACCCTCACAGCCGGGGACTTCGCGTCTCGCTGGCGCGCCATCGACGCCGTCGAGGCGAGCGGCAAGGTGACTGCGTACGACTCGCTGGCGCCCCTGCTCAGCGGGAACGGGCACAGCGGCCGCCCGTACCTGTGCCACGGCAACCAGAACCTCAACACGTCCTACCGCGTCGACGGCTTCTGCTGGGAGCAGGCGGACGACACCACCGGCGGCTGGGTGCCCCAGGGCATCACCGGATCGCATGACGCCCAGCCCGACGGCAAGTGGCTCGGCAAGTACGTCTACATCGCGTCCTGGCACAGCAGGAACACCGGCAGCGACGAGTTCGCCCGGATCTCCGTCGTGGACAACGACGGCGGAGACCACACGATCTACAACCACATCATGCTGGTCGATCCCTATATGGAGACCCAGACCACAGGGAACTTCCAGGCCGTGGGCGCCGCCGGCAGCCCGTTCGCCGGTCACGCCGACGGTATCGCCTGGTACGGCAACAGGCTGTTCGTGGCGAGCGGACACCAGATCCAGGTCTACGACCTGCGCCACCTGTGGCAGATGTCGGACAACACGCGCGAGTCCGTCGGGATCAGCGACGGCAAGTCCTCCGCCCGCTGGCACAACTGGGCCCTGCCCATGATCGGTTTCTACGACAACGGAACCAAGGGCGATCCCTGCACGGACCTCGACCCGTGCATGACCTCCCTCAGCCTCGACCGCACCGGTACCGACGGGCTCATCACGTCCGAGTTCCGCCGTTCGGCAGGCGGTGCCCCGGTCGTGCGCTGGCCGCTGAACGCCGCAGACACGCTGCTCGACACGGACGGCACGACCAATTACGAGGGCACCGTCCACGCCACAGCCGGCTACCGGACCCCGGTCTGGGGGGTGCAGGGAGCGGCGACCGACGGCACATACTTCTACTTCAGCGGCACCTGCCCGGAATACGCGGACCGGGACCCCAACGACCAGGCGACCGCCGACCTTCCGTACTGCATCCACTGGGCGAAGCCCGGCAGCGCGCCGCACGTGCTCACGTACGGCCCTCCGCTCATCCAGAACCTCTCCTGGGCCCCCTCATCCGGCCGCTTGTGGGGCATCAATGAACGCATAGCCCCAGCGCCGGGGGTCCGTTCGGTGTTCTCCCTCGACCCGCCCAACTGAAATCCGTCCGACGGCCCTCGGTCCGAAAACCGGGGGCCGCCACCCTCACCCGGGTTGGTCCCCGCGTGCCCCATCCCGGAGTTCTGGTGACAACAAGGCTGCCTCGGTGACAGCTGTCGCGCTTCGGCTCAACCGGTCGGGCCGCTGCCGTGCCTCGGGGCGTGCCGTCGCCCTTCTGTGCGGCACCGGCAGCAGCCACCACGCCGAGGCCACCGCGAGGACCGCACCCACCGCGATGGCCGCCAGGCGGGTCGGCAGCAGGGATTCCGCGTTCTGGCCGAAGTAGCCGAGGAGGAGGGAGAGGGCCGTGGTCATGCCGGCCGCCCAGTAGGCGTAGTTGAGGGGGCGCAGCCACAGGGCGACGGCCAGGACGGCGAACATCAGGACCACCGAGAGGCGGCCCGTGACGCCCGCCTCCGCCACCGCCGTCGCCAGGAGTGTGCCCACGCACGCCCCGGCCAGGCGTTCGATCCCCTTGCGCAGGACGTCGGTCCGGCCCCGGTTGCCGCTCGCTGCGACGTACGCGGTCAGGACGGCCCACGGCCAGTGGTTGCCGAAGAGGAAACGGCCCAGTACGAAGGCGGTTGCCATGGCCGCCGCCATCTGCAGGGCCATGCGGGTGCTCGGGCGTGGGTGGAGGCGGGAGCGGCGTGGGGGCGCGTCGGGGGTCGGGGTCGCGTGCCGGGGGCCGTAGCGGTCGCCCAGGGCCTGTACCAGCCACACCGAGCAGCACGCCATGAACCCGATCAGCGCGGACCAGCCCCAGGTCACAAGGCCGTTCTGCGCCGCGGCCGGCAGTGCGGGACCGGGGACCACCAGCAGGGCCACCAGGGGGAGGGCCAGCAGCGTGCCCGCCTTGGTGGCGGCCGGGCCGTAGCGGCGGATCCAGATGGCCAGTGCCATCCCGGCCGTGTAGACGGCCGCGCCCGCCGCGTAGTGCGAGGCGAGCAGCCGCCCGACGAAGATCGAGGCGGCGGCGGTCACGGGCAGCAGCACCAGCGCCGTCAGCCGTCGGCGGGTGTCGGCGGTGCGCTGGCTGGAGGCGAGGGTCAGGGTCAGGGCGACCGCGAGGACCAGCACGTCGGTGTGCAGCCCGGCAGCCCCCTCCAGCACCAGCGCGGCTCCCCAGGAGAGCAGAACGGCAGTCATCGTCAGCCCGGCTTCGTACGCGTTGCGTATGAGTTTGGCGGTCACATGGCCGATGGTACGGGCAATCAAGCAGTAGATAGTAAGTAATCGCGTACGATCTGGCTTATGGAACACCTCGCCGAAGCAGCCCGTATCCGCCGTGCCGTCCTCCGGTTCAACCGTCGGCTGCGGCAGGA
The DNA here is from genome assembly GCF_042720695.1 of Streptomyces sp. NPDC058457. NCBI lineage: Bacteria > Bacillati > Actinomycetota > Actinomycetes > Kitasatosporales > Streptomycetaceae > Streptomyces > Streptomyces sp. NPDC058457. The sequence continues at coordinate 97,427 of NZ_JBHXLU010000012.1, read as the reverse complement.
GCGCGGAGACGGGAGCCTCAGTGCCAATCAGCTGACGGTGCTCGGCCATCTGTACCGGCACGGGCCGTCCACGCCCGGCGAGGTCGCGGCGGCCGAGCGGCAGCGGCCGCAGTCGCTGACCCGGGTCTTCGCGGAGCTGGAGGCGGAGGGGCTGGTCGGACGGGCACCGGACCCGTCCGACCGGCGGCAGTCCGTGCTGAGCCTGACCGGGGCGGGGCGGGGCGCGCTGGAGGCCGACATGGCCCAGCGGGACGCCTGGCTGGCCGAGGCGTTCGGGACGTTGGGCGAGACCGAACGCGGGGTGCTGCTGCTCGCCGCCGGTGTGCTGGAGCGGCTGGGGGACCTGGCGTAGCCGGCGCGGCTCAGAAACCGCCGCCGAAGTCCCCGCCGTCCCCGCCCCCGCCGCCGAAGTCGCCGCCTCCGCCGAAGTCCCCGAAGTCCCCGGGGTCGAAGTCCGCGCCCGACACGTCGCCGCCCTGGTAGCCGCCGGCGCCGAAGTCGCCGTATCCGGTGCCGTAGTCGGCCGCGTAGGCGGGCGCGGACATCCAGCCGCCCAGGGCGGTGCCGAGGAGGAGGCCGGGGAGGATGCCGCCGCCGAAGTAGCCGCCCGCCCAGGGGCCGTAGGCCGGGCCCGCGTCCCAGTAGGGGCGGCGGCCCTGGCCGGTGTCGACCTCGCGGACCACCGGGTCGCGGCCGTCGGCCAGGCGGGTGGCGTCGGCCGCGCAGACCGGGACCTCACGGGGCGCGCCGCCGGGCGGGGTCCAGGTGGCGTCCGTGACCGAGGGGCCGTGCCGGGGGTCGAAGAAGCAGGGCGGGCGGCGCTCCGGGAGCGGGCGGCGCTCGCGGCGGGCGGCCAGCTGGGCGAGCGAGAAGCGGCCGTCCTCCAGTGCCTGGGTGACCCCGCGGACGTCCTCCGGTCTGCGGGCGCCGGCCATGGCGGACTTCGCCTGGTCGTAGGCGTTCAGCGCGCGCTCGTAGTCGGCGCGCATCGCGTCGTCGGCGCCCGGCTCGGCCGGGTGGAAGTCGAGGCGGTCCAGTTCCTCGCCGAACGCGGTGATGTCCTCGTCGACGACCACCCGGAGCCGGTCCAGAGCCGCCCGCTGCTCCTCCTCGTGGCGCCGGCGGTTGCGGCGGACCAGGGCGTACCCGCCCGCCCCGCCCGCCACCACCACGGCTCCGATCGCGATCAGCGCCGTACTGGAGACTCCCGAGCCGCCCGTGCTGCCGCCGCCCCAGGACGAGGGCGCTTTGCCGCCCATGTTGGTCAGGGCGCGGTCGGTGAAGTCGGTCAGCTGGGTCTTGGCGCTCTCGCCCTGGACGCTGGTGACCAGGTTCTGCACGGCCGTCCGGGACAGCACCGACGAGTCGGCGCGGGCGTCGAAGCGGTCGCCGAGGCGGATCGCGTAGAGGCCGGTGATGCCGGTGGCGGTGCGCAGGTTCGTGAAGAGGTTCTGGGTGGGGTAGTCGGATGGCAGGACGGCGATGAACAAGGGCTTGTTCGCGTCCTTGATCTGCCGGGCCAGCCTGTCGGCGTCGGCCGTGGGGAGCTGGGCCGCGGCCGCCGGGTCGACGTACACCGGGTTCTTGCGGAGGGCGTCCGCGATCGCCGAGACGCCGGTGACCGCGGTCGCCCGCGGGGCGGACGCGGTCAGGGCGACCAGCGCCAGCGCGAACGCCAGGAACAGCAGCCCCGGGAGGCTTCGGGTGGTCCGTCGCACCGCCTTCATGCTTCGAAACTACCCCGAAGCCCCCCGAGGAGCGCGGTCCTCCTACGCTGCCCGGTACGCCTCCGTCAGCTTCTCCACCGCCGCCGCGTACTTGCCGGTCAGCAGCAGGTGGTCCGCGTCGGCGAAGGGCTTGGAGACGGCGGCCGTGATGGACTGCCCGATCTTCGCCTGGACCAGCAGCCGCGCCCTGGCGACCAGCTTCCGGCCGGCCGCGTCGGCGCCCGCCCGTTCAGCCGCCCCGGCCGCCACGCCGAGCGACTTCAGGGTGGCCTCGCCGCCCTTGGGAGCCTTGGTCAGGGTGGTCAGACCCCAGCCGTAGGGGTACTGCGGGTCGTACGACGCGTCGCCCACGTTGATCGGCAGCTGCGTCTCGGACTTCGGCCAGGTGACCGGGAGCTGCCCGGTGAAGGCCTTCTTTCCGTAGAGGACGTCGGCCACGCCGTCGCCCTCGGTGCCCGGCAGCCAGGACGCCACCAGGGAGTCGATCTCGCCGAGCCGGTCGCCGATCAGCTGCGGGCGCCCGGAGACGATCAGCACCGCGCACTTCATGGCCGCGCACACCTTGTCCACGGCGGCCTGGTCGGCCGGGGTCAGTGCCAGGTCGTTTCCGTTGCCGACGTCTCCGACGCCCTCGGCGTACGGGGTCTCGCCGACCACGACCACCCCCACGTCGTAGCCGCTCGTCGGCGCCGAGGCGTCCTTGGAGTAGGTGACGTCTCCCCCGGCGTTCTTCATGCCCTGGAGGATGGTGGTGCCGGTGGTGTGGGTGCCGGAGGCGCCCTGCCAGGTGAGGGTCCAGCCGCCGGTCTGGTTGCCGAGGTCGTCGGCGTTGGACCCGGCGACGTACACCTTCTGCGACTCCTTCAGGGGCAGGACGCTGTCGGAGTTCTTCAGCAGCACCTGCGACTCGGCGGCCGCCTGCCGGGCCACGGCCCGGTGCTTGGCGGAGCCGATCTGCGCGGCGCCGGAGGTGTCGGCGTACGGGTGCTCGAAGAGGCCCAGCTTGAACTTCTGGGTGAGGATGCGGGAGACCGCGTCGTCGATGCGCTGCTCGCTGACGGTGCCCGCCTTGACCTGGTCGGTCAGGCTCGCCGTGAAGTCCTTGTAGCCGTACGGGACCATCATCATGTCGACGCCCGCGTTGACGGCCGTGCGCACGTGGGCGGCGTAGTCGCCGGGGAGCTGGTCCATGGCGTTCCAGTCGCTGATCACGAAGCCCTGGAAGCCCATCTGCCCCTTGAGCACCCCGTTGATCATGTCGGCGCGGGCGTGCATCTTCACCGGGCCCTGGCCGTCGCCGACGATGTCCAGCGAGGAGTAGGAGGGCATGACGGTGCCGATGCCCCGGTCCACGGCGGTCTGGAACGGTGCCAGGTGGACGGCCTCCAGCTGCTGCCGGGTGACCGTGGTGACGCCCTGGTCGATCGTGTACGACCCGGTCGTGGACGAGCCGTAGGCGGTGCCGCCGTCGCCGACGAAGTGCTTGGCGGTGGCGAGGACCTTGTCGTCGTCCTTGAGGTCGCGTCCGTCGGCGCGGCCCTGGAGGCCCTGGATGATGGTCTCCATGGACTTCACCAGGGCCGGGTCCTCGCCGAAGGACTCGTAGGAGCGGCCCCAGCGTTCGTCACGGCTGACGCAGAGGCAGGGCGCGAAGTCCCAGGGGATGCCGGTGGCGCGGACCTCGGAGGCCGTCACCGCGCCGGTCTTCTCGGCGAGCCCGGGGTCGCGGGTGGCGCCGATGCCGATGTTGTGCGGCATGATCGTGGCGCCGGCCAGGTTGTTGTGCCCGTGCACCGCGTCGACGCCGTAGATCAGCGGGATCTGGTAGCGGGTGGCCTGTGCCCGGAGCTGGAAGGAGTCGATCATCTGCGCCCACGCCGCGGCCGTGTTGGGCGTGGGGGTCGAGCCGCCGCCGGAGAGCAGCGAGCCGAGGTCGTAGGCGGAGACGTCACCGCCGGTCCCCACCGCGCCGCGTTCGGCCTGGGTCATCTGGCCGACCTTCTCCTCCAGGGACATCCTGGAGAGGAGATCGGCGACCCGCTTCTTCACGGGCAACTTGCTGTCCAGGTACGGCAGTCCATGGGCGTCGATGACCACCTGCGGGGTCTCGGCCGGGGCCTTGGCGCCGGTGACCGTGAGCTTCAGCGGGATGGTCTCCGCCGACTCGGCCGAACGGTCCTTCAGCGTCGGCACCTTGATGGTCTGCGTGGCCCCGGAGGCCGTGCCCGCCGGGAAGGTGAGGGTGCCGGAGACCGCCTGGTAGTCCTTGCCGGCGTCGGCGGTCCCGCCGGACGTCGCGTAGGCGACGGTGACCGGGTCGTCGATGGGGGCGGAGCCGGTGGTCGCGACGGTGACCTTCACGGTCGCCGTGCCACCCTCCTTGACCGGGTAGACGGCCGCGTCGGTGGTGACGGAGGCCCGCAGGGCCTGGTCGGCCTTGCCGTACAGCTCCACGTCGTCCATGGCGAACTGGCCCTTGACCCCGACGGGGAGGGTGACCGCGTAGCCCCACATCTGGGTCAGGCCGAGGACGTGGTCGATGCCGCCGACGGGCTGGTAGTCGGTCCGGTAGACGAAGTCCGTGAACGGGATCTCGATCTGCTTCCAGCCGGTGAAGTCGTCGGTGAAGGACGTCGTCCACAGCTCGGAGGCCTCGCCGTTGGTGCCGCCGTCCTTGATCTCGAAGGCGATCTTCTTGCCGTTGTCCTGGCCGTCCCACCAGAAGCGGATGCCCTTGTGGGCGGACCAGTCGTGGGCGGGCTCGGCTGCGGCGTAGTCGTGGGTGAAGCCGCCGTAGCCGCTGATGTCGTACGTCCCCGCGAGGACCTTGGCGCCCTCGGGGGCGTCGGCGCGGTCGGCGAACTGGAGTGCGGGCGGGTCGTCGCTGTCGCTTCCCCAGGTGAAGATGCCCTCGGCGGGCTGGGAGGCGAACGGGACCTCGCCCTCGAAGCGGTCGACGGGAGTGGGGGCCGGGTCGTCGGCGGCGCTGGCGGCCGACAAAGGGATCAGGGCTGCGAGTAGGGCGGTGGAGACGAGCAGGGCGGCTCTTGGCATGGACCTTCCCTCGACTCTCTGGTTCACTCGGGGCTCTCACAGTTCACTCATGGCTTAGATCACGTCGTGAGTTAACTAACGGCTCGCACACCCGTCAAGACGTCCCGTCAGGAAGGGCGATGTGCCCATGAGAAGCACCCCCCACATGCCGACGAGAAGAACACCCCGCAGTCTGCGGCTGCTCCTGGCCGGACTGCTCACCGCGGCCGGTTTCAGCGCCGTCGTGCCGCCGGCGCACGCGGCCGGTGAGCAGGTCACCGCGTACCTCACCACCACCGACGACTCCGCCGGACGCCATGTCACCCGCGCTCTCCAGGCGCAGACGCCGTTCGCCTTCTCCTCCGGAACCGGCGGCAGCGGCACGAACATCACCGTCGACGAGAACACCCGCTACCAGACCTTCACCGGCGGCGGCGCGTCCTTCACGGACACCGCGGCCTGGCTGATGAACAGCAGCGGGGCGCTGTCCCAGGCCACCCGGGACGCCACCATGCAGAAGCTGTTCTCGCCGACGAACGGGATCGGGCTGTCGTTCCTGCGCAATCCGATGGGCGCCTCCGACCTGGCGCGGTACGGGTACACGTACGACGACGTGGCCGCCGGGCAGACCGACCCGAACCTCAACAGCTTCTCCATCTCGCACGACCTCGCGGACGTCGTGCCGCTGACCAAGCAGGCGCTCCAGCTGAACCCCTCTCTGACTGTCATGGCCTCGCCATGGACGGCGCCGGCCTGGATGAAGGACAGCGGCTCGCTGAACGGGGGCTGGCTCAAGTCGGAGGACTACGCCGCCTACGCCGCGTACTTCGTGAAGTACCTCCAGGCGTACCAGGCGCAGGGCGTCAACGTCTCCTACGTCACCCCGCAGAACGAGCCCACCTGCTGTTCCGGCTACCCGTCGATGAGCTGGAACGCGTCCGGGCTGCAGTACTTCCTCAAGAACGACCTGCTGCCGCAGCTCCAGTCGGCCGGCCTGTCCACCAAGGTCCTCGCGCACGACTGGAACTGGGACGTGTACGACTCCTACGCGGCCGCGCTCGTCAACGACTCGACGATCCGCAACCACCCCAACTTCGGCGGGATCGCCTGGCACGGCTACGGCGGTGACGTCTCCGAGCAGACCACCGTGCACAACCAGTACCCCACGCTGGACGCCTTCGGCACCGAGCACTCCGGCGGCACCTGGGTCGCCAACCAGCAGAAGGAGGACATGTCCAACATCATCGACTACACCCGTAACTGGGCGAAGTCGGTGACCAAGTGGTCGCTGGCCGTGGACCAGAACATGGGCCCGCACAACGGCGGCTGCGGCACCTGCACCGGCCTGATCACCGTGCACAACGGGGACGGCGCCAGCGGGACGGTCGACTACACCGTCGAGTACTACGACATGGGCCACCTGACCAAGTTCGTACGGCCGGGCGCGCAGCGGATCGCCTCCACCGCGTCCACCGCCGTACCGAACGTGGCCTGGCGCAACCCGGACGGCTCGAAGGCGCTGATCGCCTACAACGACTCGTCGAGCGCACAGACGGTGACCATCAACTGGGGTACCCAGCACGCCACTTACTCGCTCCCCGGCAAGACCTCGGCGACCTTCACCTGGTCCGGCACCCAGTCGGGCGGCTCCGGCCAGACCGGCGCCTTCGTGGGGCTGGCGAGCAAGTGCCTGGACGTGGCGGGCGGTTCGACCACCAACGGCACGGCCGTCCAGCTCTACGACTGCAACGGCTCCACCGCCCAGCAGTGGACCGTGCAGTCCGACGGGACGGTCCGGGCGCTCGGCAAGTGCCTCGACGTGACGTCGGCCTCGACGGCGGACGGGGCCAAGGTGCAGTTGTACGACTGCAACGGAACCGGTGCGCAACAGTGGTCGTACAACTCTTCGACCGGTGATGTGGTGAACACGGCGGCGAACAAGTGCCTGGACGTCACCGGCAACTCGTCGGCGAACGGGACCCGGGCACAGATCTGGTCGTGCACGGGCGCCGCCAACCAGAAGTGGCACCTGCAGTAGGAGCGCCATGAGACGTACCACGGGGGCGGCGGCCGTGCTGGGCACGGCCGCCGGTGCGTTGCTGTTGAGCGGGTGCGGGGCGGTCGAGCTGCCGCTGGCCGCGGTGCGGGTGGGGGCGAACGGGATGCCGCACGCGATCATCCGGCCGTGCGGTGACGACCGGATCGAGGGGCTGTCGCTGACCGGCACCCGGGCCCGGGACGGCTCCGGGCGCGACCTGTCCGGTTGGCGGGTCGACGACACGCTGCGGACCGGTGACGCGAGCTTCCCGCTCTTCGACCCGCCGGCCGACTGGCACGCCCGGCACGCCGGGACGCAGCGCACGGTGGCCGCGTACACCTATCAACTCGGCTTCATGAAAGGCGAGTTCAACTACGACTACAGCACGACGCTGACGTTCCGCACGACCGACCTGGCGAAGCTGAAGCCCGGCCAGGTCTGGGCCGACGGCCGGGTGATGAGCCTCGGCGAGTTCGAGAAGCTCGCCGAGGACTCCTGCTGAACCGGGGGCCTACTCCGCCGGTTCGACGCCGGCGCGCAGCAGGCCGTACGTGTACGCGTCCTCCAGGGCCTGCCAGGAGGCGGCGATGACGTTCTCCGCGACGCCGACCGTCGACCACTCGGCGCTGCCGTCGGAGGTGGAGATCAGCACGCGGGTCGTGGACTCGGTGCCGTGCTTGCCCTCCAGGATGCGGACCTTGTAGTCGACCAGGTCCAGCTTGGCGAGCTGCGGGTAGATCTTTTCGAGGCCCACGCGCAGGGCGCGGTCGAGGGCGTTGACCGGGCCGTTGCCCTCGGCCGTGGCGACGATGCGCTCGCTCTTGGCCCAGAGCTTGACCGTGGCCTCGTTGGCGTGGGTGCCGTCGGGGCGGTCCTCGACGATGGCCCGCCAGGACTCGACGCGGAAGTACGAGCGCGGCCCGCCCTCGACCTCGGCGCGCAGCAGGAGCTCGAAGGAGGCGTCGGCGGCCTCGTAGGTGTAGCCCTGGAGCTCACGCTCCTTGACCCGCTCGACGACGCGGCCGACCAGTTCGCGGTCGCCGCCGAGGTCGACGCCGAGTTCCTTGCCCTTGAGCTCCACCGAGGCGCGGCCGGCCATGTCGGAGACCAGCATGCGCATGGTGTTGCCGACCAGCTCGGGGTCGATGTGCTGGTACAGGTCCGGGTCGACCTTGATCGCGGAGGCGTGCAGACCGGCCTTGTGGGCGAAGGCGGAGACACCCACGTAGGGCTGGTGGGTGGAGGGCGTGAGGTTGACGACCTCGGCGATGGCGTGCGAGATACGGGTCATCTCGCGGAGCCGGCCCTCCGGCAGCACCTTCTTGCCGTACTTCAGCTCCAGGGCGGCGGCCACCGGGAACAGGTTGGCGTTGCCGACCCGCTCGCCGTAGCCGTTCGCCGTGCACTGGACGTGGGTGGCACCGGCGTCCACGGCGGCCAGGGTGTTGGCGACCGCGCAGCCGGTGTCGTCCTGGGCGTGGATGCCGAGCCGGGCGCCGGTGTCCGCGAGGACGGTGGAGACGACGGCGTTGACCTGCGCGGGGAGCATGCCGCCGTTGGTGTCGCAGAGGACGACCACGTCGGCGCCCGCCTCGGAGGCGGCCCGCACGACGGCCTTGGCGTACTCGGGGTTGGCGCGGTAGCCGTCGAAGAAGTGCTCGCAGTCGACGAAGACCCGGCGGCCCTGGTCCTTCAGGAAGGACACCGTGTCGCGGACCATCTCCAGGTTCTCGTCGAGGGTGGTGCGCAGCGCCAGCTCGACATGCCGGTCGTGGGACTTGGCGACCAGTGTGATCACCGGGGCGCCGGACTCCAGCAGCGCCCTGACCTGGGGGTCCTCGGCCGCCTTGGCGTTCGCCCGGCGGGTGGCGCCGAAGGCGACCAGCTGGGCGTGCTTGAAGTCGATCTCCTGCTGGGCGCGGGCGAAGAACTCGGTGTCCCGGGGGTTGGCGCCCGGCCAGCCGCCCTCGATGAAGCCCACGCCGAAGTCGTCCAGGTGCCGTGCGATGGCCAGCTTGTCCGCGACGGTGAGGTTGATGCCCTCGCGCTGCGCGCCGTCGCGCAGCGTGGTGTCGAAGACGTGGAACGAGTCGTCCAGCTCGTGGGTTTCCGTCTCGGTCATGGTCCCTAGGCTCCTGATGTCTTTTCTCGGTCGTACCGGAATGACCGGCTCCACCGTCCCTCAATGGTCCCTCGCGCCTCGCCGTCCGGCTGTAGGTGGGCCGGAAAACGAAAAAACCCCTCGCGGGTGCGAGAGGTCTGCGCGCGGGTCGAGGACGACGATGGCCACCCGTACCTGGTCGTACGTGGTGGTCACTGCGGACCGGCGCGCCTGCTGCCAATAATCATGGCGAACGAGAGCACGGAGGCAGTCTGGCACAGCCCTGCCCCCGGCTCACTCACCGTCTCAGGATGCGGTCGTCACAGACGGTGACATACGCCACAGGCGATACGGTCCGCTACCGCAGATGCCTTACGAACGCGTCCTGTTCGCCGTTGCCGTCCCCGCGCGGGTTGAGCGTGCCGTCGTAGGAGGTGAAGGCGACACGGCCGGTCGTGACAGCGCCGGGGGCCACGTGCCCTTCGGGGGCCACCAGGGTGCGGGTGCCGGTCCGCAGGTCCCGCACGTAGACCGGGTAGGCGGCACCCTCGTGGGTGGTGAGGGTGACGAGCCGGCCGTCCGCGCTCACCGCCGCGTCCCGTCCGTAGCCCTGGATACGGTCGTTGACGCCCGTGGCAATGTGGTGCACGAACACGTTCCAGCTGTTGTCGGTGTCACCCGGAACCAGGTGGGTGTCGGCCGATTCGAAGACGACGGTGCGGCCGTCGGCGCTCAGGGCGGGGTTCAGGGACTCACGGGTGGTGGGCGAGCCGTCGGTGGAGCGGTCGATCTGGGTGTACCGGCCGGTGGAGCGGTCGTAGAGCCGGATGTCGCTCCAGTCGTCGCCGCGCGGGCCGTTGGAGTAGGTGTACTGGTAGACGATCCGGCGGCCGTCGTCGCTGACGGTGGGGGCGGCGGCGCTGCGCGGCTCCCAGGTGGGCCTGGGCCGGCTGATCCGTTCGGTGGTGTGCTTGTCGCGGTCGCGGAGGAAGACGACCGGGCCGTCCGCGTCGCCGGTGGCGGTGAAGACGATGTAGCGGGCGGTGCCGCTGAGGTAGGCGTGGCTGCCGGGGCCGAAGCCCGCCGGGAGGCCGGTGTCGAGGCGCTCGGTGCGGCCGGTGCGGCGGTCCAGCAGACGCAGGCCCTGGGACGCGGTGGTGTAGGCGAGGTAGCGGCCGTCGGCGCTGAGCGACGGGTCGGTGCCGTCGGCCGCGTGGGTCAGCTTTCCGGTGCGCAGGTCTCGGACGAGGACTCCGCCGTGCGGGGCGCCGGGGAGGAGGTCGGTGGCGGTCGAGGCGAAGGCGGCGTAGCGGCCGTCCCGGCTGATGACGGCTCCGGTGGCGGGGCCGTTGCCCGCCTTGCCGGAGGGCGTGACACTGATCGGTTCGGTGCGCGGGGCGGCGGCGGGTGCGGCGGCGGCCGTCGCCCCGGTCGCGGCCAGGGTGACGGCGGCGACCAGGGCGAGGGCGGCGCGGGTGCGGACGGTCAAGGTGCTGATCCCCCGTGGTGTGCTGGCGAGTCGGAGAGGAAGAACCCCTGCGGGATCCCTCCACCGGGACGAACGCGCAGGCGGGGCCGGCGGACACGGCTCAGCGGTGCAGGGAGCGCACGAAGACGTCGGCCACGGCGTCCCGGTCGCCGCGGACCAGGTTGCCGCCGGCCGGCACGAACGGCACGTAGCGGCCGTCGGCGCTCAGCGCGGGTGCGGTGGGGGCGGGGTCGGCCTGCCGGCCGTCCGGTCCCACGCCGACCCTGGTGGTGGCGGGACGCGAGGCCGCGGCGGCGGAAGGTCACGCGGCCGCGAGGAGATCCGCTTCCAGGAACTCGCGCACATGGCCGAGAACCTGCGCCCGGTCCGTGCCGCGCAGCCCGATCGCCACATGGATGGAGAAACCGTCGAGCAGGGCGCGCAGGCGGGCGGCGCACCGGTCGGGGTCGACGGACCGGAACTCGCCGCGCGAGATGCCCTCCGCGACCAGCGCCACCAGGTCGCGGTGCCAGGCGCCCTCGATGGCGGCCTGCCGGTCACGGGCCGCCTCGTCGGCGTTCTGCGAGCGGTTCCAGACCTCCAGCCAGAGCGTCCAGTGCGGGTCCCGGTGGCCCTCGGGCACGTACAGGTCGACGTAGGCGTCGAGGCGCTCGCGGGCGGTGCCGCGCCGGGTGAGCAGCCGGCCGCGCTCGGCGCCCAGCCGGCCCTCGCTCCACTCCAGGGTCTGGAGCAGCAGTTCGTCCTTGGAGTGGAAGTAGTAGAGGAGGTGGCCGCTGCTCATCCCGACCTCGCGGCCGAGCGCGGCCATGGTGAGCTTCTCCAGGCCCCGTTCGGCGATCATCGTCATGGCGGCGGCGAGCACCTCCTCGCGGGGCGGGGCCTGTCTGCGCCCACCGGCCATCTTCGGCTCCTCGAAGTACGACTAGAACCAGATCTTCCAGAACTAGATCTTCGGCTGCTGCTGGGTGATGCAGTGGATACCGCCACCACCCGCGAAGATCGTACGGGCGTCCACCAGCGTCACCGTCCGCTCGGGGAACAGGCGGCGGAAGATCCCGGCGGCGATCTCGTCACGCGGGTCGTCGAAGCCGCACAGCACGACCCCGCCGTTGCAGAGGTAGTGGTTGATGTAGGAGTAGTCGGCCCAGTGGCCGTCGGCCTCCAGGACGGTCGGAGCCGGCACCTCGACGACCTCCAGGGTCCGGCCGCGCGCGTCGGTCTGGGACCGCAGCAGGCCGATGACCTCCTTGGTCACCTCGTGGTCCGGGTGCGCGGGGTCCGGCTGGGAGTGCGCCACCACGACTCCCGGGCGGGCGAAGGCGGCGACGATGTCGACGTGCCCGAGGGTGCCGAAGCCGTACGGGGGGTAGTCGCCGGTGAGGCCGCGGGGCAGCCATATCGCCTTGCGGGTGCCGAGCATCCCGTGGATCTCCGCCTCGACCTCCTCCCTCGTCCAGCCCGGGTTGCGCTCGGGGCCCAGCTGCACGGTCTCGGTCAGCAGGACGGTCCCCTCGCCGTCGACGTGGATCGCACCGCCCTCGTTCACCAGCTTCGAGGCGTACGTCCGCGCGCCCGCGAGGTCCGAGACATACGCGGCGATCTTCGCGTCGTGCTCCCAGCGGGCCCAGTGCTGGGCGCCCCAGCCGTTGAACGTCCAGTCCACGGCGGCCAGTTCGCGTCCGTTGGTGAGGAAGGTGGGGCCGATGTCCCGCATCCAGGCGTCGTCCAGGTCACGCTCGACGGTGTCGACGCCCGGTCCGAGCAGCGTCTGCGCCTGTGCCGACTGACCGGGGCCGCACACCACCGTCACCGGTTCGAAGCGGAGGATCGCGCGGGCCACCGACGCCCAGGCCGTCCGGGCGGCGATGAGGTCGTCGGCGTCGTCGAAGGTGGGGTTGGGGCCCGGCCACGCCATCCAGGTGCGCTCGTGCGGGGTCCACTCGGCGGGCATCCGGAAGCCGTCGGAGGCAGCCTTGTTCATGGGGGTCCTTAGAGGCTTTGACATTTACAGGAAGTACAGGCGGTTGAGGGAGACGGAGTCGGCCGGCTCCGAGCTGAGCGGCTCGCCGTCGAGGGTCACCAGGCCGGTGCGCCGGTCGACGTCGACGGCTCCGGTACGGGAGTTGAGCCGCAGGTCGGCCGGGCCGATGCCGCGGGTGCCGCGGACGGCGACCCGGCGGCGCCGGGTGGGCATGGTGTCGTGGCCCTGGTCGAGGGCGGCCTGTGCCACGAACGCGACGGAGATGTCGGCGGGGGTGGCGCCGTGCGCCCCGAACTGCGGCCCCAGGACGAGGGGTTCGCAGGTGTCGGTGGCCGCGTTGGGATCGCCGGTGACGCCGAACGCCGGGAAGCCGGCCTTCAGCACCAGCTGCGGCTTGGCCCCGAAGTACTCCGGCGCCCACAGCACGATGTCGGCGAGCTTGCCCACCTCGATCGAGCCGACCTCGTGGGCGAGGCCGTGGGCGATCGCGGGGTTGATGGTCAGCTTGGCCATGTACCGCAGCACGCGCTCGTTGTCGTGGCCGTCGTCCGGGGCGCCGAGCTCGGCCTTCATCTTGCCGGCCATGGCGAAGGTACGGCGGACGGTCTCCCCCGCCCGGCCCATGCCCTGGGCGTCGGACGAGGTGATGCCGATCGCGCCCAGGTCGTGCAGGACGTCCTCGGCTCCCATGGTCCCGGCGCGGATGCGGTCGCGGGCCATGGCGGCGTCGCCGGGCAGGTCGGTCTTCAGGTCGTGGACGGAGACGATCATCCCGTAGTGCTCGGCGACCGCGTCCCGGCCGAACGGCAGGGTGGGGTTGGTGGAGGAGCCGATGACGTTGGGGACACCGGCCATCTTCAGGACGTTGGGCACGTGCCCGCCGCCACAGCCCTCGATGTGGAAGGCGTGGATGGTGCGGCCCTCAAGGACCCGCAGGGTGTCCTCGACCGACAGGCACTCGTTCAGCCCGTCGCTGTGCAGGGCGACCTGGACGTCGTGCTCCTCGGCGACCCGCAGGGCCGTGTCCAGGGCGCGGGTGTGGGCGCCCATGTCCTCGTGCACCTTGAAGCCGGAGGCTCCCCCCTCGGCCAGCGCCTCGACCAGCGGAGCCGCGTGTGAGGACGAACCCCGCCCGAGGAAGCCGATGTTGACCGGCCAGGCGTCGAAGGCGCTGAACGCGTGCTTGAGTGCCCAGGGCGAGTTGACGCCGACACCCCACACCGGCCCGAACTCCTGGCCGATGATCGTGGTCACGCCGGAGGCCAGCGAGGCCTCCATGATGCGCGGCGACAGCAGGTGGACGTGCGTGTCGACGGCCCCGGCGGTGGCGATGAGTCCCTCGCCGGACACGATCGAGGTACCGGTGCCGACCACGACGTCCACCCCGTCGAGGGTGTCGGGGTTCCCGGCCCGCCCGATCGCGCAGATCCGCCCCTCGCGGATCCCGATGGACACCTTCCGGATCCCCAGCACGGCGTCGATGACGACGACATTGCTGACGACGACGTCACAGGTCTCGCGGACGGCGGCGGCCTTGAGGTGCAGCCCGTCCCTGGCCGTCTTGCCGAAGCCGGCCAGGAACTCGTCGCCGTAGCGCTGGGAGTCGGACTCGACGCGGATCACGAGCCCCGAGTCCCCGAGGCGGACGCGGTCGCCGGCGCGGGGGCCGTGGGTGGCCGCGTACTCGTGCGGGGTGAGGCGGCGGGCCTCGGCGGGGTGCCCTCCGGGACGGCTCATCGCTCGGCCTCCTCTGCCTCTCGTACGCCCAGGTATCCGCAGGCGGCGGCGCGGCGCAACGCCTCCGCGCGGGCGCCGGGCGCGTCCAGCGGCCCGTCGACCAGCCCGGCGAAGCCGATGGCGACCCGGCCGCCGCCGATCGGTACCAGGCCGACCTCCAGCGACTCCCCCGGCCCGAACCGCACGGACGACCCGGCGGGCACGGCGAGCCGCAGGCCGTAGGCCGCGGCGCGGTCGAAGTCGAGGCGCGGGTTGGCCTCGAAGAAGTGGAAGTGCGAGGTGACGGAGACGGGCACGGTCGCGGTGTTGGTGACGGTCAGCCGTACGACCGCCTCCGGGTCGGCGTGCTCGGGCCCCGGCAGCAGCGCGCCGGGCGCGTCCTCGCCCAGTCCCCCGCCCCCGATCGGGTCGGTGACGACGGCGAGCCTCGACCCGTCGTCGAAGACGGCCTCGACGTGCACCTCGGTGACGATGTCGGCGACGCCGGGCAGCACGTCGGCCGGGCCGAGGACGGAGCGGGCCGCCTCGATCGCCTCGGCGAGCCGCCGGCCGTCCCGGGCGGCCTCGCAGACGGTGTCCGCGATCAGCGCGGTGGCCTCCGGCACGTTGAGCCTGAGGCCCCGCGCGCGGCGGGCACGGGCCAGCTCGGCGGCTCCGAAGAGCAGCAGCCGGTCACGTTCCGTGGGGGTCAGTCGCACGTTCGGGTACCTCCTTCGCTTCCTCGACTTAGAACACCACTCTAAATGTCGGATCACGAGAAGGGAACCATTGACATCGACTTGCGAGTCGCCCACATTGAACCCGCATTGAACGTTGCTCTAACTCTCAGCCCGGATGTCCCCGATGGCCGTCGAAGGAGACCAGCCATGCCGATAGAACAGCGCGGAGTCGACACCATCCCGGACGGGATGGGGGTACCTCCCGCGCTCGAACGCAGTTGAGAGCGTGGGGGAGCACCAGCGGGCCGAAGGACCTGGTCTCGATCCTGCTCGGCTCCAACCTCTGCCTGGGCGTGATCATCTTCGGCTGGCTGCCGCCGTCCTTCGGGCTCGGCTGGTGGGCGTCGGTGACCGCGATCGTGGCACGGGCGGCGGCGGACTACGCCGGCCCGCTGGTGTCGGCCTCCCCCGCCTGGTACCTGGTCCCGCTCCTGCTCTCCGCCTCCGCCGGTTCGGTCGGCAACGCGGGCCTGATGCTGTACTCGATGGGCCTGGACCTGGACGCGATCCTGCCCCGCGCGTCCCGCGCCCGCGCCACCTACACGGTCGCGATCGTCGCCACCGCCTGCGTCTTCGCCGGCCTCCCCAAACGCTCGGCTTCGCTCGCGCCCGGGGGGACCCCCATCGCCTGGAACGCGCAGTCCGCGATGACGTCCTTCGTCCTGCTGCTCACCGCCATCGGCACCGCGTGGGCGGTCATCACCCTGATCGGCTTCGCCCGCTGCCGTGGCGTGTACGACGCGGACGCCCTGCAGGTCTTCAACCGGCGCTCCCGGGGCGGAATCTACTGGTACCGGGCCGGCTGGAACGTACCGGCCGCGGTGTCCTGGGAGCTGGGCGCGAGCATCGGACTCCTGGCGGTGTCACTCCCGTCGTACGAGGGTCCGCTGCTGACGCTGACGGGCGGGGTGGACTGCAGCTTCCTGCTGTCGGGGCTGGTGGGCGGCGCGGTCTATCTGCTGCTGCAACTCCGGAGCAACGGCAGCCCGGTCCAGGTTCCCTCAGCCCGTCTGGGCGTACCCCCTCTCGGGGAGTCTGAGGACGAAGGCCGGACAGAACCACTCACCAGCCCGTCCGGCGTCTGAGGACGAAGGCCGGACAGAACCACTCACCAGCCCGTCCGGCGTCTGAGGACGAAGGCCGGACAGAACCACTCACCAGCCCGTCCGGCGTCTGAGGACGAAGGCCCGGCAGAACCACTCTCCAGCCCGTCCGGCGTTTGAGGACGAGGCCGTTCAGGCCGAAGGGGGGTCCGGGGGCGCAGCCCCCGATAGCGCCGCCACCCCCACGGCGCCGGCACCCGTCAGGAACCCAGGTGATCGTCGAGGAAGCCGAGCAGCTGGTCGACGACCTTCCGGGTGGTCCAGGGCTCGGTCATCGAGGCGGGCATCCCTATGGCCCCGTCTCCGTGACCGGCGCCCGTTGACCGAGACCCGGCGGCTCGACGGTTTCGTCAGCGACCTGCTGCGGCTCGCCCGCCTCGAAGCGGACGACTTCCGCCTCGACATCCGGCGCACCGACCTGGGCGCCCTGGTCGAGGAGGCCGCGGAAACCTGGTCGCGGTTGTGCGCACGCCACCACGTCGGCTTCCGCCTGGAGCGCCCGAACTCCCCGGTCCTCGCCGACACGGACGGGTTCCGCGTCCGGCAGATCGCCGACGGGCTGTTGGAGCACGCCCTGCGCATGACCCCGGAAGGCAGCCCCCTCGTCCTGGCGCTGCGCGCCGAAGGCGGCCACGCCGTCATCCAGGTCCGCGACGGCGGGCCCGGCCTGTCCGACGACGACGCCGCGGTCGCGTTCGAGCGGGGCGTGCTCCGCGACCGCTACCGGGACATCCGCCCCGTCGGCAGCGGCCTCGGCCTGGCCATCGCCCATCGCCTCACCACCCGGCTGGGCGGCACCATCGCCGCCGGCGGCCGGGGACCCGAGGGCGGCGCCTGCTTCACCGTCTCGCTGCCGGGCGGCACAGCGGGCTGATCGGACCGCCCCGCCGAAACCCGGGGCGCAGTCTCCAGCGGTCGCCGGAATACAGTCGTCAGCTGCGCAGCAGACCGACGCCCGACATACTCGCCAGGATCACCCCCATCGACGCCACGAAGCAGGCCAGGGCGATCGGCACGGTCTCGGAAAGCGGGGTACCCGTTCTCGTCTTGACGATCACTGCGGCGAGCGCGGCCACGACGGACAGTGACATTGCGACGATCAAGGAAAGCCAGGCCACCGCGGCCGTGGGCTGAGACGACAAGGTGTTCATGTCAGCCCGCCTCCAGCCCCGGCAGGAACCGGCTCGCCCCGAACGCGGGTTTCAGGTCGGTGAACCAGGTCGCCCCCTCGTCGTACGCGGCGAAGAAAGGGCGGCCGACCAGGTCCGGGTCGCGGGCCTGGATCAGGTGGAGCGCGAAGACCTTCTCTCCGGCCACCTCGGTGACGCCGTCCACGCAGACCTTGCCGGGCATCGCCGACATGACCGGGCCGCGGACCGTGCGGGCGAGGCCGGAGACGCGGGCGTAGGCGTCGCGGAAGATGGCGTGGCCGCGGGCCAGCGGGACGCCGAAGTAGCCCTGGGGACCGGTGTCCCGCTCCACGAACTGGTAGTACGGCACCGCGCCGAGCGTGGTCGTCTCCTCCCATAGCTCGGCCCAGGCGTCCGCGCTGTCGTTGATCCCGGCCACCAGCGGGCCCTGGCAGCGGATCACGGCCCCGGTGTCGCGGACCCGCCGCATCGCCTCCCGGACGACGGGCGGGCGCAGCTCCTGCGGGTGGGTGAAGTGGGCCATCAGGGCGAGGTGCCGGCCGCTCGCCACCACCTCCTCGAAGAGGCGCAGCAGGTCGTCGGCATCGCGGTCGGTGGTGAAGCGGTACGGCCAGAAGGCGAGGGACTTGGTGCCGACGCGGATCGAGCGGACGGTGTCGATCCGCAGCAACGGCTCGATGTAGCGGCGCAGCACCTGCGTGCTCATCACCAGGGGGTCGCCCCCCGTGACCAGGATGCTGGCGACCTCGGGGTGGGCGCGCAGATAGGAGCCGGTGGCCGCGATGTCGTCGGTCGCGATGCGCAGGTCCGCCTCGCCGACGAACTGCGGCCAGCGGAAGCAGTAGGTGCAGTAGGCGTGGCAGGTCTGGCCCTGGCGCGGGAAGACCAGCAGCGTCTCCGGGTACTTGTGCTGGAGTCCGGTCAGCCGCTGCCCCTCGTGCACGGGGACGTTGGCGTCGAGCTGGCCGGAGGGGTGCGGGTTGAGCCGCATCCGGATCTCGTGCGCGGCGCGCTGGATCTCGGCGCGTGGGGCGTCCCGGCCCAGCAGGTCGGCCATCCGGCGGACGTCGGACGCGGGCAGCATGCCGGTCTGCGGGAAGGTCAGCCGGAAGACGGGGTCCTCGGGCACCGCCGACCAGTCGATCAGCTCGTCGACGACATACGCGTTGGTACGGAACGGCAGTACCGAGGAGACCGCCCGCAGCGCCAGCCGCTGGTCGTCCGTCAGGGGCATGCGCCGCAGCAGACCGTCCAGATCACGGGGCGTGAAGGCGCGAAAGCGGGGGTGGTGCGCTGAGCTCATGTGTGGCGGGGCCCTCTGTTCATTCCGTGACCAGGACCGTGGACGGCCGCAACTCCACGAAGGCGGCCGCCTGCGCATCGTACTTCTCCCCGAAGTGCTGGATGAGCCGCCGATGCAGCTCGCTCTCGTCGTCGACGACGATGACGTCGTGCGCGCCTGACCCGCTCAGCGCCTCGCTGAAGGCGCTGAGTTGGTCGAGCCGGTGGCGGGCCAGGTAGGTGACGAGGTCGGGGGCGGCGACGTACAGGCGGTCGTCGAGGAAGACGAAGTGGCAGACGAACTCCCGTCGCCCGTCCGTGGCGTCGACGAGGGTGACGGGGAGGCGGGTGAACCGTTCCATCGGCTTGCCCTGCTGCCAGAGTTCGTCGAAGCGCTGCTCCACGAAGGTGCCCAGCGGGGAGCGGACCGCGACCTCCAGCTGGACGCCCTCGCCGGAGAGCCGGCCGACGGTCAGGAAGGAGACCAGGCAGCGCTCGTCCCAGCGGTAGAGGGTGACACCGGGAGAGGTGGAGCACAGCCGTACCTCAAGGAGCTGCCGGGAGGTGGCGTCGAGGCGGCGGGCGAACGCGTCCAGGGTGCGCAGGTTGCGCATGATGTCGCGGCGGATGTCGGCGCTCTGCTCGCCCAGTTCACGGCCGCGCAGGATGACCGCGAGGGAGTCGGGGTCCAGGAGCAGGATCTGCACCCGGGCGCCGCTCGTGGTGGCGGATCTGACGCCCCGGAACAGGCGCTCGGAGAACTGCGGTCCGAACAGGTTGGAGAAGGTGTCCAGGACCTTCACGTTGGAGGTCGAGCCGTACACCTGCGCGGCGAACCACTCGTAGTCCAGCCGGGTGTGCTCGCGGACCCGGCCCTCCTGGGCCCGGGATATCAGCGGGCCGATGACGAACACGGTGACGACCACGCCGACGATGTCGGTGCCGAGGTTGAGGGCGAGGTTCTGCCCGTAGTTGTCCATCGTCGAGGCCCGCCACAGCAGCAGCGCCGCGACGGCCGTGAGCAGGGCGAGCACGGTGAGGCTCTGCGGGCGGCGCGGTGTGCGTAACGTGCGCATCAGCCAGCGCAGCCGCGGCATCGGCGATCGTCCGCTCACGCGTGCTCCCTCCCCCGTGGACTCAGGAGATACCCGTACGGGGGAGGTGATACGCGTCGAACGTACAGCCGAAGATCGCCCGACGGTGCGACCGACGGGACGACCGGCGGCGCGACCGGTGGTGTGACGGCGCGACCGGTGGTGTGACCGGCCGGATCAGCCGAGCCGGTGCATCCAGCCGTGCTTGTCCTCCACCGTGCCGCGCTGGATGTCGAGAAGCGCCTCGCGGAGCTTGAGGGTGACCTCGCCGGGCTCGCCGCCCGACTGCTGCCACTCGGCGTTCGTGCGCTTGACCGTGCCGACCGGGGTGATCACCGCGGCGGTACCGCAGGCGAAGACCTCGGTGAGGGTGCCGTTCTCGGAGTCGCGCTGCCACTGCTCGATGGAGACGCGGGCCTCCTCCGACTCGTAGCCGAGGTCGCGGGCGACGGTGAGGAGGGAGTCGCGGGTGACGCCTTCGAGGATCGAACCGGTGAGGGTCGGGGTGACGATCTTGTCTCCGTACACGAAGTACAGGTTCATGCCGCCGAGCTCCTCGACCCACTTGTGCTCGACCGCGTCGAGGTAGCAGACCTGGTCGCAGCCCTGGGCGGCGGCCTCGGCCTGGGCGAGCAGGGAGGCCGCGTAGTTGCCGCCGGTCTTGGCGTCGCCCATGCCGCCGGGGACGGCGCGGACGCGGTCCTCGGAGGCCCAGATGGAGACCGGCCTGACCCCGCCGGGGAAGTAGGCGCCGGCCGGGGAGGCGATGACCAGGAAGAGGTACTCGTTGGCCGGCTTGACGCCCAGGCCGACCTCGGTGGCGATCATGAAGGGGCGCAGGTAGAGGGATTCCTCGCCACCGTGGGCCGGGACCCACTCCTTGTCCTGCTGGACCAGCAGGTCACAGGCCTCGATGAAGGTCTCCACCGGCAGCTCGGGCATGGCGAGCCGGCGGGCGGAACGCTGGAAACGCTTGGCGTTCTGGTCGGGGCGGAAGGTGGCCACCGAGCCGTCGGGGCCGCGGTAGGCCTTCAGGCCCTCGAAGATCTCCTGGGCGTAGTGCAGGACGTTGGTGGCCGGGTCGAGGGGGATCGGCGCGTACGGAACGAGCTGGCCGTCGTGCCAGCCGCGGCCCTCGGTCCACTTGATCGTCACCATGTGGTCGGTGAAGTGGCGGCCGAATCCGGGGTTGGCCAGGATCGCCTGCCGCTCCGCGGCGGGCAGCGGGTGCGCGGACGGCTTGAGCTCGATCGTGGGCGTCGTCATGAGTAGGTGTCCTTCACCGGTTGTAGTGATGGGCCGCGCTCACACCCTTGTCCTAGGACGTCCGAGCATTCCCTCATGGCGGCTCCGCGTTCGATTATCGCGCGGGGGCCGGGGTGGAAGGAATCGGGGTGAATGCGGACCGGGGTAGATGGTGGCACCCGGCGGCAGGCATGGGGAAGCCACCGGGTGCGTGTGCGACCCGGCGGCTTCGAAGTACTTCGAGTGGCTCGGCGGGTCAGCCGGCTACTCGTACGGCGAGCGCGTCGCCGATCTCCGAGGTGGAGCGGGCGGGCTTGCCCTGGCGCTCGGTGAGGTCGGCGGTGACGGCCTCGTCGATACGGGCGGCCTCGGCCTCGTAGCCGAGGTGGCGGAGCAGCAGGGCGACGGACAGGACCGTGGCGGTGGGGTCGGCCTTGCCCTGGCCGGCGATGTCGGGCGCGGAACCGTGCACCGGCTCGAACATGGACGGGAACTCACCGCTCGGGTTGATGTTCCCGCTCGCCGCGACGCCGATGCCGCCGGAGACGGCCGCGGCGAGGTCGGTGATGATGTCGCCGAAGAGGTTGTCGGTGACGATGACGTCGAAGCGACCGGGGTCGGTGACGAGGTAGATCGTCGCCGCGTCGACGTGGATGTAGTCCGTCGCGACCTCGGGGAAGTCCGCGGCGACCTTGTTGAAGGTGTTCGTCCACAGGTGCCCGGCGAAGGTCAGCACGTTGTTCTTGTGGACCAGCGTGAGCTTCTTGCGCGGGCGGGCCTGGGCGCGGGCGAAGGCGTCCCGGACAACGCGCTCGACACCGAAGGCCGTGTTCACGGACACCTCGGTGGCGACCTCGTGCTCGGTGCCCTTGCGGATGGTGCCCCCGTTGCCGGTGTACGGGCCCTCGGTGCCCTCGCGGACGACGACGAAGTCGATCTGCGGCTCGCCGGCCAGCGGGGTGGCGACACCCGGGAGCAGCTTCGACGGACGCAGGTTGACGTGGTGGTCGAAGGCGAAGCGGAGCTTCAGCAGAAAGCCGCGCTCCAGGACGCCGGAGGGGACGCTCGGGTCGCCGATGGCGCCCAGCAGGATGACGTCGTGCTGCTTCAGCGCGTCGAGGTCGGCGTCGGTGAGGGTCTCACCGGTGGCGTGGTAACGCTTGGCGCCGAAGTCGTACTCCTTGGTCTCCAGCTTCACGTCCTCCGGGAGGACGGCGGAGAGGACCTTGAGGCCTTCGGCCACGACTTCCTGCCCGATGCCGTCACCGGGAATCACTGCGAGATCAATGCTGCGAGACATGTCGGCACCCTACTCCTCGTCCCATGGAATGACATGGAGTGTCCGGCATACGGACACGGCACGTCGTCCCGTCGACCGGCGTTCACCCGTATGTGTGGCTGGTGTTGGCCTGCGCTGGGCAGCTTTTCGATTATGGACATCCCCGACTTCGGCATCCCGCCGCGGCTGGCCGCCCGGATGAGCATGGCCGAGCAGTACGAGTACCTGCGCGCCCGGCTGGTGAGCCGCCGCACCCTGGTGACGGCGGGCGCGGTGGCGGGCGGCGGGCTGGTCACCGGCTGCTCCAGGACATCGGCGAAGTCGGCGAGCCCGGCACCGGCGACCTCGGCGGTGCACGGCGCGGCGGTCGTGCCGTTCGGCCGCCATCTCGCCTTCGGCGCCGACCCGCGGACGCAGATGCGGATCTCCTGGCAGGTGCCGTTCGCGGTGAAGAAACCGTTCGTACGGATCGGGACGCGCCCGGACGAGCTGGGCACACGCGTCGGCGCGGAGATCCGGCATCTGCACACGCCCGGGGTGCAGGGGGTGCGCCCGGTGGTCGAGCAGTACTACGTCCACGCGGCCCTGGACGGCCTCACCCCCGGCAGGACCTACTACTACGGCGTCGGCCACGACGGCTGGGACCCGGCCGCCCCGAACCACCGCGCCACCATCACCCCGTTCCGCACCGCGCCCGCGAGTCCGGAGAAGTTCGTGTTCACGGCCTTCGGCGACCAGGGCGTCAGCCAGGCCGGGAAGGCCAGTGACAACGCGCTGCTGAAGCAGAACCCCGCCTTCCACCTGCACGCCGGCGACATCTGCTACGCGGACGGCAACGGCGCCGGGAAGACCTCGGACGGCTACGACGCCCGTGAGTGGGACCGGTTCCTGACGCAGAACGACCCGGTGGCTCGGTCCGTCCCGTGGATGGTGACGACCGGCAACCACGACATGGAGGCCTGGTACTCCCCCGACGGCTACGGCGGCCAGTACGCCCGCTTCGCCCTCCCGGACAACGGCTTCGACCCGCACGGCGCACCGGGCGTGTACGCGTTCACCTACGGCAACGTCGGCTTCGTGGCGCTGGACGCGAACGACGTGTCGTACGAGATCCCCGCCAACCTCGGCTACAGCGGCGGGCGGCAGACCGGGTGGCTGGAGAAGAAGCTGAAGGAGCTGCGGGCGGCGAAGGGCGTGGACTTCGTCGTCGTCTTCTTCCACCACTGCGCGTACTCGACGTCCTCGCACGCCTCCGACGGCGGGATCCGGGCGGCCTGGCTGCCGCTGTTCACCAAGTACCAGGTGGACCTGGTGATCAACGGGCACAACCACGTCTACGAGCGCACGGACGCGGTGCGGGGCGGCGGGGTCGGCCGCGCGGTCCCGGTCGGCGGCTCGACCGACCCGGCCCGGGACGGGATCGTCTACGTCACGGCGGGCGGCGGCGGGCGGAACCTGTACGGGTTCCCCTCGGGGGCCAGGGACAGCTACGAGGGGCACGTCACCCGGCACGACGCGGTGGACAGCTTCCACTGGGCCAAGGGGCAGCACAACGTGGCGGAGACGGTGGAGTGGTCGCGGGTGCGGTACACCGGCTTCTCCTTCCTCAAGGTCGAGGCGGAGGCGGGTACGGCCCCGAGGCTGAAGGTGTCGGCGCTGGCGCAGAGCGGTGCGCGGATCGACCACTTCGAGGTACGGCGCGGGCAGTGATCCGCAGGGTACGGCGCGGCTGTCCCGGCCGCGCCGTACCCCGTGCGGGTGCGGCTCCCGTCGAGGGAGGTGTTACACGTGTTACCGGCGTGGGTGCCGTGTGCTCGGCGGCCGATCAGTGGCCGGTCTCGCCGCCGTTGTCGCGGCGGTCGAGGGCGCGCTGGAGGGCGGCGGCGGCGTTCTTGCGGTCGGACTCGCTCGTGCGGGACACGTGGCGGACTCGGCGGCGGACGGTCGTCTCGGCCATGGGAATCGACTCCTTCGACGTACATGGAGTACGGCAGGGGGGATACGAGACGCCGGAAGGGGCGGGGAGCGGTGCCGCAGGGGTTGCCTGCACGGGGCCCGGCTCACGACCGCCATTCGCTTGATCGAGCGAGACGTTCGGCTCCTACAAAAATAAGGGAGCGGCCCGCTTCTGTCTGCACAATTACTCGGACTTCCTACTATCTGAGACGGCGAAGCCGGTCACCCGGCTGTGAGCTGGGGATTTGACGGTTGAGACGGATGGGGCGAACGGGTTACATGACGTCGCCGTCCCGCCAGTCGAAGATCAGCTCGTGGGCGGGGTCGAGGACGTCCCCGGCGAGGCCGGGCCACACGTACACGTCCCCCTCCTCGTCCGCGAGCCGCACGATCCCCTCCTCCGGGGACACGGCACAGACCCGGCCGTCCCACCGCCGCCAGCCCCGGGCGGTGTAGAGCCGGGCCCCGTCCTCGCTGGCGGACAGCGCACCGAGGTCGTACGCCCGGTCGACGACCCCCTCCAGCGCCGCCAGCACCTGCCCGCCGAGGCCCCGGCGGCGGGCGTCGGGACGTACGCCCACCGCCTCGACGTAGCCGACGCGCAGCCAGCGGCCCCGGTGCCGGGCGCGGCGCATGACGACGGAGCCGTGGGCGGCGAGCCCGGCCTCGTCGTGGACGAGGGCGTGCAGGCCGCCCAGGCCGTGCTCCCAGTCGGTGTCGGCGAAGTCCCCGCCGAACGCCTCGTGCAGCAGGGCGCGGGCGGCGCGCAGGTCGGCGGGGGCGAGGTCGGCGGTGTGGGCGATGCGCAGAGACATGGCCCCAGTGTCGTACGGGACCACCGGGCGACGGGGCCGTACGGACTACCAGGCGACAGGGCCGTGGCGGTCGACGAAGCGGCCCGTGCCGGCGCCGGACGGCTCGGTGGCGAGGCGGACGATCGCGTCGGTGCCCTCGGCGACGGTCTGCGGACCGCTGTGGGCGTTGAGGTCGGTCGCCGTGTACCCGGGGTCGACGGCGTTGACGCGGATGTCCTTGAAGGCCTTGGCGTACTGGGTGGTGAGCATGACGAGGGCCGCCTTGGAGGAGTTGTAGAGCGGCGCCACGACCGTGGACTCGACGCGGGCCGGGTCATGGGTGACGGCGACCGACCCCAGTCCGCTGCTGACGTTGACGACGACGGGGCCCGCCGACCGGCGCAGCAGTGGCAGGAACGCGGTGGTCGTGCGGATGACGCCGAAGAGGTTGACGTCGAAGACGGCGAGGGCGTCGGCGGCGGTGAGCTCGCCCGGGTCGCCGTGCGGGCCTGCCACGCCGGCGTTGTTGATCAGTACGTCGATCCGGCCCTCGTGGGCGGCGACGTCGGCGGCCGCGGCGGCGACCGAGGCGTCGTCGGTGACGTCGATCCGGACGAACCGCGCGCCTAGCGCGTCGGCGGCCGCCGCGCCCCGCTCCGGGTCGCGGGCACCGACGAGCACGGTGTGGCCGAGTCCGGCGAGGCGGCGGGCGGTCTCACGGCCGAGGCCCTTGTTGGCCCCGGTGATGAAGGTGATGGTCATGCGTCGATCGTCTGCCCGGCGCGGAGCCGCTGCCAGGGACGCCCGGACCGTAGGAACGGCATTACCAGGATCACCGGGTTGGGGCAGGATGGAGGTCATGGCCAGGAAAGAGGAAGCCGGTCTGGGCCCGACGATCCGGGCCTGGCGGGAGCGGCTGTCGCCGGCCGCCGTGGGGGTGCCGGAGACCGGCCGGGCCCGCCGTGCGACAGGGCTGCGCCGCGAGGAACTCGCAGAGCTGGCCGGGGTGTCGGTGGACTACGTCGTACGTCTGGAGCAGGGCCGGGCCACGGCGCCGTCCGGGCAGGTGGTCGCCGCCCTGTCCCGTGCCCTGCGGCTGACCGCCGACGAGCGCGAGCACCTCTACCGCATGGCAGGCCTGGTCCCGCCGGACGGCGGTCCGATCCCCGACGACCTCCCGCCGAGTGTGTGCCGCGTGCTCGGCCGGCTCGGGGACGTCGCGGTCGCCGTGTTCACCGCGCACTGGCAACTGCTCTGCTGGAACGCCCGCTGGGCCGCGCTCCTCGGTGATCCGTCGGCCACACCGCCGGAGCTGCGCAACTTCGCCCGGGAGCGGTTCCCGGTCGGCACCGCGGACGCCCGTGTCACCTGGTGGCCGGTGCACGTCGACGACGTGGACGGCTCGGACCTCGCCGTCGTCTCCGACCTGCGCCGCGCGACCGGCCGCTTTCCGCGGGACGCCCGGCTGGCGGAGCTGATCAGGGAACTGTCCCAGGGCAACGAGCGGTTCGCCCGGATGTGGGCGAGCGGCACGGTGGCAGCCCACCGCGAGGACCGCAAGACGGTCGAGCATCCGAGGGCGGGGCCGGTTCCGGTGGACTGCGACGTCCTGACGGACGGCGACTCGGAGCTGAAGATCGTGATCCTGTCGGCGGCGCCGGACACCGGGGCCGAGGCCGGGTTCAGGGACGCGACGACGCCCACGGACTGACTGCGGCGGGCGGCACGGACCGGATCCGCCCATGGGAACGGGCCGGGAAGCCTGCTCGTGGGTCAGGCTTCCCGGCCCGTGCTCGGGGAGGGGCTGAGGCTCAGCCCATGTGCGGGTACGCGTAGTCGGTCGGCGCGACCAGCGTCTCCTTGATCGCACGGGTCAGGGTCCAGCGCAGCAGGTTCTGCGGGGCGCCGGCCTTGTCGTTGGTGCCGGAGGAGCGGCCGCCGCCGAAGGGCTGCTGGCCGACGACGGCGCCGGTCGACTTGTCGTTGATGTAGAAGTTGCCGGCCGCGTAGCGCAGCTTCTCCATCGTGTAGGCCGCCGCCGCGCGGTCGTTGGCCACGACCGAGCCGGTGAGCGCGTAGTCCGACACCGACTCCATCTGGGTCAGCATCTCGTCGTACTTGTCGTCCTCGTAGACGTGCACGGCGAGGAACGGGCCGAAGTACTCGGTGCGGAAGACCTCGTTCTCCGGGTCGCTGCAGACCACGACCGTCGGGCGGACGAAGTAGCCGACCGAGTCGTCGTAGGAGCCGCCCGCGACGATCTCGCAGGACGGGTCGGTCTTCGCACGGTCGATCGCGGCCTTGTTCTTGGCGAAGGCGCGGTCGTCGATCACGGCGCCGATGAAGTTCGACAGGTCGGTGACGTCACCCATGGTCAGGTAGTCGACCTCGGCGGCGAACTCCTCGCGGAAACCGTCGTTCCAGATGGACGCGGGAATGTACGCCCGGGAGGTCGCCGAGCACTTCTGGCCCTGGTATTCGAAGGCACCGCGGGTGAGCGCCGTCTTGAGCACGGCCCGGTCGGCGCTCGGGTGGGCGACGAGGAAGTCCTTGCCGCCGGTCTCGCCCACCAGACGCGGGTAGGAGCGGTACTTCTCGATGTTGTTGCCGACCGTCTTCCACAGGTACTGGAAGGTCCTGGTGGAACCGGTGAAGTGGATGCCGGCCAGGTCGCGGTGTTCGAGGGCGACCTCGGAGACCTCGATGCCGTCACCGGTGACGAGGTTGATGACGCCCTCGGGGAGACCCGCCTCCTCCAGCAGCTGCATGAGCAGCACGGCCGCGTGGGTCTGGGTCGGGGACGGCTTCCAGACCACGACGTTGCCCATCAGCGCGGGCGCGGTGGGCAGGTTGCCGGCGATCGCGCTGAAGTTGAACGGCGTGATCGCGTAGACGAAGCCCTCCAGCGGGCGGTGGTCGAGGCGGTTCCAGACGCCCGGGGAGTTGGCCGGGGGCTGCTCGGCCAGGATCTGGCGGGCGTAGTGGACGTTGAACCGCCAGAAGTCGACCAGCTCGCAGGGGCTGTCGATCTCGGCCTGCTGGGCGGTCTTGGACTGGCCGAGCATGGTGGAGGCGGCGATGGTCTCGCGCCAGGGGCCGGCCAGCAGTTCGGCGGCGCGCAGGATGATCGCGGCGCGGTCGTCGAAGGACATCGCGCGCCAGGCGGGCGCGGCGGCGAGGGCCGCGTCGATCGCGTCCCGGGCGTCCTGCTGGGTGGCGTGGTGCCCGGTGCCGATGACGGCCTTGTGGTGGTGCGGCTGCACGACCTGGAAGGGCTCGCCGCCGCCGAGCCGCTTCTCGCCGCCGATGGTCATCGGCAGCTCGATCGGGTTCTCGGCGAGCTCCTTGAGCTTCGCCTCAAGGCGGGTGCGCTCGGGCGAGCCGGGGGCGTAGCCGTGCACCGGCTCGTTGACGGGGGTGGGGACCTGGGTCACAGCGTCCATGGGATCCGTAACTCCTTGTACGTGAGCGGGTGTTGCAGGGCGGCGGGCGGGAGGGCGGCGCCTCAGCCCTTGCTGAGCATGGAGCGGACGAAGAAGCGCAGGTTCGCCGGCTTCTCCGCCAGCCTGCGCATGAAGTAGCCGTACCAGTCGGTGCCGTAGGCGGTGTAGACGCGCATCCGGTGACCCTCGGCGGCGAGGCGCAGGTGTTCGTCGCTGCGGATGCCGTACAGCATCTGGAACTCGTACTCGTCGGGCTTGCGGCCGGCGCGCCGGGCGAGCTCCTGGGCGATGGAGATGAGGCGCGGGTCGTGGGAGCCGACCATCGGGTACCCCTCGCCCTCCATCAGGGTCCGCAGGATCCGCACGTACGCCTTGTCGATCTCGTGCTTCTGCTGGTAGGCGACCTCGGCGGGCTCCTTGTAGGCGCCCTTGACCAGGCGGACGCGGCTGCCGGCCTCGGCGAGGCGGCGGGCGTCGGCCTCGGTGCGGAAGAGGTAGGCCTGGATGACGCAGCCGGTCTGCGGGAAGTCCCGGCGCAGCTCCTCGTGGATGGCGAACATCGAGTCGAGGGTGGTGTGGTCCTCGGCGTCGAGGGTGACGGTCGTACCGATGGCGGCGGCGGCCTCGACGACCGGGCGGACGTTGGCAAGGGCCAGTTCGTGGCCCCCGTCCAGGGCCTGGCCGAACATCGACAGCTTCACCGACATCTCGACGCGCTCGCCGAGGCCGAGGTCCTTCAGCCGCTCGACGAGCGCGAGGTAGGCGTCCCGGGCGGCGGTGGCCTGCTCCGGGGTGGTGATGTCCTCGCCGACGACGTCCATCGTCAGCTCCAGGCCGCGGCCCGTCAGCTCCTCGATGACCGGGACGATGTCGGCGACCGACTCGCCGGGGATGAAGCGGTCGACGACCTGCTTCGTCACCGGGGCCGCCGAGATCAGACGTCGCATCCGGTCGCTGCGCGACGCGGCCAGAATCACGGGACCCAGCACGGGGCACCTCCACAACACATGCCGACAGGCCGCGATCCGACGATTTGGATACGGCACGGGGAACCACCGTGATAGTCAAGGATCCCTCCGATCGTGGGCCATCGACAGCTGTCACGCATCCGTGCCGCAGATCTCAGACAGATGTATGAAGGCGGTCGGGAATTGCGGGAGAATGCCCGGGTGACGTCGGAATTCAAGGGTGACTACCAGGAGCTGGTCGACGAGATCTCGGAGCTGCTGGGCGTCCCGGCGACCCTGGAGAACCGCGACTTCGAGCTGATCGCCTTCGGGGCGTACGACAGTGAGGGCGACCTCGATCCGTCGGCGCTGGACCCGGTCCGCACCCGCTCGATCCTGACCCGGCGCTCCACGGCGGCGGTCCGCACCTGGTTCGAGGGCTTCGGCATCACCCGCGCGACCGGACCGGTCCGGATCCCGCCGACCCCGGAGGCCGGGGTGTACCGGGGGCGGATCTGTCTGCCGGTACGCCATCGGGGTGTCGTCCTCGGCTACGTCTGGCTCCTCGACGACGATCCGGGCCCGACGGACGCCCAGCTGGCCGCGGCCATGGGGGTGGCCGGGCGGATCGGGGCGCTGCTCGCGGACGAGGCGCAGGCGGGGGCGGGCCTCGGCCGGGAGCTCCGGGCGGTGCTGGTCGCGGAGAGCGGCTGGCAGCGGGACATGGCGGTGGCCGAGCTCCGTACGGCCCTCGGCGCCCGCGCGGACGGCCCGCACACGCTGGTCTGTGTCGCGCCCTGGCCGTCCGCCGACCCGGACGACGCCCCGTCCCCGCGCACGGTCCCGCACGCCACCGCGCTGTGCGCGCTGCCCTGGGGGGCCACCGGTCACAGCCTGGCCGTGCTGGTCCGGCTGCGCAGTACGGACACGGCCACCCCGGCCCTGACGGCCGCCGCCCGTCTGCTCAAGGAGGCGGAGGAGGCCAGGTCGGCGGCGGCGCGCGGCGCCGGGGCGCGGACGGCGGCGGCCGTGGCCGCGGGACTCGCCGGGCCGGTCCCGGCCGCGCAGCACTGCGCCGCGGGCGTGGGCGAGGCCCGGACCGGGCTGGCCGAGCTGGGCGCGGTCTGGCAGGAGGCGTCGGCGGCCGCCCGGGCCGCGCTGGCGGAGCCGCGGTTCGGGCCGGTCGCGCAGTGGGCGGACATCGGCCCGTACCGCCTGCTGACCGCGCTGCCACCGGAGGCGTCCCGCGACCGGGCCGTCGCCCCCCTTCTCGCCCCGGCCCACCACGAACTGGCCCGCACCGCCGAGGTCTACCTCGACCACGCGGGCCAGGCGGGCCGCACGGCCACCGTGCTCGGCATCCACCGGCAGACCCTGTACTACCGCCTGTCCCGCGTCGAGCAGCTCACCGGCCTCGACCTGGACGACGGTGAGGACCGCCTGCTGCTGCACATGGCGCTGAAGGGGGCCCGGCTGGCCTGAAGTCCGCCCCGTCGGGCGCGGTGGAAACGGTGGGGTGGCGCGGATGCCGGTCGGCGTATGCTCCGCGTGTTCACATCAAGAATCATCAGGAATGTCGGCGGGGGCGGGCATGGGCGATCCGGGTCCGGACATACGGCACGGCGAGGCGGCAGCTCCGCCGCCGGCGGCGGAGGGCGGCGCGGGCGAGCGGCCCCGGCCGGGCCGTCGGTCGGCCGCCCTGGGGATCGCGGGGCTCGCCCTGACGGGGCTCGCCGCCGGAGCCGTCTGGCTCTTCCGGGACGACCTGCCCCACCCGCTCGGCGACGAACGGGCCTGCGCCGGAAGCGACCAGCGGCTGCCGGACCGGATCCTCGTCCACGGCACGCCGATTCCCTCCGACGCCTCCGACGTCCACTACTTCACCCGGAACGGCAGTGCCGTCCTGTCCTTCCGGAGCGGTCTGCTCTCGGACTACCTGCGCAGCGCGGGCATCGTGCCGGCGGGCGCGGACCTCTTCGAGAAGAGCCATGGCAGCGTCGGCGTGGCCGGCGAGCCGTACCGGCTTCCGGACGGCCTGTGCGGGCCCGCCCTGCAGAGCCCCGTCTGGTACTACGACTCCGCCGGCGGCGTCCGGGTCACCGTCGAGCGCTCCCCGCTGTACGGAGACGCGCTCCGGTTCCCGGCCCGAGCCGTGGTGACGTACCCGCTCGGCTGACCCGGCGCACCGGCGCCACACGGCTGTCGACGCATCCGCCGCGTCAACTCCGGGTCGCGGCCTCGACGATCTGGCGCAGCCCCTCGGCGAGCGCGTCGCCGTCGGGCGCGGTCTTCGGGTCGAAGGTCCACTGCGAGATGAGGCCGGACATCAGGGTCATGTAGAAGCGGCCGAGGGTGTCGGCGGTCTCGTCGGAGACCTCCTCCTCCGGTACGCCCATCAGCAGCGAGGTCAGCCCCCGGCCGCCCTCGCGCTGGGCGCGCGCCAACTGGTCGCGCACCTCCGGCATCTGATCGCCCATCGTCACGATCTCCACGCTGAGCCGCCACATCGAGCCGGGCCCGCGCATGCTGTCGACGATGTTCGACCACACCTCCCGGAACCGTTCGAGGGAGCCGGGCGCTCCGGTCAGCCTCCCGTCGCCGCCGTCGAAGGACATCTCCTCCACCAGTGCGATGTAGGCCTGCGCGAGCAGCGCGTCCTTGGAGCCGTAGTGGTAGCCGATCGAGGCGAGGTTGGTCCCCGACTCCCTGACGACGTCGCGCGCCGTCGTCCGCGCGAACCCCTTCTCCAGCAGGCAGCGCTTGGCGCCTTCCAGCAGATCCTCACGGTGTCCCATGCGAACCACCCTATCCGGGATCCATACAACCGTCCTAGACGCATGAATTATACAAGCGTTCTAGACAAGCGTTTAAGACGCTCGTATATTCCCTGGCATGACGAACCCGACGAGCACCACCGCACCACCGACCGCCGCCTCTCTGGCCGGGCGCCGCTGGGGGTCCCCCCTCTGGGGGAGGACCGCGCTCGGCGTGCTGATGCTTCCGCTGCTCCTGGTCTCGATGGACGTCTCGGTCCTCTACTTCGCCCTCCCGGCGATCGGCGCGGACCTGCGGCCGACCGGCACCCAGCAGCTGTGGATCCTCGACATCTACGGCTTCGTCCTGGCCGGCCTGCTGATGACGATGGGCGCACTGGGCGACCGCATCGGCCGCCGTCGCCTCCTCCTCGTGGGAGCCGCGGCCTTCGGCGGCGCCTCGCTGCTCGCCGCGTACGCGGACAGCGCCGGGACCCTGATCGCCGCCCGCGCGGTCCTCGGCATCGGCGGGGCGACCCTGATGCCGTCGACGATGGCCCTGCTGCGCACGATGTTCACCGACCCCGGCCAGCGCGCGAAGGCGATCGGCCTGTGGTCCGGGGTGATGACCAGCGGGATCGCGCTCGGCTCGGTGATGAGCGGGATCCTCGTCGAGCACTTCTGGTGGGGCTCGGTCTTCCTGGTGAACCTCCCGGCGATGGCGCTGCTCCTGCTCCTCGGCCCGGTCCTGCTCCCGGAGTCCAGGAACCCCTCCCCCGGCCGCTTCGACTGGCTGAGCGTCCCGCTCTCGATGGCCGCCGTGCTCCCAGTGGTCTACGGCGTCAAGGAGATCCCCTCCGAGGGCTGGCACCCGCTCTACGTCGTCTCGATCACCGTCGGCCTGCTCTTCGCCGCCCTCTTCGTGCACCGTCAGCGCACCACCGGCTCCCCGCTGATCCCGCCGGCCCTGCTGAAGGGCCGTGGTTTCACCCCGGCGCTGGTCCTGAACCTCGTCGCCTCGCTCGCCATGCTGGGCTCGGCGATCTTCACCACGCAGTACATCCAGTCGGTCCTCGGCATGAGCCCGCTCGCGGCGGCGCTGTGGAGTCTGCTGCCCTCGGTGTTCATCGGGGTCGCGGGGCCGCTCACGGCACAGCTGGTGCAGCGGGGCGCCGACCGGGGGTACGTCGTCGCCGGCGGCTTCGCGGCCATGGCGGCCGGGTTCGTGCTGCTCGCCCTGGTCGGCACCGACTCACTGTGGCTGGTGCTGACCGGGGCCGGTGTCCTCGCCTGCGGGATGGTCGCGATCGTGTCCCAGCTGACCGACCTCGCGCTGACCGGCGCGCCGGTGGAGCGGGCCGGGACGGCGTCCTCGCTGCTTGAGACGGCCGCGGAGCTCGGCGGTGCGCTCGGCATGGCCGTGCTTGGCTCGATCGGTACGGCGGTCTACCGCCACGAGATGCCGGCCACGGCCCCGGCCGGGGCCCGCGAGACGCTGGGCGGCGCGCTGGCGACGGCGGCCCGGCTGCCGGGGCCCGCGGGAGAGGCCCTGACCCGCTCCGCCCGGGAGGCGTTCACCAGCGGGATGCAGGGGGCGGCGATCGCGGGGGCGGTGCTGCTGACGCTGACGGCGGTGGGGGCGGCGGTGACGCTGCGCAGGAGGTGACCATACAGCTGCGCAGGAGGTGACCATGCAAACGCCGGACGGGCTGATCTACTCAGCCCGTCCGGCGTTTGAGGACATGACGCGAGCCTTCCAGCCCACCGAGTCGGGTGGGCGGATGGGCAGAAAAATCAGACCAGGTTCACCGAACGAGCCGACGTCGCCCCGATCTCCGCTTCCACCTCGGCCAGCACGCCGGAGGCCACCGTGTCGTCGACGGTGAGAACGGCGAGCGCCTCGCCGCCCGCCACCGCGCGGGACACCTGCATACCGGCGATGTTGATCCCGGCCTCCCCCAGAATGCGGCCGACGGTGCCGACAACACCGGGCCGGTCCTCGTACCGCAGCACCAGCAGGTGGTCGGCGATCGCGAGGTCGACGTCGTAGTCGCCGACCGCGACGATCTTCTGGAGGTTCTTCGGGCCGGACAGCGTGCCGGAGACCGAGACCTCCTCGCCGTTGCCGAGGGTGCCGCGCACGGTGACGACGTTGCGGTGGTCGGCCGACTCCGAGCTGGTGGTGAGGCGGACCTCGACGCCGCGCTCCTGCGCGAACAGCGGCGCGTTGACGTACGACACCGTCTCGTCGACGACGTCCTCGAAGACACCCTTGAGCGCGGACAGCTCCAGCACCTTCACGTCGTGCTGGGTGATCTCGCCGTAGACCTCGACGTCGAGGCGGACCGCGACCTCGCCGGCGAGCGCGGTGAAGATGCGGCCGAGGCGCTCTGCAAGGGGCAGGCCCGGCTTGACGTCCTCGGCGATGACCCCGCCCTGGACGTTGACCGCGTCCGGGACCAGTTCGCCGGCGAGGGCGAGGCGGACGGACCTGGCGACCGCGATGCCCGCCTTCTCCTGGGCCTCGTCGGTGGAGGCACCGAGGTGCGGGGTGCAGACGACCTGGTCGAGCTCGAACAGCGGGGAGTCGGTGCACGGCTCCTTGGTGTAGACGTCGAGGCCGGCGCCGGCGACCCGGCCCTCCTTGAGCGCCGCGTACAGCGCCTCCTCGTCGACGATGCCACCGCGCGCGGCGTTGACGATCCGCACCGACGGCTTGACCTTGCGCAGCGCCTCGTCGCCGATCAGACCGACCGTCTCGGGGGTCTTCGGAAGGTGCACGGTGATGAAGTCGGCGACTTCGAGCAGCTCGTCCAGGGACAGCACCTTGACGCCCATCTGGGCGGCGCGGGCGGGCTGGATGTAGGGGTCGTAGGCGACGACCTTCATGCCGAAGGCGGACATGCGCTGCGCGACCAGGGCGCCGATGCGGCCGAGGCCGACGACACCGAGGGTCTTCTCGGCGAGCTCGACGCCGGTGTACTTGCTGCGCTTCCACTCGCCGTTCTTCAGCGCCGAGTTGGCCTGCGGGATGTGGCGGGCGCTGGAGATCAGCAGACCGCAGGCCAGCTCGGCGGCGGTCACGATGTTGGAGGTAGGGGCGTTGACGACCATCACGCCGGCCTTGGTGGCGGCGGAGACGTCGACGTTGTCCAGGCCGACGCCGGCTCGTGCGACGACCTTCAGCTTCTTGGCCGCGGCGATGGCCTCGGCGTCGACCTTGGTGGCGGAGCGGATCAGGATCGCGTCCACGTCGGCGATGGCGGGGAGCAGCTCGGCTCGGTCTGCTCCGTTGGTGTGCCGGATCTCGAAGTCCGGGCCCAGCGCGTCGACGGTGGCGGGCGACAGCTCTTCAGCGATGAGTACGACAGGTTTCGAGCTCACGTGAGTCCTCACAGGTCCAATGCGGACGGCCGTCCCGACGGCCGCAGGCGGTGGAGGTTGGCTAGCCGCGTGGAGACGCACGACGCTGTGGGCCTGACGCGTATGTAGTACGGCAGTGTAGTGCCGTGGCGGAGGGCGTCCTGCGCCTCTGCGGAAGGATCACCCGTCCGAGATTCGACGGGGCGGACAACAGGGCCGGGGCAGCTCGCCCCGGCCCTGTCACCTGGGGCTCACGCGTCTTCGTTCACCCAGGACATCAGCTTGCGCAGCTGCTTGCCGGTGGTCTCCAGCAGGTGCTCGGAGTCCTGCTTCTTGTACTCGTTGTACTTCTTCAGACCGCCGTGGTACTCGTCCATCCAGTTGTTGGCGAAGGTGCCGTCCTGGATCTCGGCGAGGATCTGCTTCATCTCGGCCTTGGTGGCGTCGGTGATGATCCGCGGGCCGGTGACGTAGTCGCCCCACTCGGCGGTCTCGGAGACCGACCAGCGCATCTTCTCCAGGCCGCCCTCGTACATCAGGTCGACGATGAGCTTCAGCTCGTGGAGGCACTCGAAGTAGGCGATCTCCGGCTGGTAACCGGCCTCGACGAGGGTCTCGAAACCGGCCTTGACCAGGGCGGAGGTACCACCGCAGAGGACGGCCTGCTCGCCGAACAGGTCGGTCTCGGTCTCCTCGGTGAAGGTCGTCTTGATGACGCCGGCGCGGGTGCCGCCGATGCCCTTGGCGTACGACAGGGCGAGCGCGAAGCCGTTGCCGGTGGCGTCCTGCTCGACGGCCACGATGCAGGGCACGCCGCGGCCTTCCTCGTACTGGCGGCGGACCAGGTGGCCCGGGCCCTTGGGGGCGACCATGCAGACGTCGACGCCGGCCGGGGGCTTGATGAAGCCGAAGCGGATGTTCAGGCCGTGGCCGAAGAACAGCGCGTCGCCGTCGTTCAGGTTGGGGGCGATGGACTCCTCGTAGACCTGGGCCTGGATCGGGTCCGGGACCAGGATCATGATGACGTCGGCCTCGGCGGCGGCCTCGGCCGGGGTCACCACGCGCAGGCCCTGCTCCTCGGCCTTCGCCTTGGACTTGGAGCCCTCGTGCAGACCGACACGCACGTCGACACCCGAGTCGCGCAGCGACAGGGCGTGGGCGTGACCCTGGCTGCCGTAGCCGATGACCGCGACCTTGCGGCCCTGGATGATGGACAGGTCGGCGTCGGCGTCGTAGAACAGCTCGGCCACTTTGGGTTCTCTCCTTGGTGTGCAGGTGTTGCGTCCCACCGTATGACGGCGGGCGGAAGGGAAGTCTCGGGGTCTCGGTATACGGGCGGTCGGCGCGCCGCGAACGACCGTCGGCCGCCCGTGTCAAGCCTTGCTCAAGCCTTACGCAGATCGGTCGAGGGCGCGCAGCGACCGGTCGGTGATCGAACGGGCCCCGCGCCCGATCGCGATGGTGCCGGACTGCACCAGCTCCTTGATGCCGAACGGCTCCAGCATCTTGAGCATGGCGGTCAGCTTCTCGCTGCTGCCGGTGGCCTCGATGGTGACGGCCTCCGGGGAGACGTCGACGGTCTTGGCGCGGAACAGCTGGACGATCTCGACGATCTGGGAGCGCGTCTCGTTGTCGGCGCGCACCTTCACCAGAACGAGTTCCCGCTGAACGGCCGAACCCGGCTCCAGTTCGACGATCTTGAGCACCTCGACGAGCTTGTTGAGCTGCTTGGTGACCTGCTCCAGCGGCAGGGCTTCGACGCTCACCACGATCGTGATGCGGGAGATGTCGGCGTGCTCGGTGACCCCGACGGCGAGCGAGTCGATGTTGAAGCCGCGGCGGGAGAACAGCGCCGCGATCCGGGCGAGGATGCCCGGCTTGTTCTCCACCAGGACGGAGAGCGTGTGCTTGGACATTTTCTTCTACGTCTCTCTCTCAGCGTCTCTCTTAGCGTCTCTCGCTCAGTCGTCTTCGTTGTCGCCGAAGTCGGGGCGGACGTCCCGGGCGGCCAGGATCTCGTCGTTGGAGGTGCCGGCGGCGACCATCGGCCACACCATGGCGTCCTCGTGGACGATGAAGTCGACGACGACCGGGCGGTCGTTGATGGAGTTCGCCTCTTCGATGACCTTGTCGAGGTCGTCCGGGGACTCGCAGCGGATGGAGTAGCAGCCCATGGCCTCCGACAGCTTGACGAAGTCGGGGACCCGGGTGCCGCGGGCGTCCGGATTGACGTCGTCCGGCCCGGAGTGCAGCACCGTGTTGGAGTACCGCTGGTTGTAGAAGAGGGTCTGCCACTGGCGGACCATCCCGAGAGCGCCGTTGTTGATGATGGCGACCTTGATCGGGATGTTGTTCAGGGCGCAGGTGGTCAGTTCCTGGTTGGTCATCTGGAAGCAGCCGTCGCCGTCGATCGCCCACACGGTCTGGCCCGGCCGGCCGGCCTTGGCGCCCATCGCGGCCGGGACCGCGTAGCCCATGGTTCCGGCGCCGCCGGAGTTCAGCCAGGTGGCGGGCTTCTCGTACTGCACGTAGTGCGCGGCCCACATCTGGTGCTGGCCGACGCCCGCCGCGAAGATGGTGTCCTCCGGGGCGAGCTGCCCGATGCGCTCGATGACCTGCTGCGGCGAGAGCGAACCGTTGTCGGGCAGGTCGTAGCCCAGCGGGTAGGTCTCACGCCAGCGGTTGAGGTCCTTCCACCAGGCCGCGTACCTCGACTTGGCGGCCTCGCCCTGCTGGCCCTCGCTGTGCTCCTTCTGCACCGCCTGGATCAGGTCGGCGATGACCTCGCGGGCGTCACCGACGATGGGCACGTCGGCGGCGCGGTTCTTGCCGATCTCCGCGGGGTCGATATCGGCGTGGACGATCTTCGCGTACGGGGCGAAGCTGT
The DNA here is from genome assembly GCF_042720695.1 of Streptomyces sp. NPDC058457. Taxonomy (NCBI): domain Bacteria; kingdom Bacillati; phylum Actinomycetota; class Actinomycetes; order Kitasatosporales; family Streptomycetaceae; genus Streptomyces; species Streptomyces sp. NPDC058457. The sequence continues at coordinate 59,306 of NZ_JBHXLU010000012.1, read as the reverse complement.
CCAGCTTGCCGGTGACGCGGTCGTCGAAACGGGCTCCGAGGGCGACGATCAGGTCGGCCTTCTGCAGCGCGGTGACGGCGGTGACCGCACCGTGCATGCCCGGCATTCCCACGTGCAGCGGGTGGCTGTCGGGGAACGCGCCGAGCGCCATCAGGGTGGTGGTGACGGGCGCTCCGGTGAGCTCGGCGAGGACCTTGAGCTCGGCGGTGGCGTGCGCCTTGATGACGCCGCCGCCGACGTAGAGGACCGGCCGCTTCGCGGACGTGATCAGCCTGGCGGCCTCACGGATCTGCTTGGCGTGCGGCTTGGTCACCGGACGGTAGCCGGGCAGGTCCATCACCGGCGGCCAGGAGAAGGTGGTCTTCGCCTGGAGGGCGTCCTTGGCGATGTCGACCAGGACCGGACCCGGGCGGCCGGTGGAGGCGATGTGGAACGCCTGCGCGATCACCCGGGGGATGTCCTCGGCCTTGGTGACCAGGAAGTTGTGCTTGGTGATCGGCATGGTGATGCCGACGATGTCCGCCTCCTGGAAGGCGTCCGTGCCGATCGAGGAGGACGCGACCTGCCCGGTGATCGCCACGAGCGGCACCGAGTCCATGTGCGCGTCCGCGATCGGCGTCACCAGGTTGGTGGCGCCCGGTCCCGAGGTCGCCATGCAGACGCCGACCTTGCCGGTGGCCTGCGCGTAGCCGGTGGCCGCGTGCCCGGCGCCCTGCTCGTGCCGGCACAGGACGTGGCGCACCCGGGTGGAGTCCATCAGCGGGTCGTAGGCCGGCAGGATCGCGCCGCCGGGGATGCCGAATACCGTGTCAGCGCCGACCTCCTCAAGGGAGCGGATGAGGGACTTCGCACCCGTGACGTGCTCGACGGGCGCGGACTGCTGTCCTCCGGAACGGGGCCGCGGCTGCGGATGGTGGGCCCCCGGGGCCTGCTCGGTCATCGGCATTCTCTTCTCGATGCTGAGGGTTTTTGCGAGGTTCGTACGGATTTCTACTGCCGTACGTCTGGTGCTGGTGCAACAAAAAACCCCTCGTGCCAAAAGGCAAGCGAGGGGAGCGCGCCGGTGTGGTCGCTGGGGATTCCGGATCGTCCTCCGGTGGGTCCCAGCTCAGCCGACGCGCTGTCCAAGTACGAGAATTCGGGTGCGCATGGGACTGACCCTCCCTCTGACGCGCACCACGTGTCAAGTGGGTGGGACGGGAGTCTCATTATGTGAGCGTAGGCCACTTCCGCCTCCGAGTACGGCGGGTACACCGGCAGGCACACCACTGGTGTACACCCCGGAGCCGCCCCCCGCGAACGCCGGCTCGGCCGCCGGTGCGTGCGGGACCGGATAGTGGCCGGAACCGAGCGCCCGGCGCAGCCGGTACTCGTCCACCGGGCCGGAGAACGCCATGCCCATCCCGTGGGTGCACCCCATCGCGCGGAGCGCCGTGACCTGCTCGGGCAGGTCCACGCCCTCGGCCACCGACTGGAGGCCGAGATCGCAGGCGATCCGCAGCAGCCCGCTGGTGATCTTGTGCAGGCGGGCCGACTCGACGACCCCCTCCACCAGACCGCGGTCGAGCTTGAGCACGTCGACGGGGAGCTTCCTCAGGGCCGTGATCGCCGCGTAGCCGCTGCCGAAGCCGTCCAGCGCGACCCGGACACCGTGCCGGCTGAGCGCGGTCAGCCGCCGCTCCAGCTCGTCCAGCGGGACCCTGGGGTCGGTGTCGGACAGCTCCAGGACCAGCGCCCCCGAGGGCAGCCCGTGCCGGGTGAGCAGGGCCTCCAGGGAGCCGAGCGGCGAGGACCGGTCGAGCAGCCGCCGGGCGGACATCCGGACGGCGACCGGCACCACGAGCCCGCCCGCGGCCCGCTCGGCGGCCTGCTCGACCGCCTCCTGGAGGATCCAGCGGTCCAGCTCGGAGGTCTTGTCGCTGTCCTCGGCGACCCGCAGGAACTCGGCAGGCGTGAACAGCACCCCCTGCGAGGAACGCCAGCGCGCCTGCGCGGAGACCGATTCGATCCGGCCGTTCTCCAGGCACACCACGGGCTGGTGCAGCAGCGCGAACTCGCCGTCGTGCAGGGCGGCCCGCAGCCGGGTGGCCAGTTCCGCCTTGCGTACGACGTCCTGCTGCATCTGCGGCTTGTACAGCTTGACGCGGCCCTTTCCGGCCGACTTGGCCCGGTACATCGCCAGGTCGGCGTTGCGCAGCAGCTCACCCGCGCCGAGGCCCGGTTCGGCGAAGGCGACACCGATGGACGCGTTGACACGGACATCGTTGCCGTCAATGGCGTACGGCTGGGAGAGGGTCGTCCTGAGGCGGTCGGCGAGCTCCAGGATGTGCCGCTCCCGGGCACTGCGGTCACGGGTGCCGTCACCGACGATCAGCGCCGCGAACTCGTCGCCGCCCAGCCGGGACGCGGTGTCGCCGTGGCGGACCGTGCCCTGGAGCCTGCGCGCGGCCTGGACGAGCAGTTCGTCGCCGGCCTGGTGCCCGATCGTGTCGTTGACCGCCTTGAACCCGTCCAGGTCGATGAAGAGCACCGCCGTGTTCCGCAGGGCCGGGCCCCGGTCGGAGGAGCGGCGGCCGGACAGGGCCTGCTGGACGCGCCGGGTGAACAGGGCGCGGTTGGGCAGGTCGGTGAGCGGGTCGTGCTCGGCGTTGTGCTGGAGCTGCGCCTGCAGGCGCACTCTTTCGGTCACGTCCCGGCTGTTGAAGATGAGGCCGCCGTGGTGGCGCTTGACGGTGGACTCGACGTTGAGCCAGCCGCCCTCGCCGGAGCGGAACCGGCACTCGATGCGGGTGGTGGGTTCCTCCAGGGAGCTGGCGGCGAGGAAGCGGCGCACCTCGTGCACCACGCAGCCCAGGTCCTCCGGGTGGATGAGGTTGGCCAGTTCCGAACCCACGATGTCCTCGGCCGGGCGTCCGTAGACCCCGGCGGCGGCCGGGGAGACGTACCGGAGGATGCCGTTGGGTGCGGCGATCATGATGACGTCGCTGGAGCCCTGCACCAGGGAGCGGAAGTGGTTCTCCTGCTGCGCCAGTTCCTGGGTGAGGGTGATGTTGTCGAGCAGCATGATGCCCTGCCGCACGACGAGCGCCAGGACCACACAGCCGGCGGTGATCAGGACGACGTGGTCCGGACTGCGGCCGTTCAGCACGTTGTAGAGGATGCCCAGGGTGCACACGGCGGCAGCCAGGTACGGGGTGAGCGCGGCCAGCGAGCCGGTGATCGGCCGGCCCGCCGGGTACCGGCTGTGATCGCCTCCCGGGACGGGCGCGGGCGGCTGCTTGGGCGCCGTGGCCCGGCCGCCGGGCACGTGCTCGTGGACCACGCGCGTGTGCCCGTCGGGATCCTGGGCGCCCGTCGCCCTGGGTGCGGCCCAGGGGGCGTACGCGAGCAGCAGCGAGCCGGCGAACCAGCCCGCGTCCAACAGCTGGCCGGAGCGGTAACTGCTGTGCAGCAGCGGCGAGGTGAACAGGGCGTCGCACATCACGGTCAGGGCGAGGGCGCCGATCGCGGTGTTCACCGCGGTGCGGTTGCCCGGCGAGCGCCGGAAGTGCAGCGCGAGCACCATGCTCACCAGGGCGATGTCCAGCAGCGGGTACGCCAGCGAGAGCGCGGTGTGCGCGACGCTGGGCCCGTCGAACCGGGCGGCCTGGGCGAGCGCGAGGCTCCACGACAGGGTGAGCAGCGAGCCGCCGATCAGCCAGGCGTCCAGGCCCAGGCAGATCCACCCCGCCTTCGTCACCGGCCGCTTGGCCAGCACCAGCAGGCCGACGATGGCGGGCGGCGCGAAGCACAGGAAGAACAGGTCGGCGTAGCTGGGGCTGGGCACGGGCCGCTGGAGCACGACCTCGTACCACCCCCAGACCGCGTTGCCCAGGGCCGCCATCGCCGAGGAGAGGGCGAAGAGCAGCCAGGCAGGTCGAAAGCGGACCCGCGGGGAGCGGGCGTAGAGGAAGCACGACACGGCGGCGGTGCCGGCGGCCGCGGTCAGACCGAAGTCGCCCATGAACAGGGCGATCTGGTTCGAGCCCCAGTCGAACGCGGAACCGACGGCGTATCCCGCGCAGATCAGGGCCAGGACGAGTTGGCGGACCACGCCGGTCCCGCCGCCGGTGACCGGCGGCCGGGGGTGCGGCATCCCCGCCGGAGGCTGTGCCCGCAGCGCTCCGGGGAGGGTGGTCGTCACAGGCGTCGACGCTGTCACCGGATCCTCCCGGTCCGCGCCGTTCCCGGGTCCCTCGGGTCCCGGTGCGCTGGGTGCGCATGCCTTCTGCGGCCGCTGTGCCTGCGGTGGTGGTGATGGCTGGTGTGGTGGCCGCGTCTGCGCGCAGCTGTGCGCCAGGGTCGCCGCCGGCGGCTCCGCCGCGTCGGATCGTTCGTCCATAGGCCGTGCATCGCCCGTCGCCCCCCTCACAAATCTGAAATGTCCATCCCCGGCGCCGAACGGTGCGCGGCGCAGCCCCTTCCGGGACGATACACCAGTCTCGTCACTCAGGGACATAGCTTCTCTACGCTCCGTAACGACCAGCGGCTATGCGCGCACGCACCGCGTCCGGAAGGTTGCGGACCGTACCGGAAGCGGATTACACGCGTATTGCCGCGATGGTCAGTTGTCGGTGGATCCCGTCGTCAAAATCACGTTTCGCAATGGCTCCCGGTTCACGAAACGGTTCAACTGCTGGGTGACGACGCGCTTGGCGCGCGGCAGGAAGGCCGAGGTGGGGCCGCCGACATGAGGGCTGATCAGCACTCCCGGCGCATGCCACAAGGGGTGTCCGGCCGGCAGCGGCTCGGGGTCGGTGACATCCAGGGCGGCGGTGAGGCGGCCGCTCTCCAACTCGGCGAGCAGGGCCTTGGTGTCCACGACGGGACCGCGCGCGATGTTCACGAGCAGCGCACCGTCCTTCATCCGCGCGAGGAACTCCGCGTTGACCAGGCCACGCGTGGTGTCCGTGAGGGGCGTGGAAAGGATGACGACATCGGCTTCCGGAAGCAGATGTGGCAGTTCGGTGAGCGGAAGCACGGGACCGCGCGCCGAGGCGCGCCCGGAGCGCGCGACGCGCGCCACCCGCGCAACCTCGAACGGTACGAGCCGGTCCTCGATGGCCGCGCCGATGGCGCCGTAGCCGACGATGAGGACGGACTTGTCGGCGAGGGCGGGATGGAAGCCGCTCTCCCAGTGCTCCCGCTGCTGGGCGCGCACGAACCCCGGGATGCCGCGCAGGGACGCCAGCGTGAGGGCGAGGGCGAGCTCGGCGGTGCTCGCCTCGTGCACCCCGCGCGCGTTGCACAGCGGCACGCCGGGCGCGATGAGGTCGATGGCGGCGATCATGTCGTCGACCCCGGCGGTGAGGGTCTGGATGAGCCGGACGTTCCGCATCCCCTCCAGCGGCCGCACCTTGACCTGCTGCCGCTTCATGTAGGGGACGACGTACACGGCACAGTCGGCGGGGTCACCGGGAAAGTCCTGGTCGCCGTCCCAGAAGAGGTAGTTGAGCCCGTCGGGGAGGCCACTGAACTCGGCCGGCGGGATGGGGAGCCACACGTCGGAGGTCATGGTCAGGAGGCTATGTCAGAGGTGTGCGGGCCTGCGGGTTAGGTTGGGGGCCGGAGAAGGAGGTTCACGGGCTGGTGGAGCGCAGGACGATCGGCGCGGGGGCGCTCGCGGTGGGGGCCGTCGGACTCGGGTGCATGCCGATGAGCTGGGCGTACAGCGGGTCGCGACAGCGGGGCGACGAGTCTCTGAGAACGGTGCACCGGGCGCTGGACCTGGGCGTGACACTTCTGGACACGGCCGACATGTACGGCCCGTTCACCAATGAGCTGCTGCTGGGGCGGGTGCTCAAGGAGCGGCGCGCGGATGCCTTCGTGTCGACGAAGGTGGGCCTGCTGGTGGGCGACCAGCACATCGTGGCGAACGGCCGGCCCGGCTATGTGAAGCGGGCGTGCGACGCGTCGCTGCGCCGGCTCCAGACGGATGTCATAGACCTCTACCAGCTGCACCGCGCCGACCCCGAGGTTCCCGTCGAGGAGACCTGGGGCGCGATGGCGGAACTGGTGCAGGCGGGGAAGGTGCGGGCGCTGGGGTTGTGCGCCGTGGGGGCGCGCGGGGGGCGCAGGTCCGGCGCGCGACTGCATGACGCGACCCTGCGTCAGCTTCAGCGGGTGCAGCAGGTGTTTCCGGTGAGCACGGTGCAGGCGGAGCTGTCGGTGTGGTCGCCCGAGGCGCTGGAGGCTCTGCTGCCGTGGTGCGCGGCGCGTGGCGTGGGGTTCCTCGCGGCGATGCCGCTCGGCAACGGCTTCCTGAGCGGCACGCTCACGCCGGGTGAGGGGTTCGAACCGGACGATCTGCGGGCGCGGCACCCGAGGTTCACCGCGGAGATGATGGCGGCGAACCAGCCGATCGTGGCGGGGCTGCGGCGGGTTGCGAGCCGGCAGGGGGGCGACGGTGTCACCGCCGCTCAGGTGGCGCTGGCGTGGGTGCTGGCGCAGGGGCGGCATGTGGTGCCGGTGCCGGGGGCGAAGCAGGGGCGGTGGGTGGCCGAGAACGCCGGTTCGGTGGGTGTCCGGCTGACCGCCGGGGATCTGGCGGAGCTGGGCGGGCTGCCTGCTGCGCGGGGCTCGTGGGATTGAGCGGTTGTCGAAAGTGCCGCGATCTGCCGGTGGTTCGGTGCGGCGACGTCGTGGCTGGTCGCGCCCACTCGGCGGAGCCGCAAATCGATACAGCCCCGCGCACCTTACGGGGCGCCTTGTACTAACGTCGGTCGGAGGAGCCGGGGTTGTTTCGAAGGGACCGTGAGCGTGCGACGTCGAGGTGGGGCCGCGGTGTTGGCCGTGGCCGGGGTCCTGGTGGTGGCGGGGTGTTCCTCCGGGGGCGGTGGTGGGGGGCTGCCCACGGCGCCCTGGGCCGAGTCGTCGGCGAGCGGCTCCGGGGCCTCCGCGTCCGCCACGGCGAGTGAGTCCGCCGCGCCTGCCAAGGGCTCGGTCAAGGTGCTGCGTACGGTCGCCGAGGGGCTCAAGTCGCCCTGGGGGCTGGCGCCGCTGCCGGACGGAACCGGGCTGCTGGTGTCCGACCGGGACGACGGGACGATCAGCAAAGTCGACGAGAAGACCGGGAAGATCACGGAGCTGGGGATCGTCTCCGGGGTGTCCGCGGCCGGTGAGGGGGGCCTGCTGGGGATCGCCCTCTCCCCCGACTTCGCCTCGGACCACATGATCTACGCGTACTTCACGTCGGCCTCCGACAACCGCATCGTGCGCCTGCTCTGGGACGAGAGCAAGCCGGCCAAGGAACAGCTGGGCGCCCCCGACACGATCTTCAAGGGGATTCCGAAGGGGTTCATCCACAACGGCGGCCGCATCGCCTTCGGCCCGGACGGAATGCTCTACGCCGGCACCGGGGAGAGCGGGCAGCGGGGCCTGGCGCAGGACAAGGGCTCTCTCGGCGGGAAGATCCTGCGGCTGACACCGGAGGGCGACCCGGCCCCCGGCAACCCGTTCCCCGACTCCCCCGTCTACACCTACGGCCACCGCAATGTGCAGGGCCTGGCCTGGGACGACCACCAGCGGCTGTTCGCCTCGGAGTTCGGGCAGGACACCTGGGACGAGCTGAACGCCATCAAGCCCGGCGGCGACTACGGCTGGCCGAACGCGGAAGGCAGGTCCTCCGACCCGAAGTACGTCAACCCGATCGCCCAGTGGCACACCGACGACGCCTCCCCCAGCGGCATCGCCTATGTCGACGGCGTGATCTGGATGGCCGCTCTGAAGGGCCAGCGGCTGTGGCGCATCCCGCTGGACGGCACGACCGCGGCCGCCGCACCGCAGGCCTTCCTCACCGGCGAGTACCGCCGCCTGCGCACGGTCGTGACGGCGGGCGGCGACAAGGTGTGGCTGGTGACCAGCAACACCGACGGGCGGGGCAAGCCGAAGGCGGGCGACGACAGGATCCTGGAGCTGGAGGTGAAGTAGGCCGCGCCGCCGCTCACGCCTCGTCGTCCCGGGAGTCCGCCGAGGGCTCCGCTTCGGATTCCTCTTCGGACGCCGCCGCGGACGCCGCCGCGGGCTCCTCCTGTGGAACTCTGATGACGACCTTGCCGGACGCGAGGTCTATCGGTCCGCGTCCGGGATCCGTGTCCCCCACGTCCTCCCGGGTCAGCTCGAGCCGCTTCTGCTCCTCGTGGGTGTGTTTGCGGCCGGGTGCGAAGAGCTCCTCGAACATGTTGAACACGGTGCCTCCTGTGCCGGTCCCCTTATCTGGTCGGGTCGAGGGCCTCGGCGGGGAACAACCCGAGTCTGTGTGCCACCGCCGCCGCCTCGCCCCTTCCTGCAACGCCCAGCTTGCCCAAAATGTTCGAGACGTGGACGCTCGCGGTCTTCGGGGAGATGAAAAGCTCCTCGGCGATCTGGCGGTTGGTGCGGCCGGCCGAGACCAGGCGGAGGACGTCGCGCTCCCGGCTGGTGAGGCCGAGGCTCTCGGCGGGGTCGAGGACCCGCGGGGCGGCGCGGGTGGTCAGGGTGAGGCGGGCGCGCTGGGCGAGAAGGGCGACGGCCTCGGCGAGCGGGCGGGCGCCCAGGTGGTCGGCGACGGCTCCGGCCAGCCGGAGGAGTTCCGTCGCGCGGTCGCGTTCGTCGTCGCCGGTGGCCTCCTCGAGCAGGGCCTGGGCGAGGCGGCGGCGGACCCTGGCGAGGTCGTAGGGGCGGTCCAGGCACTCGAAGTCGGTGACCACGTCCGACCAGACGGCGGCGGTGTCGGTGCCCCGGGCGCGGTGCAGCTCGGCGCGGGTCCAGCGCTCGTACGCCTGCCAGACGGGCGCGCCGGTGGTGAGCTTGCGCGCGGCCTCGGCGAGCCGGTCGAGGGCCTCGGCACGACCGTCGGCCGCCGCGGGCAGGACGCGGGCGTCGGCCTCGGCGGTGGCCGCGGCCAGCAGCAGGGGCCAGCCGTAGCGGTGGGTGCCGGGCGGGAAGCCGGCCGTCAGGGCGCGGTCCAGCTCGGCGCGGGCGTCGAGGAGCCTGCCCTCCTCGGCGGCGACGTCGAGGGCGATGCGGGCCACGGGCAGCTGTACCTGGGGCATCGGGTCATGGGTGCCGTAGTGAGCCTGGGCGAGGGCCAGTTGGCGGCCGGCCTCGGCGGCGTCACCCCGGGCGAGGGCGATATGGGCGAGACGCAGGGCGCCGGCGCCGCGGGGCTTGGCGCTGGCCGCGGAGCCGAGGGAGGCCGCCGCGGCTTCGGCGGCCTCGTCCCAGTCGCCGAGCGCGTACAGCGATTCGGAGAGGTTGCCCCAGATCCATGCCTCCGAGTCCAGCAGGCCGTATCTGCGGGCGAAGGCGAGGCCCTCTCGCATGATCGGCACGGCCTCCCGGGAGCGGCCGACCGACTCCAGCTCGGAGGGGAGGTTCGTGTAGACGCGTCCCGCGACATGGGCGACGCCTTCCCGGAGCACGGCGTCCTTGACCCGGTGCAGCTCTTCCAGGCCGTTGTCGACGTCACCGGCGTCGACCATGAGGCAGCCGAGGGTGACCCGGGCATTGAGCTCGATCTCACGCGCACCCACCATCCGCGCGTACTGCACGGCCCGCTCGGCGGCGGCGAAGGCCTCGGGGCCGGGTTCGTGCTGCATGGACCAGCTGGCGGCGTTGGCCAGCACATCGGCGTGCACCTCGGAGGGCGGCAGGCCGCGCACCAGGTCCTGGGCGGTGCCGAGCTCCTGCCAGCCGTCGCCGCGGGCCAGGCCCTGGACCAGCCGGGAGCGCTGCACCCAGAACCAGGCGGCACGCTGCGGGTCGTGCTCGTCCTGGAGGATCCGCAGCGCCTTCTTGGTGATCTTCAGGGCGCGTTCGCGCTCCCCGCAGAAGCGGCCGGCGACCGCCGCCTCCGCCATCAGGTCGAGGTAGCTCAGCGGAGTGGCTGCCGGATCGCAGCCACAGGGAGGGTAGACGTCGGTGTAGTCGACGGGGCGCAGGGCCGCGCGGATCTCCCCGGGGGCGATGTCCCAGAGCTCCATCGCCCGCTCCAGGAGCCGCAGCTGCTCGCTGTAGGCGTGCCGGCGGCGGGCCACGACGGAGGCGTCGAGGACGGCGGGCAGTGCCTTGGCCGGGTCGTGGGCCTGGTACCAGTAGCTGGCCAGGCGGGTCACGCGCGCGTCGGCCGGCACCAGTCCCGGGTCGGCCTCCAGCGCCTCGGCGTAGTGGCGGTTGAGCCGGGAGCGTTCGCCGGGCAGCAGGTCGTCGGCGACGGCCTCGCGGACCAGGGAGTGCCGGAAGCGGTAGCCGTCGCCGGCGGGGGTGGCGGTGAGGAGGTTGGCGCCTACGGCGGCCCGCAGCGCCTCTATGAGGTCGTCCTCGGCGAGCCGGGCGACGGCGGCGAGCAGCCGGTACTCGACGGTGGAGCCGCCCTCGGCGACGATCCGGGCCACCCGCTGGGCGCTCTCGGGCAGCGCCTCGACCCGGACCAGGAGCAGGTCGCGCAGGGAGTCGGTGAGCCCGGTGCAGCAGCCCTCGACGGCGGCCACGGCGAGTTCCTCGACGAAGAAGGCGTTGCCGTCGGAGCGTTCGAAGATCTCGTCGACCTGGGCGGGGTCGGGTTCGGTGGCGAGGATGCCGGCGATCTGGCGGCCGACCTCCTCACGGGTGAAACGGGCGAGTTCGAGGCGGCGGACGGTGCGCAGCCGGTCGAGTTCGGCGAGCAGGGGGCGCAGCGGGTGGCGGCGGTGGATGTCGTCGGAGCGGTAGGTGGCGAGGACGACGAGCCGGCCGGTGCGCAGGGTGCGCAGCAGGTAGGCGAGGAGGTGGCGGGTGGAGGCGTCGGCCCAGTGCAGGTCCTCCAGGGCGACGACCACCGTGCGCTCGGCGGCGACCCGCTCCAGCAGGCGTGCGGTCAGCTCGAAGAGACGGGCCATGCCCTGTTCGTCGTGGCGGCCCGAGGTGGCCTCGCCGAGCTCGGGCAGCAGCCGGGCCAGCTCGTCCTCCTGGCCGGCGGCGGCCGCGGCCAGTTCGTCGGGCAGGGCGGCCCGCAGCGCGCGCAGGGCGGTGGAGAAGGGGGCGAACGGCAGCCCGTCGGCGCCGATCTCCACACAGCCGCCCAGGGCGACGACCGCGCCTTGGCGGCAGGCGGCCGTGGCGAACTCCTCGACCAGCCGGGTCTTGCCGACGCCGGCCTCGCCGCCGAGCAGCAGCGCCTGCGGCTCGGCGGCCCCGGCACGCCCGAGCGCGTCGTTCAGTGTGTCCAACTCGTCGCTGCGGCCTACGAACACGGGACTCACGGACCTGGTTTCCACAGGCCAGAGCATCGCACGGGGCCCGGAGCCCACGGCAGCGGTTTTCCACAGCGCCGGTGCGCTTGTCGTACCTGTGAATGGCGGCGAGGGAAGCAACGGGGGAAACCGGTGGCCGACCCCCGTACGGCCACCGGCTTCCCCGTTCCGGGCTTGACCGTTCCCGGCCTCCGGGCGGTCGGCGCCGCCCGGCCGCCCCGTGTTCACGCGGCGCGCGGGAGCCGGCGCCGGCCACGGCGGTCGGTATGGGCCTCCTGCGCCACCGCGGCGTCCCGGGCCTCTCGGCGAGCGGCGCGGCGGGAGCGGACGGCCTCACGGGCGAGGCGGGCGTCGTCGGCCTGCCGGCGCAGTTCGGCGGAGCGGATCCGGTGGAGTTCGTACTCGAACATGGTGTGTCCCTTGTGAGAGCGGGTGGTTGGGCTTCGCTTTCCGCGATGCCTCCACCTTCGTCTCCCAGGGGGGTGCGCCACATCGGGAGAGTTCCGCATCTTCGCGGGGCCGCCTGACCCCGGACACGCGTAAGGGGCCTTAGTACGTCCGTAAGGTGCTTACGGACGCCCTAAGGCCCCTTCTGACCTGGGCTGTCGCGGCTGGGTCAGCTGGTCGACGGCAGGCCGAGGAGTGCTTCGGAGTACTTGAGGACGGCCAGCAGCAGGCCGATGACTGCGATCGCCACGCCGGCCCAGGCGACCGACTTGATCCACGGCGCCTGCGGCTTGCCGGGGGCGCCGAAGGCGGGCCGGGCCAGCACCACGACGGCGGTGAGCAGCGCGGCCAGCGCGAACAGGCCGGCCCACAGCGCGGTGGTCTGCCACGCGTCGCCGTACACCTCCTTGACCTGCGTGGCGACGCTCGCGGTCGACGAGGTCTGGAGCTGGCCGATGAGGGTCTCACGGGCCGCGGCCACCGTACCGATCCAGCCACCCGTGAGGGAGACCAGGCCGAGCGCGACGGAGACGACGGCACCGGCGCCCTGACCGACGCCGGACGGGCCCTCGGCCTCGGCCAGGTCCCCGGCAAGGTCGGCGTCGTCCTCCAAGTGCTCCACGTCCTCCGCGTCCTCCGCGTCCTCCGCGTCGAGGTCGGCGTCCGTGCCGTCGGCGGCCTCGGTACCGGCGGCCGCCGCCTCCGGCTCGGCCCCGGCCTCGGTACCGGACTCCGACGCGTCGTCGGCGCTCTTGGTGACGCTCACCTTCTCCTCGTCGGTCGTGGCTTCGGCGCCCGTCGCGGCACCGGTCTCGTCAACTGTCTTGGTTCCCATGTCCGGCACCGTACGGATCCTGTCTGAGAGGCGTCTTAATGATCGTTCTCTACGGCACGCGCGCGTGCTTCACGCCATTCCGGGGCGAGGATCGACCACACCTCCAGGTCGTGCCGTAGGCCACCATAGGGGTGCGCCTGGCGGCGTACGCCATCGCGGGTCATCCCCAGCCGCCGGGCCACGTTCAGGCTGGGCACGTTGCCCGAGGCGGCGACCCACTCGATCCGGTGGATGCCGCGCTGCTCGACCGCGAAGTCGAGGAGGACCCGCATCGCGCGCGTGACGAGTCCGCGCCCGGTGCCGGCCGGCTCCAGCCAGCAGCCGACCTCGGCGTTCCCTTGTTCGGCGTCGAAGTTCAGGAACAGCACCCCGCCGACGAGCGTGCCCTCCAGCCACAGGCCGTGCAGGGAGCCGGTGTCGGCGGCGCGCAGGTCGGCGTACCGCTGGAGCACGGCGCGTGCGGAGGGCACGTCCGTCGCCTTGGAGCCGAAGGGGATGAACTGCCCGATGAACTCCCGCCCGCGTTCCAGGTGGGCCAGGAACTCCTCGGCGTGCCAGGGCTCCAGTGGGCGCAGTTCGGCTCCGTCGTCACCCAGGGATATCGCGTACATCGTGCTTCTCCGGTTCCACCGCGTCCTCGGCCGGCACGTCGAGCCTCTCATGCGCGGCGCGGCACTCGGGCGGCTCGACGCCGGTCCGGGGCGGGCATGTCAGTCGAACTGGTCTCCGAGCGCCATCACCATGGTGCCCAGGATCATCAGCCAGAGGGCCCAGCGGGTACGGCCGCGGGCCCCGATCGCCCCCGCGAACACGCACACGGCGGATCCGGAGCCGTAGGCGGCCGGCACCACGGCGGCCACGCCCCCGCCCACTCTCATCGAGGCGGCGGTGAGTCCCATCAGGGCCAGCAGCACCCCGGTCACGGTGGCGGTCCAGCGGGCCCGACGGGCGTCCTCGAAGAGGTCCTCGTCCTCGTCTTCCGCGGCCTCCACCTCGGTTATCTCGGGTTCGGCGTCGGATTCGGCGTGTCCGGTCATGGCGGGCGAGCGTAGTACCCGCACCTGAGGAAACCGGCTGCGGACCAGGTCGGCAAATGCTAGCTTCCGCTGGTCAGCCTTGACCGGCCCCTCGCCGACGACCGAAGCGGGTGCATTGTTTGACGGTTCGAATGAGCTCCTACGCATCGCCCTTCACTACGAAGATCACAAGGAGCCCGTTCACCGATGTCCGACGCCGTCTCTCCCGCACCGTCGAAGGACGCCCCCCTCACTGACCGTCTGACCCTGCCCCGGTACCCGCTCAGCAGCACCTACGACGCCCGCTGGGCCGTCGAGAACCAGATGGGCCCGCACGCCCTGTGGCTGCTGGAATGGCTGGCCCCCGCCCTCGGCCTGGACGCGCTGCGCCCCTGCGCACGCGTGCTCGACCTGGGCTGCGGCCGGGCGATGACCTCGATCTTCCTGGCCAGGGAGTTCCATGCGCAGGTCACCGCCGCGGACCTGTGGATCAGGCCCGACGACAACGCCGGGCGCATCGCCGAGGCGGGGTTCGCCGACCGCGTGCAGCCGGTCCACGTCGAAGCGCACGACCTGCCCTTCGCCGAGGGCAGCTTCGACGCGATCGTCTCGGTCGACGCGTACCAGTACTTCGGCACCGCCGACCTCTATCTGCCCACGCTCACCCGGCTGCTGAAGCCCGGCGGACGGATCGGGATCGTCGTGCCCGCGGTCCGCGAGGAACTGGACGGCGCCGAGCCGCCGGAGCACCTCAGGGCGCACTGGGACCCCGGTTTCTGGGCGTTCCACTCCGCCGGCTGGTGGCACCGGCACTGGACCCGCAGCGGGGCCGTGCAGGTCGAGGCCGCCGACTGGCTTGAGGACGGCTGGCGCGACTGGCTGCTGTGGAGCGAGGTGTGCGCCGCGGAGAGCCCGTACCCGGAGATGGCCCGGATGGCCCGGGAGTCGGTGGAGCTGGTGAAGGCGGACCGGGGGCAGCTGCTCGGCTTCGCCCGGATCGTGGGCCGCCGCCGCTGACGCGGTACGGCCCCGGAGGCAGCGCCTCCGGGGCCGTACCAGGTGCGTGCCGCTGCTCAGCCCTCGCTGACGCCCAGCTTCTCCAGGATCAGTTCCTTGACGCGGGCCGCGTCGGCCTGGCCCCGGGTCGCCTTCATGACCGCGCCGACCAGCGCGCCCGCCGCGGCCACCTTGCCGCTGCGGATCTTGTCGGCGATGCCCGGGTTGCCGGCGATGGCCTCGTCGACGGCGGTGCCGAGCGCGGAGTCGTCGGAGACGACCTTCAGACCGCGCTTGTCGACGACCTCGTCCGGGGTGCCCTCGCCGGCGAGGACGCCCTCGATGACCTGGCGGGCCAGCTTGTCGTTCAGGTCACCCTTCGAGACCAGCTCGGTGACCCGGGCGACCTGCGCCGGGGTGATCGCCAGCTCGTCGAGTGAGGCGCCCGACTCGTTGGCGCTGCGCGCCAGTTCGCCCATCCACCACTTGCGGGCGGAGGCCGCGTCGGCCCCGGCGTCGATGGTGGCGACGATCAGGTCCAGCGCACCGGCGTTGAGGATCGCCTGCATGTCGAAGGCCGAGATGCCCCACTCGGCGAGCAGCCGGGTACGGCGGGCCAACGGCATCTCGGGAAGTGCCGCGCGGATCTCCTCGACCCACTCGCGCGAGGGCGCCACGGGGACCAGGTCGGGCTCCGGGAAGTACCGGTAGTCCTCGGCTTCCTCCTTCACGCGGCCCGAGGTCGTCGACCCGGTGTCCTCGTGGAAGTGCCGGGTCTCCTGGATGATCGTCCCGCCGCCGTTGAGCACGGCCGCGTGCCGCATGATCTCGAAGCGGGCCGCACGCTCCACGGAACGCAGCGAGTTCACGTTCTTCGTCTCGCTGCGGGTACCGAACTTCTCGCGGCCGTGCGGGCGCAGCGACAGGTTCACGTCGCAGCGCATCTGGCCCATCTCCATCCGCGCCTCGGAGACACCGAGCGCCCGGATGACCTCGCGCAGCTCACGGACGTACGCCCGCGCGACCTCGGGGGCCCGCTCGCCCGCGCCCTCGATCGGCTTGGTGACGATCTCGATGAGCGGGATGCCCGCGCGGTTGTAGTCCAGCAGGGAGTGGGACGCGCCGTGGATACGGCCCGTGGCGCCGCCGACGTGCGTCGACTTGCCGGTGTCCTCCTCCATGTGGGCGCGCTCGATCTCCACGCGGAAGGACGTGCCGTCCTCCAGCTGTACGTCGAGGTAGCCGTTGAAGGCGATCGGCTCGTCGTACTGGGAGGTCTGGAAGTTCTTCGGCATGTCCGGATAGAAGTAGTTCTTCCGGGCGAAGCGGCACCACTCGGCGATCTCGCAGTTCAGCGCGAGACCGATCTTGATCGCGGACTCGACGCCGGTCGCGTTGACGACCGGGAGCGCGCCGGGCAGGCCGAGGCAGGTCGGGCAGGTCTGCGAGTTGGGCTCGGCGCCCAGCTCGGTCGAACAGCCGCAGAACATCTTGGTCCTGGTACCGAGTTCGACATGGACCTCAAGGCCCATGACGGGGTCGTAGGACGCCAGCGCGTCCTCGTACGACACCAGGTCGATCGTGGTGGTCACGGTGAAACTTCCCTCTCAGCCCAGCAGGACGTCGTCGTCGCCCAGCCGCTTCAGCTCGCGGTACAGCAGGGCGAAACCGGTGACGATCGCGACGGCGGACACGGTGGCGTCGATCAGCCGGAGCGTGTCGTGCTCAGCTCGGGCCTTCTTGATCTGCTTGGCGACACCGACCGCGCCGAACGCGGTGGTGGCCATGGACAGGTACGTACCGGACTTCGACTTCTTGAAGCCCTTGGCCTTCGACAGTGCGTTGCTCACAGCGACGGTGCCTCCTCCAGGAGCGGGTGGCCCCACCTTTCCACGAAGGCGGCCTCGACGGCGGCGCCGACCTTGTAAAGCCGGTCGTCCTTCAGCGCCGGGGCGATGATCTGGAGGCCCACCGGGAGGTTGTCCTCCGGGGCGAGACCGCAGGGCAGCGACATCGCCGCGTTGCCCGCGAGGTTCGTCGGGATGGTGCACAGGTCGGCCAGGTACATCGCCATCGGGTCGTCGGCGCGCTCGCCGATCGCGAAGGCGGTGGTCGGCGTCGTGGGCGACACGATGACGTCCACCTGCTCGAAGGCCTTCTCGAAGTCGCGCGTGATGAGCGTGCGGACCTTCTGGGCGGAGCCGTAGTACGCGTCGTAGTAGCCGGAGCTCAGGGCGTACGTACCGAGCATGATGCGGCGCTTCACCTCCGGGCCGAAGCCCGCCTCACGGGTGAGGGAGGTGACCTCCTCGGCCGAGTGGCCGCCGTCGTCGCCCGTCCGCAGGCCGTAGCGCAGGCCGTCGAAGCGGGCGAGGTTGCTCGAACACTCGCTCGGCGCGATGAGGTAGTACGCCGACAGCGCGAGGTCGAAGGACGGGCAGTCCAGCTCGACGATCTCGGCGCCCAGCTCCTTCAGCAGGGCGACGGACTCGTCGAACCGCTGGATGACACCTGCCTGGTAGCCCTCGCCGCGGAACTGCTTGACGACACCGACACGCATGCCCTCGACGCTCCCGTTGCGGGCGGCTTCGACGACCGCCGGGACGGGCGCGTCGATGGAGGTGGAGTCCAGCGGGTCGTGCCCGGCGATGACCTCGTGCAGCAGCGCCGCGTCCAGGACCGTACGGGCGCAGGGCCCGCCCTGGTCCAGGGAGCTGGAGAACGCGACCATGCCGTACCGCGAGACGGCGCCGTACGTCGGCTTGACGCCCACCGTGCCGGTGACGGCGGCCGGCTGGCGGATGGAGCCGCCGGTGTCGGTGCCGATGGCGAGCGGCGCCTGGAAGGAGGCGAGGGCCGCGGACGAGCCGCCGCCGGAGCCACCGGGGATCTTGGTGAGATCCCAGGGGTTTCCGGTCGGCCCGTAAGCGCTGTTCTCGGTGGAGGACCCCATGGCGAACTCGTCCATGTTGGTCTTGCCGAGGATGACCACGTCGGCGGCCTTCAGCCGCTTGGTGAGCGTGGCGTCGTACGGCGGGATCCAGCCTTCGAGGATCTTCGAACCGACCGTCGTCGGAATGCCCTGGGTGGTGAAGATGTCCTTCAGTGCGAGCGGGACGCCGGCGAGCGGCCCGAGCTTCTCGCCCCTGGCCTTCTTCTCGTCGACGGCGCGCGCCTGCGCCAGGGCGCCATCGCGGTCGACGTGCAGGAAGGCGTGCACCTTCTCGTCGACGGCCTCGATGCGGGCGAGGTGTGCCTCGGTGACCTCGACGGCCGTGAGCTCGCCGGAGGCGATCTTCGCGGCGATCTCGGCGGCGCCGAGCTTGATGATGTCCGTCATGACTGTCTAGTCCTCCCCCAGGATCTGCGGCACCTTGAAACGCTGCTGCTCCTGGGCCGGGGCGCCGGAGAGCGCCTGCTCGGGGGTGAGCGAGGGACGGACCTCGTCCGCGCGCATGACGTTCGTCAGCGGCAGCGGGTGCGAGGTCGGCGGTACGTCTTGGTCGGCGACCTCGCTGACGCGGGCGACCGCGCCGATGATGTCGTCCAGCTGGCCTGCGAAGTGTTCGAGTTCTTCGGGCTTCAGCTCCAGACGCGCCAGCCGGGCGAGGTGGGCGACCTCCTCGCGCGTGATGCCAGGCATGCAGCGTTCCTCTGGGGTGAGTGTGTGTGGTTTGGAGCCAATCCTATGGGGCAGGGCCCGGTGACCGTGAAACGGTTTCCCCTCGGGCCCCGAAACCTCCGTACATCCGCGGCTCAGTGCCGGGTGTCCCAGGCCTCGCTGCGCAGGTAGTGGTTGTCGTACAGCTCCTGCACCTCCAGGAGGCTCTCCAGGGTGGCCTCGCCCAGGCGCAGGCGCTGGAGGTGGCGGAAGTACTCGAAGCGCTCCACGCCCGGGGTGATGACGATGAGGATGTCCGCGGTGCTGCCGGGGACGGCGGCGAAGGCGTGCGGCGCGCCGGGCGGGATGACGACCAGGTCGCCGCGTTCGGCGGTGACGACGTCGTCGCCGGAGAGCAGGTCGGCGGCGCCGTCGAGCAGGTAGAACATCTCGGCGGAGTTGCGGTGCAGATGCGGTACGGCGCCGTCGGCGCCCTCGCCGAGGGTGACGCGGACGGTGGAGAGCGCGCCCCCGGTGGCACTGCTGTCGGCGAGCAGCTTGACCCGGGTCGGGTCACCGCCGACCACCTCGGCGTCGGCCTCCCGCACGATCACGGACTCATCGAACTTCGGTACGAACAACGACATTTCAGAACCCCCTGTTGATGATGACGTGTCGCCTGGTCAGACGAGGAACAGCAGCACCGCACTGATCAGCACGACGACCGCGGTGGCGAAGTGGATCCCGAACGCGACCGCCTTCGTCCCGCCGTTCCGCAACACCACCAGCGTGTCGCAGAGCGGCACGAGTGCCACACAGAGCATGAACCAGGCCTCGGCGCGGGTACCGGCGAAGGCGAGCAGGGCGAGGCCTATGACACCGAAGGTGCCGTCCCTGATGCCTTTGATCGTGAGGTAGGCGCCGGCGTCGCCCTTCGGGTCGGCGGGGACGCCGTAGCCGACGGCGGCGGGCCCGGGCCGGAACAGGAACCGGTAGCCGAGGAACACGCAGAACAGGTCGAGCACGACGGCGAGCGTGTAGGCGGTGACAGTCATGACGGACTCTCCGTTTCCGTTTTTCTAGCATTGCTAGGCCTGAGAGCGAACCTAGCAGAGCATGGACAGATTGGCTAGCACTGCTAGAATCCGGAGCATGTCGATTCAAGGGCGCCGGGAGCGCGAGCGGGCAGAGCGGGAGCAGCTGATCGTCACGGCCGCGCGGGAACTCGCGGAGGCGGAGGGCTGGGACGCGGTGACGACCCGCCGGCTGGCCGCCGAGATCGAGTACAGCCAGCCGGTCCTCTACAGCCACTTCAAGGGCAAGGACGCGATCATGGCGGCGGTGGCCGTCCAGGGCTTCGCGGAGATGGCGACGGAGCTGCGGACGGCACGTGCCGCGGCGAAGGGCACACGGGAGTCACTGGCAGCGGTGGCGGAGGCGTACACCTCGTTCGGCCGTCGGCGCCCCGCGCTGTACGACGCGATGTTCACGCACCGGGTTGACCTGCCGTTCGCGACCCAGGAGGCCCCGGAGGCCCTGTGGGCGGCGTTCGGTGAGCTGCTCCAGGCGATCGAGCCGATCGCCACCGGCGACGACGACCCCGGCATCCTGACGGAGACGTTCTGGGCAGGCCTGCACGGCCTGGTGACGTTGACACGCAGCGGCCGCCTGCCGGAGGAGGCCCACGAGACGAGACTGGCGCTGCTGGTGGGGCACTTCACAACCCCGTAAGGACAGGTCTCTTGGGGGCGCGGGACTGTGTCTGATATGCGGCTCCGCCGCGTGGGCGCGAGCAACCACAACGCACCCGCAGCCGCCAACACGACCGCACCCCCACGGCAGACGCTCACCTCTTGAGAGACGGTGAACGGGCGGGCGGGTGGGAAACTACTCGGCGGCCGGCAACGCAGCCCGCGGACGCTGCCACCCCCGCGACCCCCGCGCCAGCAGCCACGCCGTGGCCTCCTCCGGCGGCATCGCCGCGGCCACCAGCCACCCCTGCACCGCGTCACACCCGAGGTCCCGCAGCCGCTCCCACGTCTCGTCGTCCTCCACACCCTCCGCGACGACCAGCAGCCCCAGCGAATGCGCGAGGTCGACCGTGCAGCGCACGATCTCCGCGTCCTCGTTGTCGACGGCCAGCCGGGCCACGAAGGACCGGTCGATCTTCAGCTCGCTGACCGGCAGCCGCCGCAGATGCACGAGCGACGAATACCCGGTGCCGAAGTCGTCGAGCGACATCTTCACGCCGTGCCCGTGCAGCCCCGCGAGGGTGTCGGCGGCCCGCTGCGGGTCCTCGAGAAGCACATGCTCGGTTATTTCCAGCTGCAGCGCCCCGGCCGGCACCCCGTGCCGTGCCAGCCGCGCCGCCACCAGGCCCGCGAACCCCGGCGTGTGGACGTCCCGCGGCGAGACGTTGACCGCCACCGGCACCCGCAGCCCCTGCGCCCGCCACCGGGCGACCTGCGCGAGCGCGGTCTCCAGCACGTACTCCGTCAGATGGGGCATCAGCCCGGACGACTCGGCGATCGCTATGAACTCGTCCGGCGGCACCTTCCCGCGCTCCGGGTGCACCCATCGCACGAGCGCCTCGAGTCCGGCCACCTGGCCGTCGAAGCGCACCTTCGGCTGGTAGTGCAGCTGCACCTCGTGGGCGTCCAGGGCGCGCCGCAGATCGCCCAGCAGGCCCAGCCGGTCGGGGGTGTTGGAGTCCCGCTTGGACTCGTACACCTCGACGCCGGTACGGTCCCGCTTGGCCTGGTACATCGCCACGTCGGCCCGGCGCAGCAGCCCCTCCGCGTCGAGCGCGTGGTCGGGGAAGACGGCGACACCCGCGCTGGCCTCAAGCACCAGGGTGAGGCCGTCGAGGTCGAGCGGCGAGGAGAGGGCCGTGACCAGGCCGCGGGCCACCCGGGTGGCCGAGGTGGTGGAGTCGGCGACCGGAAGTAACACCGCGAACTCGTCACCGCCAAGCCGGGCCGCCTCCGCTCCGCGCGGCAGCGCGGCCCGCAGCCGGTCGGCTATCTGGAGCAGCAGCCGGTCACCGGCGAGATGACCGAGCGTGTCATTGACCGAACGGAACCGGTCGAGGTCGATCAGCATGAGGGCGGAGCGGGCACCGATGCGTTCGGCGTCGTCGAGGGCGGTCCAGATGCGCTCAAGGAGCCACTGCCGGTTGGGCAGTCCGGTCAGCGGGTCGCGCAGCTGCTCCTCGGCGCGGGCCCGGGCTATCCACAGGGTGGAGTCGAGGGCGACCAACGGGATGGAGAACAGCGGCAGCAGCAGCGGCTGGGCGACGGCGACCACGCAGATCAGCGGGGCGATGCCGAGCAGGGCGACGGCGACCAGGCCCTGGCGCATCAGGGCGGTGCGGGCGACGGTGGGCAGGCCGCCGCCGCGTGGAGCGTGCAGGTACCAGAGCAGGGCCCGGGTGACGGCCAGGTAGGCGGCCGCGACGAGCACGACCTCGGGGGCGGCGGCGACGCTCCAACTGGCGGGGTTCCAGGGTGACTCGACCGTCGGGACGCGTCCGAACACGCCGAGCACCAGCGCGCCGGCCCCGATGCCGAGGATGTCCACCGCGCCGTGCAGGACACCCTGCCGCCAGCGGTGGCGCCTGGCTATGCCGACCAGGACGACGACGGTGAGGCTGACCATGCCGGCGGGCACCCAGCCGTAGAGCAGGAGGACGGCGAGGGTGAGGGCGGCGCCGGAACCGGTGCCGCCCCACCAGCGGGCGCGGCCGAGCAGGACGAGGTGGCCGACGATGATGCCGGTCAGCACGGCCAGCGACCAGCCGACCGTGCCGGACGGGAAGAGGGCGTGGTTGTCCGAGAACGCGCGGTAGAAACCGGCGCCGAGGACGAACGCGGCGGCCGCGACGACCCCGGCGGGCAGCGCGGGCCAGGACAGGTGCCGTTCGTGATCGGTGCCGACCAGGCCGGGCGGTGGCTCGACGGCGGCCAGCGGCAGCGGGTCGCGGGCGTCCGCCGCGATGCCCGCCATCGGCACACCCGGCAGGCCGGGGCGCCGATCGCCCCGCACCGTCCACCGGCTCCCCCGCCACGCGCACGCCCGGCGGCGCAGCGGCGGCCGCGCGCCCGGGGCGGCGCTCTCGGTCGGTTCCATTCCCGTCCCTCTCACAGCCGGCGGTGCCCACGCCATGCGGTCCGTGCCCAGCCGGAGCACGGGAATGCCCCGACCGCAGCTGGGCACGGCAGGTGCACATCTCAACAGTAGGCCGCAGAAGGCTTCCACGGGCAGCGGTCGTCTACGGTTGCCCGATTGCGCCCCGGCCACCCGTATGCATCTGATATGCGCCGAACGGGTGGCCTTCAACCACTACTCCTCGGTCGGAAGGGCGACTTCGGCCGCCGCGTCCGGTCCCTGCTCCAAAAGGACGACAAATCCGTCCTCGTTCAGAACCGGAACCTTCAGCTGCATCGCCTTGTCGTACTTCGATCCGGGGTTGTCACCCACGACCACGAACGCTGTCTTCTTGGACACCGAGCCGGTCACCTTGGCCCCGCGGCTCTGCAGTGCGTCCTTGGCGCCGTCGCGCGTGTAGTGCTCCAGGGTTCCGGTCACGACGACGGTGAGGCCCTCCAGCGGGCGCGGCCCCTCGTCCTCTCCGGTGGACTCGTCCTCCAGCGGGACTCCAGCGGCCTTCCACTTTCGGATGATCTCGCGGTGCCACTCCTCGGCGAACCACTCCTTGAGCGCGGTCGCGATGATGCCGCCGACGCCGTCGATGCTCGACAGCTCCTCCTCGGTGGCCTGCTCGATGCGGTCGATGGAACGGAACTCGCGGGCCAGCGCCTGGGCGGCGACCGGCCCGACGTGCCGGATGGACAGGCCGTTGAGGAAGCGGGCGAGCGGGCGGGTCTTCGCCTCCTCGATCTTCTCCAGCAGCGCGAGGGTGTTCTTCTTGGGCTCGCCCTTCTGGTTGGCGAAGACCGTGACGACCTTCTCCTCGCCGGTCTTGGGGTCGCGCTTGGGCAGCCCGCTGTCCGGGTCCAGGACGTACGCCTTGATGGGCAGCAGCTTCTCGACGGTGAGGTCGAACAGGTCGCCCTCGTCGACCAGCGGCGGCTCGGCCGGCTCCAGCGGCCGGGTGAGCGCGGCCGCCGCGACCCCGCCGAAGTGCTCGATGTCCAGGCACTCGCGGCCCGCGAGGTAGGAGACACGCTCTCTCAACTGGGCGGGGCAGGTCCTGGCGTTGGGGCACCGCAGATCGATGTCGCCCTCCTTCATGGCCCGCAGCGGCGTCCCGCACTCGGGGCACTCGGCAGGCATCACGAACTCCCGCTCGCTGCCGTCCCGCAGGTCGACGACGGGGCCGAGGATCTCCGGGATGACGTCACCGGCCTTACGCAGCACCACCATGTCGCCGATCAGCACGCCCTTGGCCTTGACGACATCCTGGTTGTGCAGGGTGGCGAACTCCACCTCGCTGCCCGCCACGGTGACCGGCTCGACCTGGGCGTACGGCGTGACGCGCCCGGTGCGGCCGACACCCACCTTGATGTCGATCAGCCTGGTGTTGACCTCTTCCGGCGCGTACTTGTACGCGATCGCCCACCGGGGGGCACGGGCCGTCGAACCGAGGCGCCCCTGGAGGCGGATCTCGTCCAGCTTCACGACGACACCGTCGATCTCGTGCTCCACGGAGTGCCGGTTCTCGCCGTAGTAGGCGATGAACTCCCGTACGCCGTCGAGGTCGTCGACCACCCTGTTGTGCGGGGAGGTGGGCAGACCCCAGGTCTTGAGCAGGTCGTAGGCCTCGGAGAGCCGGCCGAGGCCCTCGAAGCCCTCCAGGGCGCCGATGCCGTGCACGACCATGTGCAGCGGGCGGGTGGCGGTGACCCGCGGGTCCTTCTGGCGCAGTGAACCGGCCGCCGCGTTGCGCGGGTTGGCGAACGGCTTGTCGCCGGCCGCGACCAGCCGTTCGTTGAGCTCGGCGAACTTCTCCATCGGGAAGTAGACCTCGCCGCGGATCTCGACCAGGTCGGGTACCCGCTCGCCGTTCAGCCGGTCCGGGATCTCGGCGATCGTACGGACGTTGAGCGTGATCTCGTCACCGGTGCGGCCGTCACCGCGGGTCGCCGCGCGGGTGAGACGGCCGTGCTCGTAGGTGAGGTTGACGGCGAGGCCGTCGACCTTCAGCTCGCACAGGAAGTGGTACTCCTGGTCGCCCAGTTCCCGGTGGATCCGCTCGGCCCAGGCGGCCAGGTCCTCGTCGTTGAACGTGTTGTCCAGCGACAGCATCCGCTCGCGGTGCTCGACCGCCGTGAACTCCGTCTCGTACGCCCCCGCGACCTTCTGGGTCGGCGAGTCGGGCGTGCGCAGCTCGGGGTACTCGTCCTCCAGCGCCTCCAGCGTCCTGAGGAGCTTGTCGAACTCCGCGTCGCTGATGACCGGAGCGTCCTTCGCGTAGTACCGGAAGCGGTGCTCCTCGATCTGCTCAGCGAGCCGCGCGTGCTTCTCCCGTGCCTCGGCGGGCACTGCCGTCTCCGCCTGCTGCTTGTCGCCGGCCACCGTTTTCCTCCCGTTACTCTGGGTTGTCCGCGAGTGATCTCGCCGCCCGGACGCAGTGGGCGAGCGCCTGCCGGGCGTACGCGGGGGAAGCGCCCGCCAGCCCGCACGCCGGGGTGACCGTGACGGACTCCGCGAGAAGTCCCGGTCGCAGCCCCAGCCTGCGCCACAGCGTCCTGACACCCATGACGCTACCGGCAGGGTCTGACAATGCCGTGTCCGTGCCCGGCACGACACCGACGAAGAGCCGGGTCCCCGCTTCCACCGCTTCACCGATCACGTCGTCGTCACGTTCGGTGAGGAGCGAGAAGTCGAAGGAGACGGCGGCCGCTCCGGCTCGGCGGAGCAGGGCGAAGGGGACGTCGGGGGCGCAGGAGTGGACGACGACCGGGCCGTCGGCGTGCACGCCGAGCACGTCGCGCAGGGTGGATTCGACGATCTGGCGGTCGACGGCGCGGTGGGTGCGGTAGCCGGAGGCGCTCTTCACCTGGCCGCGCAGCACAGCGGTGAGGGACGGCTCGTCGAGCTGGAGCACCAGATGGGCGCCGGGGACGCGGCGCTGCATCTCGGCCAGGTGGAGCCGCAGGCCCTCGGTGAGGGAGGCGGCCAGGTCACGGCAGGCTCCGGGATCGGAGAGGACCGACTCGCCGTTCCGCAGCTCCAGGGCGGCGGCGAGGGTCCAGGGGCCGACCGCCTGCACCTTCAGCGGACCCTCGTACTCCTGGGTGAACTCCTCCAGTGCGTCCAGGTCCTCGCCCAGCCAGGACCGGGCCCGCCGGGTGTCCCGGCCCGGCCGGTCGCCGAGCCGCCAGCCGCTGGGCTCCACGCGCGCGTACAGCTCGACGAGCAGGCCCGCGGTGCGGCCGATCATGTCGGCGCCGGGGCCGCGGGCGGGCAGCTCGGGCAGGAAGGGGAAGTCCTCGAAGCTGCCGGTCGCGGTCTTGGCGGCCTCGCGGGCGTCGGTGCCGGGAAGCGAGCCGACACCTGTGGCGGGGCCGAAGTCGGAGATTGCGTTCACGTGAGGAGCCTAAGCGGGGCGGGCGGGGCGATGTGCGGCCGCACCACCCGGAACGCACCACCCGGAGCGCATCACCCGGAACGCATCACCCGGAACGCACCGCCGACAGGGCCCGGCGGACCGCTGGGCACATCGCACCATTCACCCCACTCATTCCGCTCGCCCCATTCGTTCCGCTCAACGGCACAACGGGCGACAGGGCGCGGCCCGCTCCGCAGGCTGGATCCGTCGGCCGGGGCGCCCCGCGCGGCACCGCAGACCGGCTTCCGCGGCTCTCCGCAGACCGCGGCCCCACCACCGCTCAGGGAGGACACCCATGACGTCGTCGCCGCACCGTCCCGTGCCCGGCGCCACCGGATCGTCCGGCCGGCACGGCGACGAGCTCTCCTTGCTGAAGGCGGAGTTCGAGGACGGGTCCGACGTGTGGCGCTCGGCGCTGGGCGGTGCGGTGTGCGTGGCCGACCCGGAGGCGGCGCGGGCGGTGATGGGCAACCGGCACGGTGTCGTCGCGGAGACCTCGGACTTCTACCACCACCGGCACGGCGTCTTCGGGCCGCGCTCGGCACAGCTCACGATCGGCCGCGCGGCCCGGAGTCTCGTACAGCGTCATCTTCTGGAGCACCGGGCCGACCTGCCCCGGCTGGTCGCCGAGCGGCTGGCACCGCGCAGCGAGTGGCCGGACGCCGGGAACCTGCTCGTCCTGCGACATCTGCGGGACGTGCTGCTGCACCCGGACGCACCGCCCCACCTGCACCGGACGGTGGAGGCGATCGTCGCCCGCGCGGTGCTGGCCGGTGCCCGGCGGCGCCACTCCGCGCCGTCCCGGCTGCTGTTCCGGCGTCGTGCGCTGCACGCCCTGCACACGGAGATACGGGCCCGGCAGCGCGCGGCACGGCCGCTGGACCACCCGGCGGGGCCGCGCGACCTCGTCGACGTCGTCGTCGGCGGGGGCGGCCCGGACGCGGATCCGCGCGAACTCGTCGAGGTCTACCTGTCGTTCCTGTTCGCCACGGCCGGGTCGATCGGGTTCGCGCTCGGCTGGTCGGTGCTCCTGCTGGGCACGCACCCGGACCGGGCCGCCGCGAACCCGGGCCGGACCGTCCGCGAGGCACTGCGGCTGTGGCCGGTGGCGTGGCTGTTCGCCCGCACCCCGAGCCGCGCGCAGGAGCTGGGCGGCACGTCGGTCACGCCCCGGGACCGGCTGATGGTGTGCAGCTACCTGGTGCACCGGCACCCCGGCTACTGGGAGCGGCCCGACGAGTTCGTCCCGGAGCGCTGGGCCGAGGGCGCGCCCGACGGGGCCTACCTGCCGTTCGGTCTCGGTCCGCACACCTGTGCCGGCGCGACCGTCACCGTACGGCTGCTGGAGGACCTGGTGGACCTCCTCACCCGTGACTGGCGGGTGTCGGTCACCCCTGACGGCGGCGGGCCCCAGGTGGGTCCGGCGCTGGCTCCGCCGCGGTTCACCGCGGTGCTGAGCCGTCCCGACGGCTGTCCCGAGAGGGGGTGACGAGCATGCGCGCGCTGTACCTCAAGACGAAGTCGGTCCTCAACGTCCGACGCACGTACGGGCAGTTCTGGTACCTGTACCACCACATCTGACCGGCCCGCGCGGGGAGGCGACAGCCGGTCGGCTCCCCGCGCTCCCACGAGGGGAACGCCCACGATGACCACCCCGCAGCACCCCGAGGACTTCCTGAGTGCCATGCGGCGGCGCAGCGCCCGGGAGGACGGGATCTTCTGGGCCGACGACCAGCGGCTCGGGGTCTTCGAGCCGGAGGCGGCCCGCCGGGTCAGCGCCGTCAACTGGCAGCGGTACGTCATGCACGACCGGCTGGTCGACATGGTGCGCCGGCGGCGCAGCCCCGAGATGCGGTGGAGCCGGATCCGCTCCGCCTGGATGACCCAGCTGCACGCCCTCGCGACGGAGGAGCAGCACGGCCTGCTGATCGAGCGCATGGAGCGGGTGCTGGACGCGCGGACCGGGCAGGACACCGACCTGACCATGCTGATGCAGGACGTGGCGCTGCGGTCGCTGCTGCCCGTCGCGCTCGGCGGGCTCACCGGCGCCGAGGCGGATCTGGTCCGCCGGGACCTGGAGATGAAGCTGGCGCGGCTGGTGTCGCCCGCGCCGGGCGGCGTCCTGCACCACCTGCGGCACGTCGCCGTCCAGGTGCGGGCCGGGCTGGTGGTGCGCCGGGTGCTGCGGCAGCGCGCCGGTGGCCGGCGCGGGCGTGAGCCGGACCTCGCCGACCCCTTCGTGGACCTGCTGCCGGAGCTCGGCATGGACCGCGCGCTGGACGTGGTGACCACCGTGCTCACCGCCATCGGGGGTCCGCCCGGGACCGCCGCCGCGAGCGTGCTGTACGAGTTCGTCCGGCAGCCCGAGTGGCAGCGCCGGCTCGAAGCCGAGCTGAGCGCCGTGGACCCGGTGGAGTTCCGTACGGCGCCCACCAGGGTCGCCCCGGTCACCCACCGGTTCGTGAAGGAGGTGCTGCGGATGTGGAGCCCGCCGCTGCTGCTGGTGCGCCGCTCCACGTTCGGGTTCGACCTGGGGAAGACCCGGCTGGAGCCGGGGCAGTGGTATCTGCTGAGCCCGCATCTGATCCACCGTGACGAGCGGGTCTGGAAACAGCCCGACGTGTTCGACCCGGACCGTTTCCTGCCGGGCGCGCCGCACGGTCCGGCCGACCGGACCTGTTACGTGCCGTTCGGCTGGGCGCCGAAGAAGTGCATCGGCGCGAACATCGCCGTCGTCCAGCTGATGGCCCTGTGCCACCTGCTGTGCACCCGCTACCGGCTGACCGTGGCGGATCCGGAGGCGGTCACGATGGCCCTGCGGTTCGCGCCGGTGCCGGAGAACTTCCGGGGCCGGCTGACGCTGCGGTGAGCCCCGCCGCCCTACTGGCCGGGCAGCGGGCCGGGGCGCACGGTGAGGTCGTTGATCTCCGCGTCCCTCGGCAGGTCCAGGGCGGTCAGGACGGTGGTCGCCACGGACTCCGGGGCGATCCACCGCGCCGGGTCGTACTCCTTGCCCTCCTGCTGGTGGACCTTCGCCTGCATCGGGCTCGCGGTGCGGCCCGGGTAGACCGAGGTGACCCGGACGCCGTTGCCGTGCTCCTCGGCGCGGAGGGAGTCGGCCAGGGCCTTCAGGCCGTGCTTGGAGGCCGCGTACGCCGACCAGCCCGCGTGCGCGTTGAGTCCCGCGCCGGAGTTCACGAACAGCACATGGCCGTGGGCTACGCGGAGCTGGGGCAGGAAGTGGCGGGTCAGCTCGGCCGGTGCGATCAGGTTGACGTTGAGCTGGTGGCGCCAGGACTTCGGGGTCAGCTCGCCGACCTCGCCCAGGTCGACGACGCCCGCGATGTGCAACAGCGAGTCCACGCGGTCCGGGAGGGTCTGGTGGGAGAAGGCCCAGGAGAGCTTGTCCGGGTCCGCCAGGTCGCCGACCAGGGTGCGGGCGCCGGGGAACTCGGCGGCCAGTTCCTTGGCGCGGCCCGCGTCGCGCGCGTGCAGCACGAGTTCGTCCCCGCGCGCGTGCAGGCGGCGGGCCACGGCGGCGCCGATGCCGGAACCGGCGCCGGTGATCACATGAGTTGCCATGGGGCCCATGCTCGCATCAGCGGGCGCCGAGACCCTGCTCCAGGCGGGCCAGGGCCTGTGCCGGTTCCTCGGCGAAGAACATCAGCTCCGCCAGGGGGCGGGGCAGGAAGCCCTCCGCCTCCATGCGGTGGAACTGTTCCTTCAGGCCGTCGTAGAAGCCGGCGGTGTTGAGCAGGACGACGGGCTTGTCGGTGCGGCCGTGCTTCTTCAGCTCCAGGATCTCGGTGGCCTCGTCGAGCGTGCCGGTCCCGCCGACCATGATGACCACGGCGTCGGCCTTCTCCAGGAGGAGCCGCTTGCGCTCCGCGAGGTCGGCCGCGATGAGCATCTCGTCGGCGCCGGGGCGGGCCTTGTTGGCGAGGAAGCCGACGGAGACGCCGATCAGCTTGCCGCCGGCTTCCTGGACGCCGTCGGCGACGACCTTCATGAGGCCGACGTTGGAGCCGCCCCAGACGAGGGTGTGGCCGCCCTTGCCGATCAGTTTCGCGAAGTCGCGGGCGGGGCGGGTGTAGCGGTCGTCGAGATCTGCCGCGGAGAGGAAGACACAGATTCGCATGGGGTCAGGGTAGGCGTTGACCGTTGGCGGCTGCGGGTGCGTTGTGGCTGGTCGCGCCCACGCGGCGGAGCCGCAAATCAAATACAGCCCCGCGCCCCTGAAGGGGCACTCCACCGAGCGTTGGGAACAAGTAGGCGTTCGCCAGCGTCACCCTTACATGGCCTCAGGACACACGATCACCATCGAGAACAGTGACCAGCACGTCCGTGTCACGCACGGGGACCTGGTCCTCGCCGAGAGCGACCGGCCCCTCATCCTGCGTGAGACGGGATCGCCCGTGCGCTACTACATCCCCGCAGAGGACGTCCGGCTGGACCTCCTCACGCCCTCCGAGACGCACACCGTCTGTCCCTTCAAGGGGACCGCCTCCTACTGGTCCCTGCCGGACGCGCCGGACCTGGTCTGGGCGTACCCCGAGCCGAAGGCCGACGTCGCCCAGATCAAGGACCACCTCTGCTTCTACGAGGTGGACGTCACCGGCTGACGCCGGACCGTCGAGGCGATCGTCGCCGAGCCGACGACGCGGGTGTCGTCGTACAGGACGATCGCCTGGCCGGGGGCGACGCCGCGGACCGGCTCGGTGAACGTGACGTGCAGTTCGCCGTCGGTCAGCGCCGCGCTCACCTCGGTCTCGCCGCCGTGGGCGCGGAGCTGGGCGGTGTAGACGCCGGGGCCGGTGGGGGCGGCGCCGCACCAGCGGGGCTTGATCGCCGTCAGGCCGGTCACGTCGAGGGCGTCGGCCGGGCCGACCGTCACCGTGTTGTTCACCGGCGAGATGTCGAGGACGTAGCGCGGCTTGCCGTCGGCGGCGGGGGTGCCGATGCGCAGGCCCTTGCGCTGGCCGATGGTGAAGCCGTACGCGCCCTCGTGGGTGCCGAGCTTCGCGCCCGTCTCGTCGACGATGTCGCCCTCGGCCTTGCCGAGCCGCTGGGCGAGGAAGCCCTGGGTGTCGCCGTCGGCGATGAAGCAGATGTCGTGCGAGTCGGGCTTCTTGGCGACCGCGAGGCCCCGGCGCTCGGCCTCGGCGCGGATCTCGTCCTTGGTGGTGAGGGTGTCGCCGAGCGGGAAGAGGGCGTGGGCGAGCTGCCTGTCGTCCAGGACGCCGAGGACGTACGACTGGTCCTTCGCCATGTCGGAGGCGCGGTGCAGTTCGCGGGAGCCGTCGGGGAGCGTCACGATCTTCGCGTAGTGGCCGGTGCAGACGGCGTCGAAGCCCAGGGCGAGGGCCTTGTCGAGCAGGGCCGCGAACTTGATCTTCTCGTTGCAGCGCAGGCACGGGTTGGGGGTGCGGCCCGCCTCGTACTCGGCGACGAAGTCCTCCACGACGTCCTCGCGGAAGCGGTCGGCGAGGTCCCAGACGTAGAACGGGATGCCGATGACGTCGGCGGCGCGGCGGGCGTCGCGGGAGTCCTCGATGGTGCAGCAGCCCCGGGCGCCCGTACGGAAGGACTGCGGGTTCGCGGAGAGCGCGAGGTGGACGCCGGTGACGTCGTGGCCGGCCTCGGCCGCGCGGGCGGCGGCGACGGCGGAGTCCACGCCGCCCGACATGGCGGCGAGGACGCGGAGGGGGCGGATGCGCTGCGGGGTGTCAGTCATAGCCCCTCCAGGGTACGGGGGCGCGGGAACCGGGGCCCGCGAGTATCCGTTGGAGATCGCATGGGGGCACATCAGACAGCGGCGGGGGATCGGGACCGGCGGATCGGACGGCGGGCGCTGCTGGTCGGCGGGGCGGCGGCGGCCGCGGGCACGGTGGCGCTGACCAGGGACGAGCTGTCGCGGCTGTACTGGCGGCTGCCGGGAGTGAGCAAGGCGCGGGTGGCGGGCGCGGTGGACTTCAGGACCGCACGCTGGGTGGCGGCGTCCCCGGCGAACTACCGGACGGCGGACCGGCCGGCCGACTACCCGATCGACCGGGTGGTCATCCATGTCACCCAGGGCGGCTACGCGAGCGCGGTGAAGGCCTTCCAGGACCCGGCGCACCAGGCCGCGGCGCACTACATCGTGCGCAAGGACGGGCGGATCACCCAGCTGGTCCGCGAGCTGGACGTGGCGTTCCACGCGGGGAACCGGTCGTACAACGAGCGCAGTGTCGGGATCGAGCACGAAGGGTTCGTGGACCGCCCGGAGGACTTCACCGACGCGATGTACGCGGCCTCGGCGCGGCTGACGGCCGCGATATGCCGGCGGTACGGCATGGCGATGGACCGCGAGCACGTGATCGGTCATGCGCAGGTGCCGGGGACGGATCACACCGACCCGGGAGAGCACTGGGACTGGGGTCGCTACATGGGGCTTGTTCGGCGCGTCGGACAGGCCTGACACCCGGTTCCACCTGTGACTTAATCGTTATCCTGTGGCTGCGCTGCACGTTGTCTGTGTCCGTTGCGTCCCGCACCTATGGCGCCAGCTGCGTCTGCTCAACTCGGCGCTTTTTCAAGGGAGTTAAGCATTACCAGGATCCATGGCCGCCTCACAGTTCCGCCGGTTCGCTCCTAACTTCGCCTCAGATTTCGCACAGACCCCAGGACAAACATCCGGGGCCATGACCCACACCACAGATCCCGCCTTCGAGGCGAACCGAGAAGAAGAGCAGGTCACCGGCGGCGGCAGGCGCCGTCGCGCCAAGGGCGCGAAGGACTCCAAGGCGGAGCACTCCAAGGCGGAGCGCACCACGGACGCCGAGCACTCCAAGGAGGGAACGGCCAAGCGCGGCAAGGGCGTTCACCGCCGGAAGTTCCTCGGCGGCATGGCCGGGGTCGGTCTGGGCGCCGTCGCCGCGGCCGGCGCGTCCTTCGCCCTGCTGACCGACGCGAAGGGCAACAAGGCCGGCGCGGCCACCAACACCGCCACCCTGAACATCCCGGACCTCCTGGAGGGCACCACCTCCGACAGCACCACCACCTTCACGCTGGAGGCGAAGACCGGCAGCGCCGAGGTGCTCAGCGGCGTCACCAGCACCACCGCGGGCTACAACCAGTCGTTCCTCGGCCCGACCATGAAGTGGACCAAGGGCGACGTCGTCCTGCTCAACATCACCAACAGCCTGGGCGAGGACACCACGGTCCACTTCCACGGCGCGCACGTCCCGCCCAAGATGGACGGCGGTCCCCAGGTCGCCTTCGCCGACGGAGAGACCTGGTCGCCGACCTTCACGGTCAAGGACGACCCGACGACGCTCTGGTACCACCCGCACGCGCTGGGCACCACGGCGAAGCAGGCGGTGCACGGCCTGGCCGGCATGATCATCGTCGAGGACAGCGACGACACCAGCGCAGCGCTGCCCAGCACCTACGGCACGGACGACATCCCGCTGATCTTCCAGTGTCTGGCCGTCGACAGCGCCGGCGACATCAAGTACGACGTCACCGGCTACCTCACCAGCGGCCTGAGCTTCCCGCTGCTGGTCAACGGCACCAACGTCGACGACACCACGCTCACCTTCACCGCGACCAAGACCCGGACCCGGTTCCGGCTGCTCAACGCCTCGCCGTCGGACATCATCACCATCCAGCGCAGCGACGGCGGCACCATGACGCAGATCTCCACCGACCAGGGCTACCTGGCCGAGGCGGCGGACGTGACCACGATCCGGCTGGTGGCCGGCGCCCGCGCCGAGATGGTCATGGACATGTCGGACGACGTCACCCTCCAGGCGGTCATCACCACCGGCTGGATCCGCGGCGGCAGCGGCACGTACGACTTCCTTGCGGTCACCGCGAGCGGCACCGACACCCCGTCCGACCTGCCCAGCTCGCTGCGGACCATCGACCGGTACGACACCAGCAGCTTCACGGCCCGCACGATCACCCTCGGCAACACCGGCGGCACCATGCTGATCGACGGCAAGGCCGGCACCAGCATGGACTCCATGACCATGATCAGCACCACGCTGGGGTCCAAGGAGATCTGGACGATCAAGAACAGCACGCAGTTGGAACACTCGTTCCACCTGCACGACGTGCCGTACCAGCTGATCTCCATCAACGGCGCGGATCCGACCGGCGTCGAACTCGGCTGGTACGACACGTACGAGGTGGTCGGCGGCGGCTCCATCGTGATCGCCATGGAGTTCACGGACTTCTCCGACAGCACGTACATGTACATGCTCCACTGCCATCTGCTGCAACACGAGGACGAGGGCATGATGGCGGCCCTCATGGTGACGGACAGCTAGTGGCCGCTCGGGCCTCCTGAGCAGGCTGCCGCCGGCAGTGGAAGTGCCGGCGGCAGCCGTTCGCGAGGTTCCGGTCACCGACAGCTCCCCCGGAACACATCGACCTGGCCGCCCGTGCTGTCCGCCACCACGAGGTCGCGGACGCCGTCGCCGTCCAGGTCGGCCGCCGTCGCGTCGTAGGCGCCGGTGGCAGGCACGTCGGTCAGCCGGGTGAGGGTACCCGAGCCGTCGCCCGTGTACGGCGTGACCGAGTTGCCCTGAAGAGAAGAGACCAGCAGATCCGTGGTGCCGTCCCCGTCCAGGTCGGCGGCGCCCACGGCGACCGGCAGCGCGGGCGTGCTGTAGGTGGTGGCCGCACCGAAGGTGCCGTCACCGTTGCCCGGCAGCACGTCCAGGGTGTCGGCGCCGTTGCTCACCGTGGCCAGGTCGAGGCTGCCGTCACCGTCGAAGTCGCCCTCTGCGAGGGAGTAGAGGCGGGCGGTGGCGGCGTACTCGGTGGCGGCACCCAGGGCTCCGGTGCCGTCACCGAGGAGCACGCTCACCCCGTCGGCGCCCACGCTCGCCGTGGCCACGTCGGCAGCGCCGTCGCCGTCGAAGTCACCGACGACGATGCCGTGCGGCTGGCTTCCGGTGGCGGTCCGGCCGGCGTCCGTGAAGGTGCCGTCCCCGTTGCCGAGCAGCACCCGCACGGTGCTGGTCTGCTGCTCGGCCACCACCAGGTCGGCCAGGCCGTCACCGTTCAGATCACCGGTGGCGAGCGCCCGGGGCGAACCGGAGACGTCGATCGCCGCGGCCGTACCGAAGGTGCCGTCGCCGGCGTTCGGCAACACACTCACCTGGGCGCCGCCGAAGTCGGCGGTCGCGAGGTCCGGATGCCCGTCGCCGTCGAAGTCGGCGACCACCGTCTGGTACGGGTGTGTCCCGACCGCGTAGGTGCTGCCCGCCCCCAACGTCCCGTCCCCCGCACCGGGCAGCACGGTCACCGAGTCGCCTTCGAGGTTGGTGGCGACCACGTCCACCACGCCGTCGCCGTTCAGGTCGCCGGTGACGACATGCCGGGTGTTGGTGTCGGCGGTGGCGGAACCGGTGAGGGTGTACGACGGGTCGCAGCCGGTCGCGTCGGCGGCCACGGCGGGGATCGCGGGCAGTGCTCCGCCGAGGAGCAGCCCACCGGCCACGGCGATCCGCAGGCAGAGCTGCCGGTTCATGCCGTACCGCCTTTCGTCTCGGGTGAGGTCATCGATCCGCTCAGCTCTGGTCGGCGGCGACCCGGAAGCCGACCGTGGGGTAGCCGCCGCTGCCGTCGCGGCCCTCGCCGCGGTAGTGGGTGGTGCAGCTGCGCCCTGTCGCGTACCAGGAGCCGCCGCGCACGGCGTTGACGTCCAGACCGGCCTCCTGGCCGTTGGTGGCGGTGACCACGCTGGAGGTCCACTCGAAGCAGTTGCCGGCCATGTCGTAGGCGCCGTACACGCTGACACCGTCCGGGTACGCGCCCACGGCCGAGGTGAGTCCGCCGGTCGCCATCAGCGCGTCGAAGAGGTCCGTGTAGACGAACCCGGTCCAGGTGTCGTGGTCGATCCAGCCGGTCACCCCGCCGGTGGCGGTGACGGTGAGGATCTCGGAGACCGGCTCGCTCTCGCCGTACCGGGTGGACTCCGGGCTGTCGTAAGTGGCCTCGGTGGAGCCGTAGTTCGCGAGGTAGTACGCGGCGCACACCGCGTTGTAGTTGTAGTTGCTGGTGAGCACGGGGGCCGTGTAGGTCGTCCCGGCCGTGGTGCCCCACGGGTAGGCGTAGGAGTCGGGGCCGCGGGCCGCGCTCTCCCACTCGGCCTCGGTCGGCAGTCGGAAGGTCCAGCCGTCCGCCTGCCCGGTGAGCCAGTCGCAGAAGGCCTCGGCGTCCGCCAACGCGACCTCCAGGACCGGGTGTTGCTCCTTGCCGGTGGGGACCGTGCCGTCGTCCCAGTAGGACGGGACGGTGTGGCCGGCACCCGCGTCCGTGTCGAGGAAGGCCGCGTACTGGGCGTTGGTGACCTGGTGGGCCCCCAGCCAGTAGGCCGAGTCGACCGGCGAGGCCTCGCCGGCGCCGGTGGTGTTGGACAGGTCGGCCGTGAACACGAAGTCCGGGTCCGCGGGGGCCGGCACCAGGATCTGCCCGGCGACGGTGGCCGGGTCGGCCGCGGCGGCCGGAGCCGTACCGAGGAGCGACACCCCGAACAGCGGCGCGGCGGCCGAGGCTCCGGCGACTTGCAGCAACTTCCTTCTGCCGAACGGCTGTCGGTGCGGTGGTACGACGGTCATGGGGCGGCCCTCCGTCGACTCGATGGCTGGGGCGGCCGGCCACGCGGCATTTCAGGGGGACAGCGCGCCGCGTGACCGGCCCTTCAACGGAACGTAAAGTGCGCGCCTTTGCTCCGGCCAATGCCGGCCTGTGACTTCTCTGGACGCGTTCACACAGGTTCCACGCCGGATGCGCGATCCTTCCCGTCGAGCCCGCAGTCTGCCCGAAGAGACGCGCAGTGTCGACACCTAGGGCTGTGAATGCCACAAGCCCCCTTGACCGAGCCTTACTGTCGACACTAGACAGGTGATGAAGGACCTTCCCACGCGACGAGGAGAACGTCATGACCGATCCCCGGGCCGGACAACGACTCTTGGGCAAGGTCGCTCTCGTGACCGGTGCGGGCGCGGGGATCGGCCAGGGCTGCGCGCTGCTCTTCGCCGAGCAGGGCGCGACCGTGGTCGGCTGCGACATCGACGCGGACGCGGCCGGACGCACCCGGAAACTGGCCGCCGAACGCGGGGTGAAGGTCGACGTCATGGCCCCGCTGGACATGACGGTCGAGGAGGACGCCCGGCGCTGTGCGGACACCGTGTTCGAGCGGCACGGCCGGATCGACGTCCTGGTGACGGCGGGCGCGATCGCCCCGCACATGGCGAGCGCCGCGGAGATGGACTTCGGCGCGCAGTGGACGCCGACCCTGCGCGGCGAGGTCGACGTGGTGTTCCTGCCGGTACGGGCCGCCTGGCCGCACCTGGTGGCCTCCGGCGGCGGCTCGATCGTCAACTTCGCCTCGGTGAACGCCTTCCGGGGCAGCGGCACCTTCGGCATGGTGGCGCACTGTGCGGGCAAGTCGGCGGTGCTCGGCCTGACCCGCCAGCTGGCCGTGGAGGGCGGACCGTCCGGGATCCGGGCCAACACCATCTCGCCCGGCATGGTGCGCACCCCGGCCACCGAGTCGGCCGGCGCGCACGAGGGAGCCGCCCGGGCGGCCCTGCTGGCCCGTATCCCGCTGGGCCGGGTGGGCACGCCGGAGGACATCGCCTGGTGCGCGGTCTATCTGGCGTCCGACGAGTCCGCGTGGGTCACCGGCGGCAACTTCCCGGTGGACGGCGGCGTGCTGGCGAAGTGAGGGGACCCCGGGCACCGGCGAAAGCCAGGGGGACCCGGGCACCGGCGACGCGAGGGTCCCCGGGCCGCCTCCGGGATCCCCGGGCCGTCACGTCGACGGGGTGCGCCGCCGGCGTGACGGCTTGCAGCCGGCCTCCTGCTCCTGGATCTGCTCCTCGACCGAACGCAGCGCCCGGACGGTCGCCCCCGCGATCAGCGCGGAGGCCAGCTCGCCGTCGCGCTCCTCGCAGGCCTGCATCAGCCGCTCCTGGTCGTCGACGCTGTAGGCGAGCCGGCCGGGGCGGGTCAGGCTGAGGTGGCGGAGCATGAGGGTGCGCAGCGCCAGGGAGTCGAGGATCTGCTTGAGGGTGGCGTTGCCGACGATCTCGGTCATCCGCTCCTGGAGCTGCACATGGCTCCAGAAGTACGCGTCCACGTCGCCCTCGTCGGCCAGTCCGCGCATCTTCTCGACCCGGCCGCGCAGCTCGCCGACCTCCTCGTCGGTGGCCCGCTCCACCAGCAGGGCGGCGAGCATCGCCAGGAGCTGGCGCCGGACCTGGTAGATGTCCCGGATGTCCTGGAGGGAGGGCGCGGCGACCCGGGGCCGGCGGCGCGCCTTCATCTCGACCAGGCCCTCCTGCTCCAGGACCATCAGGGCCTCGCGCACGGGGGTCCGGCTGGTGTCGAACCGACGTGACAGGTCGACGCTGTTGAGGTCCTGGCCCGCGGCCAGCCGCCCCTCGATGATCCCGGCGCCCACCCACTCCGCGATCTGCGCGACCAACGGCTCCCGCCGGTCCCGCAGCCGCAGCAGGCGGGCGAGCACGACATGCGTGTCCTGATCGGTCATCCGGCGGCCTCCCGGTCCGTGCCCGGCCCGGTGCCGGGTTCACAGCGGATCCATCGGTGTCGACACTATCGCACCCCGGAGCCGCCCAGAACACCGGTCGCCGCCTGTCTGTCGACAGCCGTCTAGGGCTGGACGTCCAGCGCGACCAGGAACCGGGACACCATGTTGTACACCGCCACGGTCGCCGTCAGTTCGACGAGCCCGGTCTCGTCGAAGTCGGCGCGCAGGGCGTCGAACACCGGGTCCGGGACCTCGACGTCCCGGGTCAGCGCGTCGGTGTAGGCGATGACCCGCGCGATGCGTCCCTCGAACTCCGGCTTCTCCTTGCGCACTTCGGCCAGCTGCCCGTCGTCCGCCCCGGCCCGCCGTGCCTCCGGCTCGTGCGCCGCCCATTCGTACGGCGCCCGGTTGAGGACCGCGATCCGCAGGATGACCAGTTCCCGGAGGTCGGCGGGCAGCGACATCCGCTCCCGTACGGCGCCGAGCAGGCTGTTCCAGCCGTCGGCCACCGGCGGGCTGTGCAGCAGCAGTCGGTCGAGCGGATGCAGACTGCCGCCGCGCCGGGCGCGGACGCGGTCGGCGATCTCGCCGCTGCCTTCGGTGCCGGGGAGTCGTGCCATGGGATGCGGATCCTTCCGTTCAGTCGAGCAGGGGGCGGGGCGCGCGGTCCAACAGCCGTAGGGCGTCGAGCCGTCGGACCGGACCGACCTCGACGGTGTCGCCGCCGAACACCATCGCCCTCTCCCCCGTGAACTCCGGCCAGGCGGGTAGCGACCCGCCGCCCGGGTCGTGGTCGGTGACGAAGCGCGCCCAGGTGTCGGCCATGGTGCGGGCCAGCTCCCGGTCGGCGTCGGTCCAGGGCCAGGCGCGGGCCGTCAACGTGTCGAGCGCGTAGGGCAGTTCGGCGGTGTGGTGGGCGCCGTAGCCGGGGAGCCCGTCGCGGGGCGGGGCGAGCGGAAGTCCGGGAGGCAGCGGCGGGGTCCGGGTGAAGCGGTACATCCAGGTGGGTGCGACGGCCGCGTGGGTCCGCGCCCAGTGCCACACCGGGTAGGCGAACCGGCTCTCCCCCGTGAACCGCCGTGCCGTACGGCGGACTTCGTCGCCGTCCCGCAGCGGGTACACGGCGTCCGTGCCGGGCTCGACGGGCAGCCGGCGCAGGATGTCCAGCGAGGCGTACACCGAGCCCTCGTCGTCGTTGGTCCCGACGAGGAGGGGTACGGCGTGCTGGCGGGCGGTGCCGAAGACGCCGTCGCTCGGTTCGGTGAGGACCCGGCCGTCGACGACCGGTCCGAAGTGGCCCTTGAGGACGAGTTCGACGCCGTCCAGGCGGCGCAGCACGTCGAGGCCGCGGTCCTCCGCCCAGCGCAGCCCCTGCTTCTGCGCGGCGGTCCGGTCCGGCAGCGGCCCCTCGGCCCGGCCGATGCCGGAGGCGCTCTGGCCGACGGCCGCGTGGAAGAGGTGCCGGGCGGCCGGGGCGGCCATGAGGTGGCAGACGTGGGCGGCGCCGGCGGAGTTGCCGGCGAGGGTGACCCGGTCGGGGTCGCCGCCGAACGCCGTGATGTTCTCGCGTACCCAGGTCAGCGCGGCGACGATGTCGAGCAGCCCGTAGTTGCCGGAGGCGCCCAGGTCGTCCTCGGCGGCGAGTTCGGGGTGGGCGAGGAAGCCGAGGGCGCCGAGCCGGTGGTTGAGGGTCACGACGACCAGGCCGCGCCGGGCCAGCGCACGGCCGTGGTGGATCTCCTGGCCGCCGTGGCCGTAACGGTTGCCGCCGCCGTGGATCCACACCATCACGGGCAGCCGGGCGCCCGGCGCCGGGTCCGGGGTCCACACGTTCAGGTAGAGGCAGTCCTCGCTCATCACCAGCGCCCGCCGGTCGGCGAAGTTGGTGTGGTACATGATCGAGTCGCGGGGCGGCTGGGGCTGCAGCGGCGCCGGGCCGAAGGCGTCGGCCCGGCGCTCGCCGTCCCAGGGCGCGGGCCGACGCGGGGGCCGCCAGCGGAGGTCTCCGACCGGCGGCTCGGCGAAGGGGACGCCCCGGAAGACGCCGGTCTCGCCGTCGTACTCCCCCGCCAGCCGCCCCGCGCCGATCGTGGCCCTGATGGTCCTGACGGTCCTGATCACCCGGTCGCCTTGTGCAGCACGCCGTCCTTCATGATCACCCGTAGTCGGTCGCGGTCCTGGAGGATCCGGATGTCGGCCAGCGGATCGCCGTCGACCAGCACCAGGTCCGCGAGATACCCCTCCCGGACCAGCCCCAGCTCCTCCCCCATCCCCATCACCTGGCCGCCGTACCCGGTGGCCGCGCGCAGCGCCTCGGCCGGGGTGAAGCCGAACCAGTCCACGAAGAGCTCCAGGTCCCGCAGATTGCGGCCGACCGGGTTCCAGGCGAAGCCGTAGTCGCCGCCGGGGACGACCCGGATGCCGCGCGCCACGAGTTCGGGTACGACCGCGCACACGGCATCCCGGGTGGCCTCGACCTCCATGCCGGGTTCGGGCTCGCTGCCGGCCTCGAAGAGGTTGGCGTGGATGATGCCCGGGGTCGGGGCGACGAAGACGCGGTCGCGGGCGGCCTGGAGGAGGTCGAGGGCCTCCTCGTCGGCGAAGGTGCAGTGGTAGACGGCGCGGATGCGGTGCCGTACGGCCATCTTGACCGACTCGGCCGCGTGCGCGTGCGCGGTGAGCCAGACGCCGTGCTTCTCGGCGGTGTGCGCGGCGGCGGCCACCTCCTCGTCGGTGAACTGCACGATCCGGGACGTGCCCTGTACGACGGCGCTCTCGCCGGAGAGGGACAACTTGACGATGTCGACGCCGAGTTCGGCCATGTCGGCGACGAACCGGGCGACCGACTCCGGGGCGGAGGCACGGCCGTCGATGCCCGGGAAGTCGTAGACACCCGGCTCGACCATGCCGGCGCTGCCCTCCCAGGAGGCGGCCTTGAGGCGCGGTCCTGGCATCCAGCCCTCGGCGAAGGCCTTGCGGGCGGCGACCTCCGTGCGGGGCAGCCGGTTGCCGCCGGAGTAGGCGCTGGTGATGCCGTGGTCGAGGAGGACCCGGCCGGCGTGCGCGACGAGCAGGGCCTTCTCCTCGTCGGGCTCGTCGCGGCGGCGGGAGAGGTGCTCGACGGTGGAGCCGAAGCCGAGGTGGGTGTGGGCGTCGACGAGTCCGGGGAGCAGGGTGCCGCCGCCCCCGTCGATCACCCGGGCCTCTGCGGTCCGGTCGCGGGAGATGCGCTCGGCGACCGCGGTGATGCGGTTGCCCTCGACCAGGACCTGCGCGGGGAACGGCTCGCGGCCCGTGCCGTCGAAGACGTGGACGTCGGTGAAGAGCGTGCTGGTCATGGGTTCCTCGGCCTCCAGAAGCGGTGCCGCATCTCGCCGACTCCCCCGATTCTGCTGACCAGTTCGTCGTCCGGGGTCAGGAAGCGCTGCGGGACCCGGCGGTTGCCCACCCCCGCCGGGGTGCCGGTGAAGATCAGGTCACCGGGGAGGAGCGTGCAGAACCGGCTGATGTGGGCGACCAGTTCGGGAATCGGGAAGATCATGTTGGCGGTGCGGTCGTGCTGGACGGTCTCGCCGTTCAGCTCGCAGGTCAGCTCCAGGTCGTCCGGGTCGTCGACCTCGTCCAGGCTGACGAGTGCGGGGCCGACGGGGCCGAAGCCGGGGTAGGACTTGCCGAGCGAGAACTGGGCGGGCCTGCCTGCGAGTTGGCTGATCCGCTCGGAGAGGTCCTGGCCGACGGTGAGCGCGACGACCGGTTCCCAGCCCTTCTCCTCCGGTACCCGATGGGCCTCCCGGCCGATGACGGCGACCAGTTCCAGCTCCCAGTCGACATGGCCGGGCGGCAGCGTGACCGTGGTGTGCGGGCCGGTGAGGCAGGTGGCGAACTTGGTGAAGACGAGCGGGACTTCGGGCTCCGCGTACCCCGCCTCGGCGGTGTGCGGGCGGTAGTTGAGGGCGACAGCGAAGATCTGGCGGGGGGCCGCCACCGGGGGCTCCAGCTCGGCCTCGTCGTACGGGCGGGCGCCGGTCGCGGCGGCGGACCACAGGCGCAGGTCGTCCCAGCGGGCGAAGGGGTCGGCGGCGAAGGCGGCCGGTACGTCGATGGCGCCGTCCGGGGTCAGCAGGACGGTACGGCCGGCGAGTCGGGCGAGGCGCATCTGCCGATCACGCCCAGTGCCCGGCGGGGGGCTCGGCCTCGCCGTACGCCTCTCTCCAGGAGACCACCGGGTTGCGCAGCACGCCCAGGCCCTCGATCTCGGCCTCGACCACGTCACCGGGCTTGAGGTAGTTGGCGAACGGGTCCTCGGTGCTCGCGGCCACGCCCGCGACGGTGCCGGTGGTGACGAGGTCGC
Source organism: Streptomyces sp. NPDC058457 (assembly GCF_042720695.1). Classification (NCBI taxonomy): domain Bacteria; kingdom Bacillati; phylum Actinomycetota; class Actinomycetes; order Kitasatosporales; family Streptomycetaceae; genus Streptomyces; species Streptomyces sp. NPDC058457. Next base: position 16,688 of record NZ_JBHXLU010000012.1, on the reverse strand, counting down.
CCGCGCTGTAGGTCTGCGGGGAGTGGTAGGCGACCAGCTGCGGGATGGAGACCGACATCCGGCCGGTGTTGGACTTCTGGCGCACGTCGCCGTTGACCCTGAGCTCCATGTCCAGGGCGTGCGGGTCGTCGATCTCGTCCGCGGTGACGATGTACGGGCCGACGGGGCAGAAGGTCTCGATGGCCTTGGAGAAGGAGAAGACCCCCGACTCCATCTCCCGGCGCTGGATGTCCCGCGCGGTGATGTCGTTGAAGACCACATAGCCGGCGATGTGCTCGACGGCCTGTTCGGCGGAGAAGAAGCGGCCCGGCTTGCCGATGACGATGGCGAGTTCGAGTTCGTAGTCGAGTTCCCGGGTGAGGTTCGCCGGGTACACGACGGGCTCGTCCGGACCGATGATCGCGTCGACGTTCTGGAAGAAGACGATCCCCTTGTTGACGGGGTGGGACCAGTCCACGCGGGCCAGGTCCTCGTGGTGCTCCCGGAAGTTGCCGGCGGTGTGGAAGAACTTCCTCGGCACGATCGGCGCGCGCAGCCGGACGTCGGCGAGCACGAACGTCCGCCCCGTCTCGGCGACCTGGCCCTCCCGCTCGAACCAGGCGCGGGTGGAGGGCACTTCCAGTTCCACGACGGTGTCTCCGTCGAGTCGGCCCACCAGTCCGTCGTCCAGTCCGTCGTAGAACGTCACCAGTTTCATCAGACCTCCCTCAACTGTCGACAGACAGCCTGTCTTGAGCCCGTCTGATCGTCAATAGGTGCGCAAAGTGTGGACACAAATCGCTGCGGTGACCTACCGTCCGAAGCATGCGGACGACATGGGACTTCACGGGGACCCGGGCGCTGGTCGCCGGGGCGGGCGGGATCGGTGCGGCGGTCGCGGACGGGTTCGCCGGGGCGGGGGCGACGGTGGTCGTCCTGGACGTCGACGAGCGCAAGGTGGCCGAGGTGGCCGCGTCGGCGGGGCCCGGTTCCGTCAAGGGGCTGTCCGCGGACCTGACTTCGGCGGACGCCTGCCGGAACGCTGTCGAACAGGCGGTCCACATGCTCGGCGGCATCAACGTGTTCGTGCACGCGGTCGGGGTGAACGACCGGCGGCCGGTGCTCGACACCCCGGACGAGGTGTGGGAGCGGATCACCGCGGTCAACCTCGACAGCGCGTTCTGGCTGGGGCGGGCCGTGGGCGGGGTGATGGTGGCGGCCGGGTACGGGCGGGTCGTCTACCTCTCGTCCGTGTCGGGGCTGCTGGCCCACGCCAACCACGCGCCGTACGCGGCGACCAAGGGAGGCGTCGACCAGTTGATGCGGGTCATGGCCAGGGAGTGGGCGGCCTGCGGGGTCACCGTCAACGCGGTCGCGCCCGGCTACACCGAGACCGGCCTCACGCGTGAGTACCTCGCCGGGCCAGGGGTCCGGGCGTCCCTGGAGTCCCTCGTCCCCGCGGGCCGGCTGGGCCGGCCCGCCGACCTGACCGGGCCCGTGCTCTTCCTCGCGTCCGATGCCGCGGCGTTCGTCACCGGACAGGTGCTGTACGTCGACGGCGGGCGGACGCTCGTCTGAGTTCCGACCCACGATGACCTTCGAGGCTTGGGAGGCCTTATGACCGCCGTGTTCGAACGATTCGCCGGGAAGACCGTGCTCGTCACCGGTGCCGGTACCGGGTTCGGTGCCGAGATCGCGGTGCGGGCGGCGCGGGAGGGGGCCGATGTCGCCGTCCACTACCGCGGTTCCCGCGAGGGGGCCGAGGCGACCGCCGAGCGCGTGACCGCGCTCGGCCGCAAGGCTCTCGTCGTGCAGGCCGACATCTCCGAGCACGCCCAGATCACCCGGCTCGCGGAGGAGGTGTGGGCGCACTTCGGACGGCTGGACGTGGCGGTCAACAACGTGGGGGACGTCGCCCGTGAGCAGATGTCCTGGCGGGACATCACGGAGGAGTCCATCGACCATGTGCTCGGCGTCGACATCAAGGGCACGCTGCTGTGCACGCACGAGTTCGGGGGGCGGATGCTGGAGCAGGAGGGGGGCGGGGCGATCGTGAACATCGGGTCGACGGTGGTGGTGCGGGGCAGCGCGCGGGCGCCGCAGTACGCTGCCGCGAAGTACGGGATCATCGGCCTGACCAAGTCCTATGCGCATGCGTTCGCGCCGAGGGTGCGGGTGAACGTCTTCGCGCCGGGGTTCATCGAGACCGCGGCGACGCTGGGGCGCGAGGACTGGAAGAGCGGGCGGGGGGATGTGTTGCGGGCCAATACGCCCATGGGGCGGATTCCGGGGCCGGAGGAGTTGGCGGGGGCGGCGCTGTTTCTGGCGACCGAGGATGCCGGGCACATCACCGGGGGCTTCTTGGTGGCTGATGGGGGATACAACATGATCGGGGCGTAAGGGCTGTTTGCCGGGTGCGGGTGCGTGGGGGCTTGTCGCGCCCACGCGGCGGCAGCCGCAGATTCAATGCAGCCCCGCGCCCCCAAGCAGGTAGGGACGCTCGCCCCCAGTTGAGCCAAGGCCCTCCGTTCAAAAGCTCCGGCCCCCGGGATTCGGTTCGCATCCTTCCCCGGGGGCCGGCTCTCTTCTGTTGGTCTACTTACGACACCGTCAGGGTCAAGGCGCCCGTGTAGCTCTTGCCCGGCGTGATGGTGGTCGCCGTTCCGTCGACCGTCAGGGTCACCGTCCGGTCGGTCGGGGCCGTTATCGACGCGGTCGAGGCCAGGGTGAGGGCGCTGAGGTACGACGTGCCCGTCACCGTCCAGGTCGAGGACTCGCCCAGGGTCACCAGGACGCCGTTGTTGACCACCGCGCTCGGGGTGTTGGTGACCTCGCTGATCTCGCGGTACTCCGTCTTGGTGATCGTGGAGACGCTGTGCTTGGCCGTGCTCGCCGAGATGACGCCCTCGACCGTGGTGCGGGTGAAGGAGAGGGTGAGGTTCTGGCCCTGGAGGCTCGCGTTGCCGCCGCCCCAGACCGAGTTGTAGAAGTCGCCGGTCAGGGCGATGTCGGTGAAGGTGCCCTTCGCGTCCGTGGACTGCGAGCTGGTGGTGACCCAGCTCGACGACTTGGTCGGGGAGCCGGTCGGCTCGGTGTAGGTGCCGGTCGTCTCGCTGGACCAGGGCTTGCCGGACACCGTGACGCTGCTCGGGCGGTCGGTGTCCATCAGCTGGAAGAGGACTCCGTTGCCGGTGGTGACGGTGGCGCCGTCGGAGCCGTCGACGGTGACGGTGCCCGCGACCGCCTTGCACATGAAGGTGGTCTCACCGGTGGTGACCTGGGTGCCGCCGTCGATGGCCACCGATCCCGCCGCGTACCACATGACCATGAAGCGGCCCGCGTCGATGGTGGTCGACTGGACCGGGAGGTCGTCCAGTTCGGCCGAGGTGAGGCCGAGGGAGAGGGAGTCGTTGAGGTCCGAGACCGCGTCCTTGGTGCTGTCGCCGTAGTGCGCCGAGGCACCCCAGTGGATGAGGGCGTAGTCGCCGACGTCGAAGGTGCAGCCGAGGAAGTGCTCGGTGACGTTGCCGATGGCGTAGCTGCCGTAGCCCTGGCCGCCGGTGTTGGCGATGGTGCTGTTGATGGCGGTGAGGGTGCAGTAGCTGCCGCCGTCGACCGACAGGGCGCCCCACTTCTCCGAGGAGATCGAGGAGTTGATGTACGAGGCCTTGGTGCTCGCGCCGAGCAGGTTGGTGGCGCGCACGTTGCCGGAGATGCCCAGCATCCACGGCACGGTGATCATGTACTTGGTGTCGCCGGTGCCGGCGGCCGGGTACTCGGCGGGGACGACGCCGTCGGCGCACTTGATGGTGGAGTTCTTGACGATCACGTTGGCGGTGGCGTCGGCGATCACCGCCGTACGGACCACTCCCACGTTGCTGATGTTCGCGCCGTCGAGGACGAGGGTGGTGCCCGAGCCGGTGCCGACCACGGCGGCGCCGTAGCCGACGAAGTCGCAGCGGCCGTTGCCGTCGAAGGCGATGGTCGGGTCGGTGAGGGTGTAGCTGCCGCCGGCGACGTAGACGCCGTTGAAGGCCTCGCCGTTGGAGAGCAGGGTGATGTCCGAGGCCCCGGTGTCGGTGACGGTGCCGTCCATCACGTCGGAGGGGACGGACTTGTCCTCGTCCACTCCGTCGGCGTCGACGTAGATGGCCTGGCGGAAGGGGAAGGTGAGGGTGGAGTAGGCGACGTCGGTGGCCTCGGCGACGTTCAGCACGATGGTGCCGGTGTAGGTGCCGGCCGCGATGGCGGTGGCGACGCCGCCGTATCCGTCGGTGAGCGCGGCGAGTTCGCTGCCGGTCTCCACGCCGTTGACGGTGAGGGTGAGGCTGTAGCCGTCGTCGACGGTGATGACACCGCCCTCCTCGATCACCAGCTCGGTCGCGGTGGTGGTCTCGGTGAGGGTGAGGGTCTCGTCGGAGCCGACGGTGATCGTGGTCGCCTTGGCCTTCTTGGCCTTCTTCGTACTGGCCGCCTGTGCGGTGGCGGGGGCCAGCAGGGTGGGGGCGAGGGCGGCGGCCACCGCGACGATGAGGGCGCGGGGGCGGGCCCGGTTGGCGACGGGACGGTCGAGCAGGTCGGTGACGGACGAGGTCTGCTCGTCGTCGGTCCTGTTGGTGGGCAGCACGGTGAACTCCTTTGTCTTCCGGTGTTTGTGCGCAGGGGGCATCGCCGGTCGGCGACACGGGGGATGCGCGGGCAGGGGTGAGCCACGCGTGGCGCCCGCGGGCGCACGCCCCCCTGCTCGGTGGTCTGGTGGGTCAGTTGTGGGCCGGCTCGGCGTCCTGGTCGAGGCGCTCGCCGCGGATCCGGGCCAGCACTCTGGTGCGCAGTTCCGCGAAGCGCGGGTCGGCACGGGTGGTGAGCTGGTCGCGGTCGGTGCCGAACGGGACGGTCAGGGTGTCGAGTACGGCCGTGGGGCGGCCGCCGAGCACGATCACGCGGTCGCCGAGGTAGACGGACTCGTCGATGTCGTGGGTGACCACGACGACGGTGATGCCGAGGCGGCGGCGCAGCTGGAGGGTCAGGTCCTCCAGGTCGAACCGGGACTGGGCGTCGACCGACCCGAACGGCTCGTCCATGAGCAGCACCGGGGCGTCGTAGGCGAGGCCGCGGGCGATGGCGACGCGCTGCTGCATACCGCCGGAGAGCTGCCAGGGGTACTTGTCGCCGACGTCCGCGAGGCCGACGGCGTCCAGGCACTCAAGCGCGGTCGCCTTGCGCGCGGCCTTCTTCACGCCCCGCCCCTGGAGCGGGAAGGCCACGTTGTCCCACACCCGCATCCAGGGCAGCAGGGAGCCGCGGTAGTCCTGGGAGACCACGGCGATGTCGGCGTGCGGCCCGGTCAGGTGCTGGTCGCCGTAGCGGACGGTGCCCGAGGTGGGCGGGGTGAGTCCGGCCAGGCAGCGCAGCAGGGTGGTCTTCCCGGCGCCGGAGGGGCCGACGACGCACACGGACTCCCCCGGGTCCACCCGCAGGCTCAGCCCGGCGAGCACCCGGTGCTCCTGCGGGCCGCCCCGGCCGAAGGTCATGCAGAGGTCCTCGACGTGGAGGGCGGATCCGCGGGTCATACGACCACTCCGTTGCTCTTCTTCTCGATGGGCGCGGTGGGCGAGGTGGGCGGGGTGGGCGTACGGCGCGCCCTGGGGGCCCGCTGGTGGTACCAGCCCAGCAGAGCGTGCTCGCAGAGCAGGAGCAGCACGCTCAGGCCGTAGCCGAGGACGCCGATGAGGAGGGTGCCGGCCCAGGTCTCGGCGACGTGGAAGCTCGATCCGCTCTGCAGGATGAAGTTGCCGAGGCCGATCGGCGAGCCGTAGATCTCGCTGACGACCATGAGGACGACGGCGATGGACAGGGCGACCCGGATGCCCGCGAAGACCTGCGGCAGGGCGCCCGGGAGGACCACCCGGCGGAGCTGGAGGTGCCAGGGGACGCGGTAGCCGCGGGACGTCTCGTGGACGGCGGGGTTGATCTGGCCCACCCCGGCGATGGTGTTGAGCAGGATCGGCCAGAGCGAGCCGAGGAAGATCAGGAAGACCTTGGGGCCCGAGCCGATGCCCAGGGTCAGGATGATGACCGGCACGAAGCCCACGGTCGGGGTGGCGCGGGCGAAGTCGAGGAGCGGACCGAGGGCCAGGCGCAGGGTGCGGACCTCGCCGATCACCAGGCCGGCGCCGACGCCCACGACGGTGGCGAGGGCCAGGCCGAGGACGATGTTGCGGAGGCTGAACCAGAGGTCGTCGAGGAGGCCGCCGCCCGCGAGCTGGTCCCACAGGGTGTGCAGGACGGTGGTGAGGGGCGGGAAGTAGAAGCTGGTGCTGCCCGCTGTCGAGACCAGCAGGATCACGAACACCAGGACGGGGAGCCAGAGGTGGCGGAGGATGCGACGGGTCATGTCGCCTCCCCCGCCCGGACCGGGGGCCGCCAGCGCAGCAGCCGTCGCTCGGCGTACTGGGCGAGCAGGGTGATCGAGTAGCCGATCGCGCCGGCCGTGAGGATGTAGGCGTAGGCCCGGTCCGAGGCGCCGGCCTGCTGCGACTCCATGATCATGTGGCCGATGCCGGGGAGCGTGGTGAGCACCTCGACGCCTATGGCGACCAGGACGGAGGTGGTGGCTGCGAGCCGCAGTCCGGTCATCACGGAGGGGACGGCGCCCGGCAGGATCACCCGGCGGAAGCGGAGCAGGCGTGGGATGCGGTAGCCGCGCACGGTCTCGTGGACGGACGGGGTCACGCTCCGGGCGCCGTACTGGGACTGCAGCAGGATCGGGAAGACGCAGGCGATGAAGACGACCGTGGCCTTCATGCCCGGGGTCGAGCCGAGGACCAGCAGGAACACCGGGAGCAGGGCGATGACCGGGAAGGAGCGCAGGATCTCGACCAGCAGCCGGGAGGACTCCTCGGCCGCCGCGTACACCCCGGTCACCAGGCCGACCGGGATGCCGACGGCGACGGCCGCCGCGAGCCCGAGGACCGCGCCGTCCAGGGTGTCGCCGACGGCCTGCCAGTACGTCCCGCTGCCGAGCAGGTCGCCGAGGGCACCGGCGACCGCGGCGGGTCCCGGCAGCGCCGTCGCGCTCACCACGTCCACCGCGGCGACGAGCGCCCACAGCACCACCACGCCGATCAGCGCGCCGATCTGGAGGAGGCGGACCTTCACGAGGTCACCACGGGTGCCTGGTCCCAGTACACGTCGTCGTCCTTGGGCTCGTTGTCGAGCAGGCCGAACTCGTGCATCTTCGTGATCACCGTGCGCATCATCGTCCTGTTCAGGTTCTTGTCGTAGTAGTTGGTGTCGTGCGCGTCGATGAAGCCGGCGTCGACCTGTGTGTACTTCTTGTCGATGGCCCGTACGGCGTCGGGGTGTTCGTCGGCGTAGGTGATGGCCTTGGCGACGGCGTCGATGAACTTCTCGGCGGTGTCGCCGTTGGACGACAGGTACTTCTGGCTGGAGAACAGCAGACCCTGGACCATGCCGGGCAGGTCGTTCATGCCGTTGCCGATGGTGCGCAGCCCGCTGTCCTTGCCGGCGAAGTAGAACGGTCCGAAGGAGTACACCGCGTCCGTCTTCCCGGACTTGGCGGCATCCGTGAGCGAAGTCGTCGGCAGGGCAACGAACTTGATCTTCGAGGGGTCGCCGCCGGCCTGCTGGGTCAGGTACTCGCAGATGAACTGGATGGTGCCGCCGAGCGCGGAGAGACCGACGGTCTTGCCCTCCAGGTCCTTGAACGACGTGATCCCGCTGTCCTTCTTGACCAGCAGTCCGTCGGTGGGGTCGGTCTTCGTCGTCGCGGACTGGAGGCCGGTGACGATCCGGATCCCCATGCCCGAGGCCACGCCCTTGAGGAAGCCGGAGCTGTCCGTCATCGCGAACTGGGCCTCGCCGTTGAGGACGGAGGGCGCGTTCTGCGAGGTGTCCTGGGCGCCGGCCTTGATGGTGACGTCCAGGCCCGCGTCCTTGAAGTAGCCCTGCTGCTCGGCTATGTAGAGCGGCTCGAAGATGGCGCCGTTGGAGCGCAGCACGGTGATCTTCGCCTTGCCGTCGGCGGTCTGGCTGCCGGCGGCCGAGTCGCCGCCGCAGGCGGTGGCGGTCAGCGAGACGGTGGCGGTCAGGGCGGTCAGCAGGACGAGGGCGCGGCGCCGCGGGATTCTCGAAGTGTGCATGGAACGGCTCTCCTTGAGAAGAAGGTCAATGCGTCCGCGCGGGGCCCGCGGCGGCGTAGGCGGTGGTGGACTCGGCGGGGGTCAGGTAGGTGCGGAACAGGCCGTCGGGGTCGTAGGCGCCCCGGATCTCCTCCAGGCGGGACGCGTTGGCCGGGCTGAGCCCGTGGTCGAAGCGGTCCGCGACGTTGTTGTCGGAGAACTGCAGCCCCTTCGACAGGTGCTGGATCGCGGCGAGTTCACCGTGTGCCCACCGCTCGTGGCGGAGGTCCTCGGCGGGGTCCGTCCAGCCCGCGTTGGGCGAGAGGTAGAGCTTGGCCTGGCTGGACCAGCAGGCGTCGGGGCGTTCCGGGAAGCCGCCCCACAGCATCCACAGGACATGGCTGGTGGTGCCGGGCGTCGAGTCGAACAGCGGCCGGGCCGCGTCCAGGACCTTGTCGACCGGCTCGTCGGTCCAGATCCCGTCGAGCGCCCAGCGCATCCCGGCCGGGGTCATCCGGTCGGCGTGCCCGTACAGCTCGGCCATGCTCGTCCGGGCGCTCCCGACCGCGCGCAGCGCTTCGGCCCGGAAGGGCGCGGTCTCCAGCAGCGCGAGCGGGTCGGAGTCGCCGTCCTGGGCGAAGGCGGTCGCGGTGACCGACACGGTGTGCCGGTCGAGGCCCTCCACGAAGCCGACCTTGGCCGAGAACTCCACCTCCTTCGGGAGCAGTTCGAGCATGTCGTACGCCCAGGCCAGCACCTCGTCCCGCAGGCCCAGGGGATAGCTGTGGAGGGTGCGCAGCAGCCGCTTCGGCGCCGGGTGCAGGTCGAGGTGGAAGCGGGTGACGACCCCGAAGAAGCCGGGGCCGCTGCCGCGCGCCGCCCACAGCACGGCGGGGTGGTTCGCGTCGGTGGCGTGCACCAGGGTGCCGTCGGCGAGGACGACGTCCACGGCCCGGATGCCCAGGCAGGCCGGGCCGAGGTGGCGGGAGTCCCAGCCGTAGCCGCCGCCGAGCAGGAAGCCGCCGAGGCCGACGGTCGGGGCGTGGCCGGTGGGGAAGAACAGGCCGTGCGGGGCGGCGGCTTCGAGCAGGGCGGGTCCGGTGGCCGCCGGCTGTGCGGTCGCCGTCCGGGTGGCCGGGTCGACGGTCACCTCCGTCAGGCGCGAGAGGTCGAGCAGCATCCCGCCGTCGCGGACGCCGTTGCCGATCCAGCTGTGCCCGCCGGAGCGGATGCCGATCCGCCATCCCTCGGCGCGGGCCAGCCGGACAGCCGCGACGACGTCCGACTCGCTTTCCGCGAGCGCGATGACGTCGGGGTGCCGGTCGGGTTTGCGTTCGTTCCAGACGGCGTCGAGACGGGCCCGTTCGTAGGCCGCGTCGCCGCGCCGGATGAGGGTGCCCTGGGGCAGCTGGTGCATGGCCGTCTCCTCACGCGTTTCATCCGGGACCATACTGTCGACACTTTCGGCCTTCAAGACATCTGCAATCGAAATATCTGGCATCTCTGGCGACACTAGGCGCTTCGCTGGGGAGGCCGGAAAGGCGGGTTGTCGGTTGGGTGCGGCTCCGTGGGGGCTGGTCGCGCCCACGCGGCGGCAGCCGCACATCAGACACCGCCCCGCCCCTTTGGGGCGCCTCACCTGCGGGCGCGTTCACTGAATCGGCTCGAAGTCGAAGAGTTCGGACGGGTTGTCCACCAGCAGCCGGCGCAAGTGGGCGGAGTCGGGGGCGATGGTCTCTAGGAGGTCGACCAAGAGGCCGTCGTCCGGGGGTGCGCCGGTGATGTTGACGTGTGGGTAGTCGGTGCCCCACACCACCCGTTCGGGCGCGTACGCGACCAGTTCCGCGGCGAGTTCGACGGCGTCGGTGTACGGCGGCCCCGGTACGGAAACCCGGTCGACCCCGCTCACCTTGACCCACACCGCCCCCGTGTCGAGCAGTCCGCGCAGACTGCGCACCGCCGGACCGTCCCGGCCCGCCGCGAGGTCGACCCGGCCCATGTGGTCGATCACCACCCGGCCGGGCAGGGCGCGTACGACGTCCTCCAGGCCCGGCAGGTCCTCGCCCCGTACATGGAGCTGGGCGGCCCAGCCGAGGCCGTCCACGCGTTCCAGCACGGCGTCGATCTCCGCACTGGTGGGCCGGCTCCGCAGATGCGGCAGGAAGTTGAGCCGGAAGGCCCGTACGCCCGCCCGGTGCAGTTCCTCGGCCTCGGCCCGGCCGGTCGCCTCACCGATCAGGGCCACCCCCCGGATCCTGCCCTCCCCGGCCGCGAGGGCGTCCAGCAGCACCCGGTGGTCGTGGCCGTGGCAGGACGACTGCACGACCACCGCCCGCGTCAGGCCCAGGTGGGCGTGGAGAGCCCGGAGTTGTTCCTTGGGCGCGTCCAGCGGGGTGAAGGTGCGCTCCGGCGCGTACGGGAAGACGCCGGCGGGCCCGAAGACATGGCAGTGGGCGTCACAACTGCCCGGCGGCAGGCGGAGCTTCGGCACCCGGGGCGCGGGATGCGGCGGCGGGCAGCCCGGCGAAGGGGCCCGGGGTGGAGGCGTGCGGGGCGGGGCGGTCCCGGCGGGTTCAGTCACAGCGCGCCGTCATTCCGCCGTCGACGACGATCTCGGTGCCGGTGACGAACCGCGCCTCGTCGGAGGCCAGGAACAGCGCGGCGTACGCCGTGTCCCGCCCGTCCCCCATGAAGCCGAGCGGGATCCGGGCCCGGCGCTGGGCGAGCAGCTTCGCCACGTCCCCGCCCGCACGCTGCCCGGCCAGCCGGGCCTCGACCATCGGGGTGTGCAGTTGCCCCGGGACGACGGTGTTGACGCGGATGCCGTCCGGCGCGTACTGGACGGCCGTCACCCTGGACAGCTGGATGACCGCCGCCTTGGCCGCCGCGTACCCGACCTGCGCGGCCCCGGTCCAGCGCAGCCCGGAGCAGGAGGCGGTGTTGACGATCGCCCCTCCCCCGCCCTGCCGCATGACCGGGATGACGTGCTTGCAGGCGAGGAAGGAGCTGGTGAGGTTGGTCCGCAGCTGGCTCTCCCAGTCCGCGAGGCTCAGTTCGGCGGCCCCGCCCGGCCGGGAGCCGCCCACGTTGTTGACCAGGATGTCGATGCGGCCGGTCCGGGCGGCCGCATCGGTGAAGTAGGCCTGGACGGCATCGGGTTCGGTGACGTCCAGGAGGTCGGTGCGGACCGTGCCGCCCTCGGCGCGGATCTGGTCCGCGGTCACCTCCAGCGCGTCCTTGTCACGGTCGGTCAGCAGGACGGTGGCGCCCTCGCGGGCGAAGAGCACGGCGGCGGCACGGCCGTTGCCCCAGCCGGGGCCGACGCTTCCGGCGCCGCCGATGACGGCGACCTTGCCGGCGAGCCGCCCGGAACGGGCACTGAGCGAGTGGTCTGGCGTGTCCTGAAGCACAGGAGCCTCCCTCCATGGGGGTTCGGAGCCTGCCGACAGTCATAGCCAAGTGTCGACACAAAGTAAACATGAGACCTTTGATGCACGGATCCTTGGCGTCTTCTTGCCAAGTGTGTCGACAGAGGGCTTGTATGGGGCGTACGCGAAGAACCTGGAGGACCCCTGTGCGGAAACCCCCCGTCTTCACCCCGGAGGAGATCGACCGCTTCCGCGCCGAGCTCGCCGCCCGGCGGGCGCCCGGCGCCCACGAGCCCGGCCGTTGGTCGGTGAGCCCGCTCAACCGCCGTACCGACGTGGTGGGTTCGCTGCCCGGGACGGTCCGGCTGCGGGACGCGACCCTGCGCTCCCTGGAGACCCTGCCGGGCGTCACGGCCCCGGCCGGGGCGAAGCGGGCGTTCCTGCGGCGGGTGGTCGCGACCGGGGTACCGGAGGTGGTCACCGCAGGACCCGGCGGGCGCGCCGAGGACGTGCTGAAGGCGGAGGTGGACCTGGTCAAGGGCGAGAACCCGGAGTGCCGGGTGATCTGCCCGCTGATGCGCTCGACGGACGACATCGACCGGGCCGCGCGGGCCGGTTACGACGCCGTGCAGGTGTGGGTGCAGGGCTTCGGCGAGACGGCGCTGCTCTACCGGCCCGACGTGTACGCGGCCGCGTGGCGGGGCGAGGAGTGGCGCACCCCGGACACCCCGCGCGACCGCACCGCCGTACTGGACCGGGCCGCACTGCTCATTGAGTACGCCCGCTCCCTCGGCGTGGACGTGATCGCCCCGATGCTGATGGTGTCGTACCTGACGGAGGAGGACCACGCCACGACCGTCGCGGCGCTCACCGGGGCCGGGGCCGGCGAGCTGACCCTCTTCGACGGGCCGGGCGCGCTGAGCCCCGAGGCGTACGGCCATCTCGTGCACCGAACGCGGGAGTTGGCGCCGGACGTGGCGGTGGGTCTGCATCCGCACAACACCTTCGGACTGGCCGTCGGCTGCGCGGTCGCCGCCGTCCGGGCCGGCGCCTGCGCCGTCGAACTGTCGGTCAACGGCTACTGCGGCGGCCCCGGCAACGCCGATCTCGCCGCCACGGCACTGGCCTTCGAGGCCGTCTACGGCGTCCGCACCGGCATTCGTACCGAGACTCTCACCGAACTCTCCCGGTTCGGTGCGGAGTTGACGGGCTACCGGACCGCCTGGAACCACCCGGTCACCGGCCCGGACGCCTTCTGCTGGGGCGGCCTGGACTTCATCACCCAGGAGACGGCCGTCGACCCGCTGCTCCACAACTGCGTGGAGCCGTCCCTGGTCGGCAACGAGCGCCGGATCCCCTTCACCCCGGACAGCGGCCCGTACACCCTGGCCGACCGGACGGCAGCCCTGGGCATCGAGCTGCCGCCCGCCGCCCTGGACCAACTGCTCGATCAGGTGAAGCAGTTGATGTCCCGGGAGAACCGCCTCGCCACCGACGAGGATCTCCGGGCTCTGGTCCGCGCACTCGGGTGAGCGGCCGGCCCGGTGGCCGTGACGGGCCGGCCACCGGGCCTGCGGTGTCAGGTGCTCCGGGCCCGTCGGCCTCAGGAGGAGCTGACACCCACGGTGAGCGTCGCCGCGAACCCGTCGGAGACGCTGTCACCCAGTGCGGTCAGGGTCAGCAGGCCGGAGGAGGCACCGCCGCCGTCGTAGATGCCGTCGTCGTCGAGCTGGGTCTCCGTGGTGGTGTTGTCGGAGTACGGCGACAGCGCCTGGACCTCGGAGTTGATGTCCGCGTCGAAGAACAGCTGACCGGTGTGGATGATCGAGCCGCCGGTGTACGAGTCGTCGGTCAGCGTCACGTCCGTGTGCACCCGCATGTGGACGTGGACGCAGCGGCCGGTGTAGTGCCCCGGCCAGATCGAGGTGATGCTCACCAGGCCGTCGGAGTCGGTCATCTGACCGCCCCGCAGGAAGGTGCCGTCGTCGTCCTCGGTGTGGTGGTTGCCGCCGACGTAACCGGAGTACTCGCCGAGGGCGTCGGCGTGCCAGATCTCGACCAGGGCGTTCTCCAGCGGCGCACAGTCGTTCGCCTGGTCGACGACGGTGAAGGTGAACTGGACCTCGAAGCCGTCCTTGTCCTCCCGGATGTCCTCGCGGACGAGCGCACCGGCCAGCCAGTACGGACCCTCGGTGACCTCCTCGGTGAGCGTGCAGACGTCGGCCGCGGCCGCGGCGGCCGATGAGGCACCGGTCTTCGTCTCGGCGGTGGCCGTGGCGGCGGAGGCGAGGCCCGCGGCCGCCAGGCCGCCGGCCGCGGCGACGGCGGCGCCGCCGATCAGCACGCGCCGCCGCTTCACGGAGTTGTCGACGGAGTCGACGTCGTGGGAGGCGGGTTCAGGAGTCTGCGCGGAGGCAGAAGTGTTGTCTGTCATGTCAGCAGAAGCTAGACACCGACCTGAGGTGACCCATGGCCACGCACTGTGAGATCTCTGGAGGCAAACCCCCCAACTCGCTCTGTTTGGAGCCGATTCGGTGCGAATTCCGCGTGTCGCGGAGGTGGTCGGGCCCGGCCGGTCCGGTCAGCTGAGCCCGGCGGCCCGCGCCCGCTCCACCACCGGGCCGATCGCCTTCGCGACCGCCTCGACGTCGGCCTGGGTCGAGGTGTGGCCGAGCGAGAAGCGCAGGGTGCCACGGGCCAGGTCGGGGTCGGTACCGGTGGCCAGCAGGACATGGCTCGGCTGGGCGACCCCGGCCGTGCACGCGGAGCCCGTCGAGCACTCGATGCCCTGGGCGTCGAGCAGCAGGAGCAGCGAGTCGCCCTCGCAGCCGGGGAAGGTGAAGTGCGCGTTGGCCGGGAGGCGGTCCACCGGGTCGCCGCCGAGGATCGCGTCCGGTACGGCCGTACGGACGGCGTCGATCAGCGCGTCGCGCAGGGTGCCGATCTCCCGGGCGAACCACTCGCGGCGCTCGGCGGCGCTGCGTGCCGCCACCGCGAACGAGGCGATCGCCGGGACGTCGAGGGTGCCGGAGCGGACATGCCGCTCCTGGCCGCCGCCGTGCAGGACCGGTACGGGGCTGTACTCACGGCCGAGGAGCAGGGCGCCGATGCCGTACGGACCGCCGACCTTGTGGCCGGAGACGGTCATCGCGGCGAGGCCGGAGGAGCCGAAGTCCACCGGGATCTGGCCGAAGGCCTGGACCGCGTCGGAGTGCAGCGGGATGCCGAACTCGTTCGCGACGGCGGCGAGTTCGCGGATCGGCAGGACCGTGCCGATCTCATTGTTGGCCCACATGACGGTGGCGAGGGCCACGTCGTCGGGGTCGCGGCCGATCGCCTCGCGCAGCGCCTCGGGGTGGACCCGGCCGTAGGTGTCGACGGGGAGGTACTCCACCGTGGCGCCCTCGTGTTCGCCGAGCCAGTGGACGGCGTCCAGGACCGCGTGGTGCTCGACGGGGCTGGCGAGGATCCGGGTGCGGGCCGGGTCGGCGTCGCGGCGGGACCAGTAGAGGCCCTTCACCGCGAGGTTGTCGGCCTCGGTACCGCCGGAGGTGAGGACGACCTCGCTGGGGCGGGCGCCGAGCGCTTCCGCGAGGGTCTCCCTGGATTCCTCGACCGTGCGGCGGGCCTTGCGGCCGGAGGCGTGCAGGGAGGACGCGTTGCCGGTGACGCCGAGCTGCGCGGTGAGGGCCGCGGCTGCCTCCGGGAGCATCGGGGTCGTGGCGGCGTGGTCGAGGTAGGCCATGATGACGTCGATTCTACGGGGGGCTCCGCCGCAGGACCGAGGGGCACCGTGTTCAGCTCGGGCCGGTGGGACACTGCGGGCCGTGCGGGGCTGGTCGCGCCCACGCGGCGGAGCCGCAAATGGACACAGCCCCGCGCCCCTTTGGGGCGCGCCGCCCTGGACCCCGTTTAAAGGCTCCAGGAGACCGTGTTCGAGGCCTCCATGGCGATCGCCAGGACCGCGAGGTCGGCTACGCCGAGCGCCAGGCCCAGGTATGCGCGGCCCTTGCGGGCCGTGCCGCGCCACAGGGCGACCAGGGACAGGATGATCGCGATCGGGCCCAGGAACAGGTTCAGGACCAGGAGGCCCAGGAGGCCCAGGATGAAGGACGCGACGGCCATGCCGTCGGCGTCGCGGGTGCGGGTCTGGGGGCGGGGGGTGACGGGGGCGGTGAGTTGCATCATGCTCAGCTCCTGAAGTGAGCGGGGACGGAAGGTCAGTTGGCCGAGGTGTGACGGCGGCGGGCGACGCGCTCACGGAGTGCGAAGACGGCCAGCCAGACGGCGATCACGGCGGCCAGTCCTGCGGTGACGTCGAGCGGCGCGTGGGCCACGGTGCCCAGCACCACGCCGAGCAGCATGAGTGCGGCTACGAGGAACAGCATGGGATCGATCCCCCTCCGTTACATTTGGGTGAACGGTTGTAGTAACAGTTGTTCACTGACTTTGAGTCTAGCAACTCGCACGGCTTTCCAATTCCGGAGAACAGTTGTTAACTGGATGACATGAGTCACACCCTCGGCATCCGACAGGCCCAGAAGCAGAAGACCCGCCAGGCCTTCCTGGACGCGGCGCTCGCCCTGCTGGAGGAGCAGAGCCTGAGCAGCCTGGGCCTGCGCGAGGTCACCCGGGCCGTCGGGGTCGCCCCGACCGCCTTCTACCGGCACTTCCGCTCCACCGCCGACCTCGGTGTCGCCCTGGTCGACGAGGCGCTCGGCAGCCTGCACCCCATGGTCCGCACGACGGTCTCCACCTCCGGCGAGGAGCGCATAACCCGTGCCGTGCGGCTGATCTCCGACTACGTGGCCGCCCATCCGGCGCACATCAGGTTCATCGCCCGGGAGCGGCACGGCGGGGTGCAGCCGGTGCGGGAGGCGATCCGGGACCAACTCGCCCGGTTCGCCGAGGAGGTCAGGACCGAGCTGGCCAAGGACCCCGAGGCAAAGGGGTGGAACGACGACGACCTGCTGATGCTCGCCCACCTCTATGTGGACCAGATGCTCATCACCGCCTCCCTGTTCCTGGAGACGCTGGAGTCCCCGGACCCGGAGCCCTCGGAGGCGGAGCGGGAGCGCGTCGCCCAGGTCGCCGCCCGGCAGATGCGGCTGATCAGCCTCGGCCGGCAGCACTGGCTCGACTGAGCCGCGCGGCGGGACCGTGACACACAGGGGCGGGGCGGCCGGGAGCCCGGGCCGCC
>NZ_JBHXLU010000011.1:0-193116 GCF_042720695.1 Streptomyces sp. NPDC058457 | reverse complement strand
GACGAGAGCGAACGCGCCCAGATCACCGCCTCCCCGCTGCGCGCCACCACCGAACAGCTCACCGGCCTGCCCCCGGCCCTGATCATCACCGGCGAAGCCGACGTCCTGCGCGACGAGGGCGAGGCCTACGCCAACAAACTCCGCGCAGCCGGCGTACCCGTCACCGCCGTCCGCTACCAGGGCATCATCCACGACTTCGTGATGCTCAACGCCCTGCGCGAGACCCACGCAGCCGAAGCCGCCATCTCCCTGGCCGTGCGCACGCTGCACGAGGCCCTGTACACCGGCTGACCCGGGAGCCGGCGTGACCACGAACGAGCCGTCCGAGCCGTCCGCACGCGACGGCCACCCGCGCCTGAAGCACCTCAAGGACCAGCTGACCGAGCACCACCGCCGGACCAGGGCCGAGCGCGAGGAAGCCGAACTGGAGGAGGCCATCGAGACGGCGGCCTTCGACATGGGGACCGACATCGCGCACCCCGCCCCCGACCACGCGGAAGCCGGATACGACATCGACACGGACATCGGCGTCGACCCGCACTAGCCGCCCGCCCCAGCCCCCGGACAGCCGACAAGGAAATCTCATGACCGACTCCACACCCACCGTCGTCCTCGTGCACGGTGCCTTCGCCGACGCGTCCAGCTTCGCCAGGGTCATCCCCGAACTGCTGGCCGACGGCCTGAAGGTGCTCGCCCCGGCCGTGCCCAACCGCAGCCTCACCGGCGACGCCGCCTACATCGCCTCGGTCGTCCGCGCCGTTTCGGGTCCCGTCGTCCTGGTGGGTCACTCCTACGGCGGTGCCGTCATCACCGTCGCGGGCGCCGAGGACAATGTGCGGGCCCTGGTCTACCTGGCCGGTTACGCCCTGGAAGAGGGCGAGAGCCTCGGCGAACTGCAGGGCAGGTTCCCGGACTCCGAGCTCGCCCCGGCCCTGGTGTACACGCCGTTCCCGGTCGAGGGCTCGGACGAGCCCGGCACCGACGTGACCGTCGAGATCGACAAGTTCCCCGCGATCTTCGCCGCCGACGTGGACCCGGACCTGGCCATGGTGCTCGCCGTCTCCCAGCGCCCGCTGGCCGGCGCCGCCTTCGCCGAGGCGGCCCCGGTCGCGGCCTGGAAGACCAAGCCGTCCTGGGGTCTGGTGTCGTCCTCGGACCACACGATCAACCCCGACGTCGAGCGCTACGGCTACGAGCGCGCCGGCATGACCACGGTCGAGGTCGACTCCTCGCACCTGGTCATGCTCGCGCACCCCGAGAAGGTCGCGGACCTGGTCCGCGAGGCCGTCCGCAGCGTCACCGCCTGACCGGTGAAGGAGAAGCACATGAGACAGCTGCCCCGACCGGGAACGGCACGCGGGCGAGTGCTCGCCGCGTCCTGCGTGCTCGTTGCCGCCGTCGGCCTGTTCGCCTCGGCCTCACAGGTGACCGCGGCGCCGGCCGCCGCCGCGACGGACACCGGCAAGAAGCCGACGATCGTGCTGGTGCACGGCGCGTGGGCCGACGCCTCCAGCTGGAACGCGGTCATGGGCCGCCTCCAGCACGCCGGTTACACGGTCTACGCCCCGCCGAACCCGCTGCGCGGGGTCGCCTCCGACGCCCAGGCCCTGGCGTCGTTCCTGGCGACCGTCCCCGGCCCGGTGGTCCTGGTCGGCCACTCCTACGGCGGCTTCGTCATCACCAACGCGGCGACGAAGAGCCACAACGTGAAGGCGCTCGTCTACGACGACGCGTACATCCCCGCCGAGGGCGAGACCGTCTTCCAGATCAACTCGGCCGAGCCCGGCTCGTGTGTCACGGCCGATCCGTCGACGTTCCTGAACCTGGTTCCCTACCCGGGCGGACCGTCCGGCGACGTCGACGCGTACCTCAAGTGGGACGCGAACGGCACCTACCAGGGCTTCCAGGGCTGCTTCGCCAACGGTGTGCCCACTGCCCGGGCGCGTCTCCTCGCGGCGGGCCAGCGCCCCTTCGCGGTCAGCGCGGGCTCGGAACCCTCCGGCGCCCCGGCGTGGAAGTCCCTGCCGTCCTGGGCCGTGGTCGGCACCACCGACCATGTCATCGTGCCTGCCGAGCAGTTGGCGATGGCCCGGCGCGCGGGCGCGCACGTCACCGAGGTGAAGGCGGGCCACCTGTCCCTGGTCACCCGCCCCGACGTGGTCACCCGGGTCATCACGGAGGCGGCCGCCTCCGTCGGCTGACCCGTCCGCCACGCCCGGCCGGTGCGATCACCTCCCGGGCTTCCCCACGGAGCAGACGGCGCACCCCGCAAGGGTGATGCCGAGCGGACAGCGCACCGGTCGACACCGGGGCGCGGCCCGCTCGGCATCTGGGTGCATGCCATGCGGACAGCGGCGCCGAGCGTACGAGCACGGATGCGATTCCCCCGGACCCGGGCGGCCCTCGCCGAGGTGACGAGAGCGTGCGGGGCACTGCCGTTCGCCGTCGGCGGTGGCGACGATCCCCGCCCGCTGCCGACGGCCGAGGCCCGGCGCACGGCCCTCGCCGCGCCGGCTGTCGCGCAGGTCTCCGACGACCGGCTCGGCACCGGACGTCTCGGCGGACCCGGCCCGTTCGGGGTGGCATCTCCCCTCCGCATCTGCCGCCGTTCCCGCCCGCCCGGGACGCGCCTCATGTCGCACCGCGGGCGGGCAGGACGGCATCGCCGTCAGGGGAAGTTCACCGGCGCGTCGGTGAAGGTGGAGACGACCAGGGCGCCGACACAGTCCGGCGTGAAGGTGTCCACCGCGGCGATCCTGGTACCCCAGCGGTCGATGAGCTCCGAGGTCACCGACTGTGCGATCCGGTCGATCCAGACCTTCTGGACGGCCCAGACGTTCTCCTTCTCGGCCACCCCTGCTGCCGCGTCGGCGGACGAGATCTCACTGCTCTTCCGCACGGTCGTGGACCACATGTCCACGAAGAACTCGCGGGACTGCGCGACCTCGGCGCGGGTGGCGGTGCGGTACACGTGACCGCCGCAGAACGTGTCGAAGTCGAGGTCGAGGATCGCGTCGTGCGCGGTCAGCAGGCCGGGAATGTTGTCGGCGTTGCCCCAGGCACGGTAGGGCGCCCAGCCGGGCATGACCACGTCGGCCATGTGGGCCAGCCGCAGCCGGGGGAAGTAGATCATCATGTTCCCCGTCTCGTGGTTGGGGCCGGGGTAGATGAAGTGAATCTCCTCTCCGCCGATGTGGATCACCTTGTGGTGGTCGCGGATGATCCGGTGAGGCACCGGCCGGGCGGGGTCGGCGTAGGCGGCGAGGAGAGCGGCACAGTCCTTGTGCGCGATCAGAGTCGCCCCGGGATGGTCGCCGACCGCGCCGATGTGGTCCGCGTGGTCGTGGCTGTAGATGACGTGAGTGACCGGCTTGTCGGTCACCGACGGGATGGCGGCACGGATCGCCGCACGGGCGGCGGGAGGCGCGTCGACGAGGACGACACCCTCACGGGTGACGACGAAGACGCACTGCACGATCCCTGCCACGAGGACGTAGCCGTTACGGCCGACGCGCTCCAGCCGGTAGCCGTCGCCGGTGTCGGGCAGCGGCTTCACGTGTTCCGGCAGGGGCAGGAAGCCGGTACTGCCGGATGCGGCGGAGGCGGGGGCCGCGGTGACCAGACCGGCTCCGGCTCCGGTTCCCAGGGCGAGTGCGCCGGCGGCGGCACCTCCGCGGCGGATCAGGGAACGACGACCAATCATGTGGGTCTCCTGGAGGGGTGGACAGAACGTACGGCCCGGCCGGGCACTGCCCAGGATTTGTCACGTCCACCGCGCCCGCCCATGGACCTGGATCGCGGAAGTATGGATTCTCCGTGCACTTGACGGCCCACCTTCGGATTTGTCTGGACATCGTCGGCGGCCGACGGAAATCATGGCCGGGACACCGGCGGCTTCCGGGACCACCACGCGCCACCCGTGCGCCGTGCGCATCGCCGCCTGCCGCCGACCGCCGCCGTCCGCTGGAGCACCCCCACCTTGCGTACTGACCCTGCCAGCGTCCCGCCGCCGGGCGACCGCGGGCTGCTGACCGCCCGGCTGTCCGCGGCGGACCTCGCCCTCCACGTGATCCCTCTGGACGACGCGATCCTGAGCATCCAGACCTGCCCCGTCCGGGGCCCGCACCGGCACGCGTACCACGAGCTGTTCTGGACCAGGAGCGGCACCGGTGTCCACCTGGTGGACGGCGAGCGCACGGCCGTCGGCCCCGGCACGGTGCTGGTGCTGGGCCGTGGCCCGGTGCACTTCCTGGAGCACGCGAGGGAACTGTCCGGGGCGATCGTGCGCTTCGGCGACGAGTTGCTGCACGAGGGGCTGTCCCCTCGCTCGCACCCCGGCCGCCTGCTCACCGCCCGCCACCGGCCGGTGGTGAAGGTCCCGCCGGAGGACGCCGCGCACTTCGACGCCGTGATCGGGGCACTCGCCGCGGAGACCGGGCGCCCCTTGTCCGCCTCCAGCGACGACGTCCACCGGCACCTGCTGCTGACGGTGCTGTCGTGGATCGGTCGCTGGTACGACCAAGGCGAGTCGTCGGACCCCGGAGGCAAGGACGACCCCGACCTCCGTCTGTACCGGCGCTTCAATGTCCTTCTGGAACGCGACTTCGCCCGCCACCACGACGTCCGCCACTACGCGCGCGAACTGGGCGTCTCCGAAAGCGCTCTGTGGCGTGCCCTGTCCGGCGTGACCGGAAGCCCGACACGGACCCTGATCACCGAGCGCGTGATGATGGAGGCCGCCCGCCTTCTTCGCTTCACCGACCTGGCCGTGGGCCAGGTCGCCCACGAGGTCGGCGTCCGCGACCGCCTGTACTTCTCCCGCGCGTTCAAACGCCGGTACGGGCGGTCGCCGCGGGCGTACCGGGAGCGGTTCCACGGCGCGACGGAGGAGGAAGGCGGGGTGTAGCCGCGAGGAAGGGATGAGGACAGGGCGACGGCGGCCTGGTAGCAGTCGGCAGCCTTGTCATGGCGGGGGGCCACGGGCGTGGCGTCGGCTGAACCTCCGGAGCGGGCGGTGCGTATGAATTCCGCAGGGACACCTCCGGTCTCTGCCACGGGACGGAAGGAGAGCACCGTGCCCACACCGCCCGCGTCCGACGCACCGGACGACCGCACCGCGCTGGAGCCCATCCGCGTGCTGCGCCCGCGCAACACCGACGCGCTGGCCCAACTGCTTGAGGAAATACGCCAGGACAAGGACTACCGCGGCGGTCATGCAACCGTGGCCGCACCCGTGCGTCACACCCCGACCGACGGCGAGACGGAGGAACTCCCGCCTTTCCCTGGCATCAATACGGAGGAACTTCCTGCGCTCGACGATGACACCCGCCCGCCGCGTTCCGGTGACCGGCCGCGACTGGGGCCCGGGCAGCGCCGGGCGGCCGTGGTGATCGCGGTCGTCGCGGCGGCCGTCGTCGGCTTCGGCTGCTCCCTCCTGATCCCCGGCCCTACCGAGGCCACCCCGGCGGCTCCCTCGGCGAGTGCGTCGGCCGCCCCGACACCGGCCGCACCGGGCGCGGTCGGGGTCACCGACGTCCTGGCCGACGGCTTCGAGTCGGGCGGCCTCTCGCCGTGGAACTGCGCCGGCAACCCGGGCTCGATCGTTGCCTCCCCTGTCCATGCGGGCTCCAAAGCCCTCCAGGGGACGGTGAGTTCGCGCGACACCGCGCAGTGCGACCAGACCGTCGCGGTACGGCCGCACACCACCTACTCACTCAGCGGCTGGGTCCGCGGCTCCTACGTCTACCTGGGGGTGAACGGCGGCGTCTCCACCTGGACCGTTTCCCCCTCCGGATACAGCCGACTGACCGTCTCCTTCACTACAGGCGCCTCCCAGACCAGCGCGACGATCTACGTGCACGGTTGGTACGCCCAGGGCAGCTACTACGCCGACGACATCGTCCTGAACGGGCCCGATGGCGGCGGTGACACCTAGAGCCCGTACCGCTTCCGCCCAAGTCATTGCGGGGCCGCAACAGGCTGGACGCAAGGAGAGGGCCTGTGCGGCACGGTGTCAGGGGTCGTGCCGCACAGGCGGTCAGTGGCTGCTGTGTGCCATCTCGCGTGTGAGATCGGATTCGGTGCGCAGGACTCCCGAGGCCGCAGCGGTGATCACGCACAGCAGGGCCAGCAGCACGAAGGCGTGGTTCAGTGGCACGAGATGAGTCGTCCAGCCGATGACGGCAGGGCCGGCGAGCATGCCGACGTAGCCGAGGCCGGCGACACGGGAGACGTTGGCGCCGGCGGCGGAGGGGTCGGCGTGACCGGCTGCGCTGAACAACTGGGGTACACAGCCGGACAGCCCCAGGCCGAACAGTGCCCACCCGGCGAACGCGGACCATATCCAGGGGGAGACAGCCACGATCGTGATGCCGACGGCGGCCGTCGCCGAGCCGTAGCGGAGGATGGCCATCGACCCGAACCGGGCCACGAGACGGTCGGCGAGCAGCCGGCCGATGGTCATCGTCGCCGCGTAGGTGCCGTATGCGAAGGCGGCGGTGCTCGCGGGTGCGCCGAGGACGTCCTTCAGGTGCAGGGCGCTCCAGTCGTTCGCGGCTCCCTCGCACAGCATGACGATGAGGGCAAGGCAGGCGAGGATCCCGATGCCTCCGGGAGTGCTGTGCGGCTGCACGGCCGGGGCCTGCTCCTTTTCCGGGGAGCTGGTGGCGGCGGGTGGCGGCGTGGCAGGCAGCAGAGCGCGTGCCGACGCCAGTGCGGTCACGACGCCTGCGGCTCCCAGCGCGCCCATGGCCGCGGCCGGGCTCATGCCGGCGCTCGCGGCACCTGCTGCGACGAGCGAGGCGATGACGCCGCCGACGGAGAACATGGCGTGGAAGGCCGACATGACGGGTCGGCCGTACGCCTTCTCCACGTGCACGGCGTGGGCGTTCATGCTCACGTCCAGGCAGCCGTTGGCGAAGCCGAAGACCAGCAGGGCCCCTGCCAGCGTCCCGGGATCACGGGCCAGGCCGGGCAGCACCAGGGCCGCGCTGCACAGAACGCCGGTGACGGGGACCACCACCCGCGCCCCGAGGCGGTCGGCCAGACGCCCGGCCACCTGCATACCGAGGAAGGCCCCTAGCCCCAGCAGCACGAGCAGGCCGCCCAGCGTCGCATGGCTGATGCCCACACGTTCCTCGACGGCGGGGATGTGCACCACCCAGGTGCCCGTCAGGGTGCCGCAGAGGATGAAGTAGACGAAGGTCGCCACACGGGCGGCTCGAAGCGAACGATCCATACCGGCCACCGTAACGAACATTTTTTATGTGCGAAAGTCGGTCTAGTGAACGCATTGAATGTTCATTTCGGGTGGTGTTCAATCGCGGTATGACCAACACAGACCGGCACGGGCTGATCGCCCAGGCCCTCAGGGAGTCGGGCAGCGCCACCGTCCAGGACCTCGCCGAGCTGACCGGTGCCTCGGAGATGACCATCCGACGCGACCTCGACACGCTGGCCGCGCAGGGCGTTCTCGAACGCATCCGGGGCGGAGCGCGCACCCTGCTGCTCAGGGGCGAGGAGCCGCCCTTCGCGCTGCGCGCCCGCGAGGCCGTAGAGGCCAAGCGCCGGATCGCGGCCGAGGTGTCCTCGCTCATCACCGACGGCGAGACCGTCGTCCTGGACAGCGGCACCACCTGCCTGGAGGTGGCCCGCCTCCTGCGTCAACGGCCGGTCACGGTGATGCCCCTGTCCCTGCAGGCCATCCACCTGTTCGGCGAGACGCCGGGCCCGACCACGCTGATGGTGCCCGGCGGACGGCCCCGCGCCGCCGAGGGAGCCCTCACCGGCCCCCTCACGCTCGCCTCCTTGTCGGCGCTGCGTTTCGACACCGCGGTCATCGGCTGTTGCGGCGTGAGCGCAGCCGAGGGCGTGACCGCCTACGACCTCGATGACGCGGCGGTGAAGAAGGCGAGCATCGCCTCCGCACGCCGCATCATCGGCGCTGCGGACGGCAGCAAACTCGGCCGCACCGCCTACGCCTACGTCGGCCCTTCCGCGCTCCTGCACACCCTCGTCACCGACTCCACGGCGCCCGCCGAGGAAGTCGCCGCGCTCGAGGGCACGAGTACCGTCGTCAAGACAGTCTGACGAGGAGCTGGTCGCGGAACCGCGCGGCATCGCCGTGGCGATCGAGATCCACGGGGAGTGCGCCGCCACTCCAGAGCGGCTCGACCGGCCCGCGAAGCCGATGGGCAGCCGGTGCTGACCCTCAATCTCGACACCGGCAACAGCTACCTCAGCGGCAACGCCCCTCATGCACGGCTGGAGTCCGCCGTCGACCGGCGGCAAAGTCCGGGGTATGCCCCAACTCGGTCGCGGTGGCGGTGGGTCGCCGGTGACGGGGCTGCGGTTGAGACGAGGCGAGGCACCGCTGGGGACCTGGACGTGGATGCCGTGGCCGCGTTGGAAGCGGCGGGCCGATGCCCGCATCCGTCGGAAACATTCTTGGACGAGGCGGGCGCCGGAACGCCCGCAGGGAGGACATCGGCCGGCACATGAGCCACCATGACGACCTCGGGCAGCAGCCGGGTTCCATCGAAGACGTGGTCACGGGGGCGGTGGCCGGCGAGCCGGCGGCACGGGACTCCGCACTCCGACTGGTCCTGGCCTCGCCCCTGTACCGCGGCGCGACAGTCGCCCTGTTCCTGGCGGGGCTGGGACAGTCCGCGGCCGCGCCGCAGATCGCGCTGTTCCTGACCAAGGAGCTGGGCGGCTCGCTGACCACCGCCGGCCTGTTCTACCTCACCAACTTGACCGCGCCGGTGGCCGGCTACCTGGTCGGTGCGCGTTCGGACCGCACCGGAGGACGGCTCGGGCTGTTTCGCGCGTGCGCTGTCGCGGGCTTCCTTGGCTGGGCGGGCATCGCCTGCGCGACGCAGCTGTGGATGCCGTTCGTCATCAGCGCCGTCGTCCTCGGCTTCGCCGGTGGCGCAGCCTCCCAGATCTTCGCCGCCATCCACGACGAACTGAGCGTCCGCCCCAGCGCGGCCGGTGACGGGGTGGTCTCCGTCGTTCGGATGGCACTGACCGCCGGATGGATCGTCGGCCCGTCCGCCGGAGCCGTCCTCTCGGCCCGCTTCGGACTGCGATCGATGCTGGCCGCCACCGCGCTCTGCGCCCTGATGCAGCTCGTTCCGCTGGGCGTGCTCCGGACGCCGTCGAAACCGGCGCCCCCGAGCCGGTCGCCGGAAGTGGTGCAGCCGGATGCCCTCCTTCGGACGAAGATGCGGACGATGCGACCGCTGCTGCTGTTCACGGCGCTGTACGTGTTCGTGTATGCCGGCGAACCAATCAAATACGCATATCTGCCTATCTATATGATCGAGCGCCTGCACCTCTCCTCCGGGACCGAAGGCGCGATCATCGGCATCCAGCCGCTGGTGGAACTGGTGCTGATGCCATGCGCTGTCCTGGCCGCCCGAAGGATCGGGATGATGCGGCTCATGGTCGTCGCGGCCGGCTTCGGCGTCGCCGCCAACATCTGCTTCGCCACCACCGGCAGCACGCCCGGACTCTTCGCCGGGCAGATCCTCATGGGCGGGGTGTGGGGAGTCTTCGCGGCGCTCGGGATCATCATGGCCCAGCGCCTTCTCCCCAGCGCCGTGGCCACCGCTTCCGCGATCTTCATGAGCTCCACCGCGCTCAGCTCCGCGCTGGGAGGATCCGCCGGAGGACTGGGAGTCGCGGCGGTCGGTCTGCCCCATGTCTTCCTCATACCGGCAACCTTCGCGCTCGTCGCCGTCATCGGACTCTTCCTGATGGACCGGTCGACCAGGAAGTCTCAGGCGTCCTCCGGCGGATCCACCGGATCCCGGCGGTCAACCCAGCTCGCGCACTGACCTGCCCGCAGGCGGACGGCGCCTGGCCGCGCAGCACGTCGAGGCAGCGACGGCCCGCGCGGCAGACCTCTACCAGTGGTCACTGGGAGGCGGGGTTGTCGATTTCGAAGCCGTCGAAGGTGGCGTAGGTGCCCGAGAGCTTGGTGACAATGATGGTGTGGACACCGGCGGTGAGGGCGGTGCTGCTGTAGACGGCGGCATCGGTGTGGCGCGCACCGTCGGCCGGCACCGTGTCGACCACGGTGGCGGGTCCGCCGTCGATCGAGACGCCGATCCTGCCCTGATCGGTGAACTCTTCACCGAAGACCTTGATCCCGGTGCCGATGAACGTGTACGTGATGCTGCTGCCGTCGGTCGTCGCGTAGTGGACGTCGTCGTCGTGGTCGCCGTAGCCGCGGCTTCCCAGGTAGTCCCAGCTGTCGTAGACGATCGACGGATCGGTGTCGTTGAGGCGTGCTGCGGTCGGCGGGGTGCCGACGTAGACGAGGACGGCCGCCGACGGCTTGGAGGTGGCGGCCCCGCCCTTGCCGGACTGCGTGGACTGCGTGGCAGTCAGGGCCTGCCGGCCGGGTGAGGCCTCGGTGAGGCTGCACGACCAGGTGCCGTCGGGGGCGGCGGTTGCGGTGCAGCCTGCTTGGTCCGGGCTGTCCGTGACCGCGACCGTGTTGCCGGCCACCGCTGTACCGCGCACCGTGAAGGTGTCGCGCAGGCCGGTGGTGCCGCCCGTGGGGGCAGTGATGACCGGACGGGGTACGTAGGTGCCGACGGTGACGTCCCTGCCGTCGGCTCCGGTCGGTACCGTGGCGATCAGGAAGCCGGATGAGATCCGCTGGACATCGGTTGCGCGCCGGTCGCCGAAGTACACCGGGGTGCTGGGCGAGAAGCCGGCACCGGCGATGAGGACCCGTTCGGTCGACGAGCCGGCGGTCACTGGTGTGGGCGCGGAAACGTAGCTCGCTTCGAGGGTGAGTCCGCCCACCAGCGACCGGTGTCCGCCGGTGACGCCCGCCCGGGCGAGGAGAGGGACGGGGATGTCGTCCGGGCCCGGGGATGCGGGGATGGCGGTGTTGCCGCTGACGTTGGAGTCGATCGGCTGGGTGCAGATGTAGCTGCCCGCGGGGTCGGAGAAGTAGTTGCCGGTGACCCAGAAGTGGCCTGTGGCCGAGCAGCCGCCCTGGGCGCCGAGTGCGGCCAGCGGGTGGAACTCGACGTTGCCGCTGAAGCTGATCCACTCCGAACCGGCGTCGTCGTAGAAGGCGTTGTAGCGTGAGCCGTCGTTGTAGACCACGTTGCCGGTGACGTGCAGGCCGTGGGCCAGGGTGGCCGTCGCGTCGACGGTGCCGTCGGCCTGGCGGACGTACCGCGCCTGGTGGCCTTCCATGTAGATCGCGCCGCCGTCGTCGAGAACCTGCATGACGTCGAAGATCAGGTTGTCGCTGATCGTGTTGTCGGCGTTGATGTTGGTCGAGTTCTGCGGGTGGTCGGCTTCGTCGACGTGGCCCTGGATGACACCCGCGGTGATCCCGGTGTACGGCAGGTCGTAGAGCTCGTTGTGCGTGATCGTGGTGTGGCGGCTGAACAGCAGCGTGATGCCGCAGGCGGAGCGGTAGTCGGTGCCGACCTCGTGGATCACGTTGTTCGAGACCGTGGTGTGGTCCAGGATCTCGTTCGTCCCGACCTGGTCGGCCTGCACTGTCTTCGGGTCAGGGGTGCAGTTGTCCTTGATCACCGAGGCCGGGGTGGCGGTGGGAGTCGGATCGTACGTGCAGCCGAGTGACAGCGCCGTGGAGGCGATCGAGGTGAACTCGTTGCCGTCGATGACGTTGTGCGAACCGCCGTACATGAAACTCAGTCCGGCGCCCCCGAGAGCGACGAACCGGTTGCCGGTGATCGTCACATGACTGGCCCCGCTGAAGGCGACGTTGGCGAGGGGCTGGGTGAGTGCGCCCCACGGGCAGCTGCCGGCGGGGTCGGAGAAGGTGCACAGCCCCTGGTTGCCGGCGCCGGTTCGGTGCAGGTTGCTCTGCACGTCGGCAAAGCCCACGGGTGTGGAGGGGGCGTTCCAGGTGGCGTACGAGAACTGCAGGCCCGCGAAGGTGATGTCGTGCAGGGGCTCGGCCAGGCTGCCGGCACCTTGCACCAGCTTCTCCAGCCGGGGCAGTTCCACGTCCAGGCCGGCCATCCGCTGACCGCTCTCGGGCGTGTAGTAGAGCGTGTCGGAGGCGCCGTCCAGGAACCACTGACCGGGTGCCAGAAGGCTGCGGGCGCCGCGGATCGTGGCCGGCAGCTGTGAGGTGGACATCGACGGCAGGCCGCCGGTGCCCTGGCTGAACGGGGCGATGTCGGTGATGTCGGTCCAGCAGGGCTGGTCCATGACCAGTGTGCTGCCGGACATCCCTGCGACCCCGCACTGGGAGTCGGTCCACGCGCCGTTGCCCGCGGGGTAGTCGAACTCGACCTGTGCCAGCTGGGCGGGCGTGAGGTGGGCGAACCAGGCGAGTGCCGCGGCGTCGTCGGACAGGTCGTACCCTGTGGCCGACCCGGCCCAGTCGCCCGTGAAGTGCAGGGCCGCCGGGGTGGCCTGGGCGATGGGGGCCTGCCTGCCGTCCACGTAGAGCTGGCGGGTGGCGCTGGGGTGGGGCACGTGTGCGGCCCACACACCGGAACTCCCCACCTCATTCCAGGCGCTGACCCGGGAGGCGCCGGAGACGACCGGGTGGGCCCCGGGCGCGGCCTCCCACACCACGGGGCGCCCGGGCCTGCCGGAGTCCTCCGCTCCGAACTTCCACGTCCTGCTCAACCGGTAAGTGCCGTCCAGGAGTTCGACCCTGGGGCTCACCGGTTCACGGGCGTGCTCAAGCGCGCGTACCTCGGCCTGCGCCGTGGTCAGGGAACAGGGATGCCTTGATGTGCACGCCGTGCCGTGGCCGTCGGGCGCTGTCCACAGCACCGATGGGGTGGCGGCCAGCGCCGGGCTTGCCGACATGCCCAGCACTCCCGTGCCGGCGAGCCCGAGGGCGAGGACAGAACCGAGGATCTTGCGCGCAGACGCCAGCCATTTCATGACCGCTCCGGGATCCGTCGAGCCACGGGCATGCCCGTAGGAGAGACCAAGACATCCGATGAATGGGGTCAACCTGGCAGCCCATGCTCGGTGCTGTCAACGGGTCGTACGTCGCATGATGCGAGAGGGACGGCTCTCATGTAGGCAAATCCGTAGCAATGCATCGGATGTGTGGGCGGTCTTCGGTGCCCGAGACGACAGGGGTGGCGCGACTGCGAGCCGCCCGTCGGCGCCTGCCTGGAAGCTGATCGCCCCTGCCGCCATCTCCATCGAGGCTTCCCTGTCCCGTCGTTGCGGCGATCACAACTCTCTGTCAGGCGTTGAGTTGTTGGAGCGCCGTCGCCCAGTTCTCGATGTGGTAGCCCTTCGCCAGCCTTCCGTCGCGGACGGTGAACACGTCAATCGCCATCGTCCTGAAGGACTTGCCGGTCGGAGCGGCGCCCCAGAATTCCTTGACCGGCGTCCCGGTCGCTTCTCCACGCACGATCATCGTGTCGTCGACCACATGGATGTCGACCACCTCCCATGCCAGATCGGGCACGGTCTCACCCATGGACCTGAACACGTCGGCCAACTGGTCACGCGTCAGGAATTCCTGATTTGTGTGATACGAGTGATAGTCGTCGTTGCACGCCTGAGCCAGAAGTTCCGACACATTCTTCTCGCTCGGTTTGTTCAGCGCCTCGTAGAGCGGGGCGGAGATCCTGCGCGCCTCTTCGACGGTCATGAATGATTCGTCACTCTTGGTCATCTGGTCTTGCCTCTTGTCATGGACGGCGTCGTACCGAGCCAATCGGCACCGGGCAACGCGAAGTTATCTTGGGCGGCGATTCCGTTCTCTCACCTGAATGTGTGAGGGGTGTGCCGGCAGGAGAGTCGGGCGTGATCGGCCTGCTTGTCTCGTTTACTCGGAGGGTCTCGGCACGGCGCTGTTCACCGGGTGTCGCCGAATCCTGAGGAACAGTGCAGGTCCGGCGCTGAGGACGAGCAGGCCGACAGCCAGCAGGAGCCACGGGTTGAGCAGGCCGTCGGTGCAACTGCTGCCGCCGGCCGAGGTGGTGCAGTAGGTTCCGGGGCCGTGCCGGTTGAGGTAGGCGAGCAGGAACAGGGGCAGGCTCGCGCCCGACAGCAGACCGGGCAGGCTCCGTTGGGTGTCCCGACGGGTGGCCAGTGCGACGGTGCCGGCCACGGCGATCGGCAGGATGAAGATCCCGAACGACAGGGCCGTGAGGAGGGCGAGCAGGTAGCAGGCTCCCGTCAGAAGCCATCCGGTGAAGAGCAGCCAGGCGCGTCTGTTGCTGGTCATGCCTTCTTCTTTCGTTTGAAGATGTCGAGAAGGGAGGCGATTTTCCCGGCGCGGTCGAACAGGGCCAGTGCGGGCTTGCGTTCGCCTTCGAGGCCGGCGAGCATCTCCAGGCCCAGGTACAGGGCCACGATCGCGTGGGCGAGTTCTTCGGGGGGCAGTAGCCGAGCGGCGGGAGAGCCCGCGAGTGCCTCGCGGACGCTGTCGGCGGCGAAGGTGCGCCACGGGCGAATCCGAGCGGCGACTTCCGGGCGGAGCTCGGGGGTGAACTGGGCGGCGGCGATCATCTCGACGAGCACGGTCACGTGCCCCTGGTCCAGGTCCTCGTCGAAGACCGCCCTGGCGGCCCGAACCAGGTCGCCGATGCTCTCGGACTCGTCGACCATTGCCCGGTAGCGCGCGTTGCGTGCATCGCTGACCGCGTCCAGTGCCGCCAGATGCAGCTTGGCCACCGAACCGAAGTGATAGAAGATCAGCGACTGCTGACAGTCGGCGCGCCGGGCGATCTCCCGCGCGCTGGCCCCGGCGAAACCCTCCTCGCGCAGTGCGGCGACAGCTCCTGCGACCAGCGCCGCTCGCGTCACTGCCGAACCGGTGTTCCCAGACGGCTCGATCGACCGCTTCCCGCCGGCTCTGGCCACGCTGCACCTCTTCGACTGACCGATCAGATTGAGCAACTGCTCAAAATGTATGGCTCATCAGAAACACCGGGCAAGGGACCGAAACCGGCCATCGGCGGCCCTGCGCACGGCGGATCCGGACCTGATCCGCCTGGAGTTCGCTGTCCCGCTGCACACTTCGTGGCCGTGCGGTGGCGAGGGCCGGGATCCGAGCCTGCTGCACAGGCCGGAAGTGCGCAGTCACCTTCAGGGGTTGGCTGTTCGACGTGCTGGGCTCGACACCGTGGGAACCTGTGTCCGAGTCATGCACGACAGGAATTCGTGCCAAGCTACGGGCACCGATGTCGCGACCGCAGGTTCCGCCAGGTCACTTCACCTGGTCTCGTGGTACCAGCCGTTGAGGCGGGAGAGTTGCGCGGAGGCCCAGATCCCGCACCCCCCGAGGACGGCGATGATCCCGCCGTCGAACACTCGGTCAACGGCGCCCCCGGACGCGGTCAGCGCGACGAGCGGTCCGAGAACGAGCAGGGCAAGACCGCCGGGCAGGGTCACGAGCATTCCGACCGTCAAGACGATCGTCGCCTGGCCCGGTGTCAGCTCGAAACGGCCTTCTTGGAGGATCACTCCGGCGGCCGTACCGATCACTGTTGTGGTGGCGGCGAGTCCGATCAGCGCCAGCCAGGGGTGACCCGTCACGGCACTGAAGACGGCCCCGGCAAGGCAGACGACGCCAACGCCGATCCCGCTCAGGCCGTAGGGCAACGGACTGTCTCCGACAAGTTCGAGGGCGAGTTCCAACAGCAGGACCAGCCCCCGCAGGACCGCCAGGATCAGGGCGCCCCCGGCGCAGACGACCACGTACCAGAAGGCGACGACGAGGGAGACGAGCGCGATCGCCGCCCCGATCATCAACAACCCACACCAGAGCCACACCAGCCACACGCGATCGCTGTCCGCGGAGTCCTCACCGATGATGAATCCCGAGACCATCACCACCAGGCCCACCACGAACAGCGCCAAGGTCACGACACCGCGCGCTGTCGACGCCGACGAGTCCTGCACCGAGGCGGCGACGAGCATGCCGGCTGACCCTGCCTTCACAAAACCACCCGCCGACATCGCTGACGTGACGCTACGACATGTCTACGACAGCTTCGCACCGGCCAGGGCCGCTCGTCATCGGCGCAATCTGCCACACGCTGAGCGTCGCCTTGCCGTCCTGTCCCGTGCTGGGCGGATGGGGCAGGTGTCCGTGTGGTGGCCGCATGGCCTTACAAGACCGACCTGGGACAGTGGGCGCTGAGCGAGCCGGTGCGCTCTTCCAGCCGTGCCGGCACCGCCCCCAGCGTCAGCTCCCCGTCGGTCATGCGCTGCGCCAGGCCGCGGCGGTGGCCCCGGTCAGTCGGCGCACTGTCACGGCGTCCATCGCCGAGTACACCCGCGATTCCGAACTGAGCGGCGGATGCGCGGCTGTGTACGGTAGTTGGTCTGCAGAAACTCGTTGAGCAATTGTCAAGACCTGTGGATGGGGTGGGGATGCCGCCTCGGGCTGCGCCGTGCCGTGCCGAAGCGAAGCTTCTTGACTCCGCTCACCGGACCACTCAGGAGAAGTCCGCGGCGGTGATGCCGTCTGGGTGTCCAGGCGGCCACTCCACCAACTCGATCCGGTAGTCGTCCGGGTCGGTGAGCCACGACGTCTTCGGGCCGTGAGCGCCGCCCGGGTACTGGACAGGTCCCGGCTCCAGGCCGGCGTCGGTCAGCCGCTCCAGGGTGGCGGCCAGTGTGTCCACCTGGATCGCGAGGTGGTCGAAACCGGTGCCCACGTCGACGCGTCCGCCGACGGGGCGGTGGACCAGTTCGAGCGAGGCCGCCGGTTCGCCGGGGAACTTGAGGATCACGAGGTGACCCGCGTCGCCGCCCTGGACCCTGCCCAGCTCGACGTAGCCCAGGGCGGTGTAGAAACCGAGCGAGCGGTCCAGGTCGGTGACACGGTAGGAGACGAAGAGCGTCTTCACGCGGCCTCCTCGGGTCGACGCACCCGGTAGCGCAGGTGCGTGACGTCTCGATCGTCGAGCCGTCGGACAAGGTCGAGTTCGATGTGATCACTGCCCAGGTGGTCGAACAGTCGTCGTCCCTCCCCGAGGAGGACCTGAACCAGGTGGATCTCCATCTCGTCGATGTGCCCGGCTCGCAGGAGCGCTTGGGCCGCGCCCGCCCCATGGACCATGACCGGCCGGTCCCCGGCGGCCGCGCGAGCCTGACGGGCGCAGTCCTCGACGTCGGTGACGAATCGCGCGTGGCCGGGTGGCACGTCCCCGTCATCCACCTGGTGGGTGAGGACGAAGATCGGCACACCGTCGTGATGGTCGCCCTGCCAACGCCTGGCGAGTTCGAAGGTCCGACGGCCGGAGATCACCGCGCCGGTCGCCAGCGCCTCGCGATGAACCTGTCCGCTGGGGCCGTCGGATTCCCGGTCGTCGAGCCAGTTGAAAAGCCGTCCACCGGCGCGTCCGAGCTCCTGGCCCGGTCGATCGTCCGGACCGGCGACGTAGCCGTCGAGCGACATCGACATGTACAGCCGAATCGGATTGCTCATTCTGGCCTCCATCTCTCCTCCATGGCATGGGGATGCTCCGCTTCTCGCCCCATCGGGGCGGGAGTCTCAAAGGGGAAGACTTCAGGCACCGGGCAAAGTCATCGCCCTGGCGAGGCGTAGATCCAGAGCAGTCGATCGGTTGCGGTCATTCAGGCTGCGTGAGCCTCGGGGTGTTCGACGAGCCGACCGCGTTCGAAGCGAGCTCCGGCCCGCACGAGGGCGACTCGGCCGGCAAGTCGTAATAGGCGAGCAGTTCGTCGACGTCGTCGGTGATCTTCTTGGCAGCCTTGGGCCACTTCGTGCCGTACGTCGGCAGGGCGTTGAGTACATTGGCCGTCTTGTGAACCCGGCACCTCTGATGGCGGGCGTCGGGCAACACCTCCGCCAGGGCCTTCCGGAATCCGAGTGCGCCAGCCACTGTCAGTGGTCCCGCATACGGTTCTCGCATGGATCATCAGCGGTCGTCGCCTCGCCAAGAGGACACCTTCACAGTCCGGGAGACCGGGCAATGCTCCCTGCGAGTCGGCGATACGGTTGGGCCTGCTCCATGTATGTGCGCCGCGTGCCGGGGTGGAGATCACGCATGAGCGAAACTCCGACGCGCGAGGCAGGAGATGTTCGAGAGGCGTGGGGCCGGGTAACCGCGTGGCTTGAGCGGAACGACCCTGAAGCTCTCGCCGCGCTCGGCGGCCCGGGGAGTTGTGCGGCCATCGGCGCAGCCGAACTGCGCATGGGTCTGAAGCTGCCGGGGGAGATGCGGCAGTGGCTGCTGGCGAACGACATCGATGCCGGCAGGGAACCCGACGTCCCATCGTGTCTGGTGGCGCTGGGGTGCGAGGTGGACATCCCCGGCGGCCACCTCCTGCTTGGCCTGACGGATATTCAGCGGGTCTACCTCAGCCGGATGGGCTTGGAGGAGATGCAGCCGTCCGCAGACCTCGACTGTCCGTTCTGGCGTCGTGAGTGGGTGCCGATCGCCGCGGAGCGGGACGGTCTCTACGGGACGTTTTTGGACACGCTCAACGGAACCGTCGGAACGTGGGCCGAAGCATACGGTCCCGAGGAGGGCGTATTCGCCTCGTTGGCCGCCTTCTTCCAAGAGGCAGCGGACCGGCTGGAAGGGGTCTCCTCGGGAGACTGGAGAGGCCCCGGCGAATCTGCTGGACCCCGTAGGCTCGACCCCCGTCCGGAAGACGAGCCGATACGCCTCTGGGCACGCGCCAACGGCTATCTCGTAAATGACCGTGGGCGTATCCCTGCGACCATCCGCGAGGCGTACGAGGTATCGCAGAGGTGAGCAGCAGCTCCGGCTGCGCCGGTCAACGACCATCGGCCGTCACGGACATTCGTTGATCGCGGCAACGAGGACGGTGGCGTCGAAGCGGCCCGCGCGACCGCGACCGCAGCAGAGCATCACCCGGCCCGCGTCGGACGCCGCCGACGCCCGGGTCCCGGCCGGCCTCCTTCGTACCGACCTGGCCCCCCACCGGCCACTGCCCACCGACAGCGAACTCGTCCAGGCCTTCGCCGCCCTGGCCCGAGCCCACCAGGACGTGGCCTGGGAATCCAGCCCCGATGTGATTCCACCACCGGTGGATCGTCCTGCTCGATCTGGCTCAGGGGATTCCCCAGCAGGCGCAGTCGTGGTTCTCGCGACGGAAGACCAGGACGCCGCCCAGGGCGTCATCGGCATAAAGGACGGATGGCCCGCCCCTTCACGGCGTGGGTACTGACGGTCGCCTTCGCGTCCAACGCGCTGGGCCTGCTGGCTGCCCTGCTGGTCACGGGTTCCCTGTCCGACCACGTCGGGCGCCGGCGGGCTGGGCCTGGGTGCCCTCCTGACCGGCGCGGCGGTTCAGTTCAGCGCCCATGCGAGCACCCTGGTCTTCACGGCCCTCGCCGTGATCACGGCCGTCGGCACGGGTGTCGTCGCGTTCTCGGCCGAGACGGTGTCTCCGCGGCCGGGAACCGCGCGCTCCCTGGTGCCATGCGTTTCCGTCCCCAGGGCGGCGCGCCGTGAATTCGTGGCGAGCATCCCCGTGCACATGGCCGCGTGGATGCTGGCGGGACTGTTCATGGGGCTCGTCCCCACCATCCTCCGCTACCTGCTGGGCCTGCACAGCGGTCTCCTGAACGGTGCCACGGTCTTCGTCCAGCCCGCGGCCGCCGCCGTGGCCGGCCTCTCACTCGGCCGGCTCACACCGCGGCGCACGATTTTCGTCGGCGGTGCGGGTGTGCTGGTGGGCACCGCGGTCAACATGGCCGGAGTCGCCACCGCGGCACTCCCGCTGCTGTGGCTGGGGGGTCTCATCGGCGGTGTGGGCGTGGGCGCCTCGTTCTCCGGAGCCCTGCGCACCATCACCCCCCTCGCGCGACCCCATCAGAGGGCCGGGCTCTTCGCGGCCGTCTGTCTGGCCGTCTACCTGAGCTTCGGAGTGCCGGCGATCATGGCAGGGCTTCTGGTCGCCCGGCTCGGACTGCTGCACACCGCCCTCATCCAGCCGTATCGGACCGGCTCACTTATTCAGGTGAGGGAAACACGGGCGATATGTGGATAGGACTTGAAGTCATGACATCCACCTCGCGCATCCGACGTCACGCTGCCGATCCGCTACGCCTCGCACACCGCCGGTACCGAGGGGAGCGGCCAGGCTCCCCGGCGCCCGGGGCGAGGCCGGACTGCCGGTCCGCGGCGGGGTCGCGTCAGCAATGGCCCGACCGGCCCGGTGCGCGGCACGACAGCCCTCCGGGCCGAGACAGATCTGCGCATGCTCGTCGACCGGCTCGGGTTCGGCACCGCCATCGACTGCAAACGGGACGACTTTCCCGACCAGCTGCGCGACCGTACCCCCCCCGAAACGTCGACGTGTTCTTCGACAACGTCGGCGGAGACATCCTCAACCAGGCACTCACCCGCCTCGCCCGCGGCGCGCGGGTCGTCATCAGCGGGGCGATCTCCCAGTACGACAACGCCGGCGAGGTCATGGGCCCGAACAACTAGCCGGCCCTCCTGTACCGGAGCGTGTCCATGGCAGGCGTCGCGGTTTCCGCATTCGCCCACCAGTACCCCGAGGCCATCGCGCAGTTGTCGCACTGGCTCGCCACCGGTAGGCCGACGAGCGTCGAGGACACGGTGCACGGCGACATCGAGACCTTCCCAGCCGCACTCAGACGCCTGTTCAACGGCCAGAACACCGGCAAGCTCGTCCTCGAACCCGAGCACCGGGCGTGAGTCTTCCCGCCTGCTCCCTGGCGTACCTGCACCGGTCCGCCGAAGCGACTTCCTCACCCGTTCCGGTGAGGGCAGAACAACCGACCAGTGACTAGGACTTGAGGTCATGACAACCACTCAGCGCATCCACACCCCCTTCGGAGAAGAGTCGACGGCCGCCGAGGTCATCCAAGGCATCGACCTCACCGGCAAGCACGCGGTCGTCACCGGCGCCGCCTCGGGTCTCGGTGCCGAGACCGCCCGCGCCCTCGCGAGCGCCGGCGCCTCGGTCACCCTCGCGGTCCGCAACACGGACGCCGGAGAGCAGGCCGCGGCCGAGATCCGCAAGGAGACCGGAAACGACGCCGTCCATGTCGGCCGACTCGATCTCGCCGACAAGGCGTCGCTCACCGCCTTCACGAGCGCCTGGTCCGGGCCCCTGCACATCCTCGTCAACAACGCCGGCGTCATGGCACTGCCCACGCTCCAGCGCACACCGGACGGCTGGGAACTCCAGTTCGCGTCCAACCATCTCGGGCACTTCGCGCTCGCGCTCGGCCTGCACGACGCGCTCGCGGCCGCCGGCAACGCACGCATCGTGTCGCTGAGCTCACGAGGCCACCATGCCTCGCCCGTCGACTTCGACGACATCAACTTCACCGCCCGCCCCTACGACCCGTGGCTCGCCTACGGACAGTCCAAGACCGCCAACGTTCTCTTCGCGGTCGAGGCGACCAACCGCTGGGCAGCCGACGGGATCACCGCCAACGCCGTCCACCCCGGCGTGATCATGTCGACGAACCTGTCGCGCTACATGGATCCCGACCAGGCCGCACAGCTGCGCGCTGCCGAGGCAGCCGGGGAACCCGGCTCGATCCAGGGCGCGCCGTTCCGGTTCAAGACGATCGCCCAGGGCGCCGCGACGAGCGTGCTGGTCGCGACCTCGCCCCGGCTGGAGGGCATCGGCGGTCGCTACTTCGAGGACAACAACGAGGCGGAGAAGCTGACGCCCGAGGCCGTGGGATCCGTCCCCGGTGGCGTGGCCCCGTACGCGCTCGACCCGGACGCCGCCGAGCGCCTGTGGGAACTGTCGCTCGCCGCAGTGGGCGCGTGACCACGGTCGTCCGACACCACACCCCGATCTCTGATTCCGCAGCCGCAGCCGCAGCCGCAGCCGCAGCCGCAGCCGCAGCCGCAGCCGCAGCCGCAGTCGCAGCCGCAGCCGCAGCCGCAGTCGCAGCCGCAGCCGCAGCCGCAGCCGCAGCCGTCGTGCTCGTCAGCCCGGTGCGAAGAGCGCGACGGCCCCGGACCGGGGCCGCGGACGCGGACGCGGACCGCGGTCGTAGAGACGGCGTCGGCTGCGCCGTGGAGGCGGGTGTGTCCACGTCCCCGCCGGAGTCGCGTGTCTCGGGAAGGAAAGCCGTATGAGTACTCTGCTCGATCTCGTTCTCGACGCCCACGGCGGCCTGCAAAGATGGCAGGACGCACGGACCATCCACGCCGAAGGTTCCATCGGCGGGCTCCTGTGGAGCCTTCGGGGGCAGGAGGGAATCCTCGCCACGACCGACGCGACCGTCGACGTACAGCAGCAGCGTCTGGTGTTCGACGGCTTCACCGGCCCCGCTCTGCGGGGGCTGTTCACACCCGGCCGCGTGGCGGTCGAACGACAGGACGGTGAGGTCGTCGCCGAGCGGAGCGCCCCGCGCGACGCCTTCGCCGGTCATGGCCCGAACACCCCCTGGGACCGGCTCCACGCGCTGTACTTCGCGGGCTACGCCCTGTGGAACTACCTCACCGCCCCCTACCTGCTGACACGTCCCGGTGTCGTGGTGGAGGAACTGGAACCCTGGCGGGACGGGGACGGGGACGGGGACGCGGACGCGGACCGGCGGCGGCTGCGAGCCCGCTTCCCCCAGGGCCTGGCCACGCACTCCACGGAACAGGTCTTCCACTACGACACGGACGGCCTGCTGCGCCGCCATGACTACGCGCCCGACGTCCTCGGCGGCGCACCGGCCGCGCACTTCTGCGAACGGCATGTGCAGGTATCGGGACTGGTCTTCCCGACCCACAGGTTCGTCGTGCCCGTCGGGCAGGACGGGCACGCGGCGTCCGAACCGATCCTCATCACCATCGATCTGACGGACGTCTCCGTCACCTGACGACAGGCCCCCGGTGTCAGACGCGAAGCCCGGTCAGGGCGTGGTCTGCAACGCCACGTCGAGCAGCGTCTCGGCCGCTCGCCGGGCGTCCGTGAAGGCCTCCGCGTCGTTGTTGGAGGCCGCGAGCGCGTTGGCGCCCTCGTAGAGCACGGCCAGTTGCCGGCCCAGGGTCTCCGGGTCGGCCGCTCCCGCCTCGGCGGCGGTGGCCACCAGGCGGTCGCGGAAGGCCTGCTTGTGCTGCTGCGCGAGGTGGGCGATCTCGGGCAGTTCTCCGGCGCCCTCGACGACGGCGTTGTGGAACGGACAGCCACGGATGACCGCGGCCGGGCCCCCGTCGATCGGAGCGAAGATCGCCGACAGCCGCTGGACCGGCGTCAGATCGCCGCGCTCCAGCTCTGTTTCGGCGAGGAGTGGCGTCTCCTTCTCGAACCGGCGCAGATACTCCTCCACCAGCGCGTTCTTGGTCGGGAAGTGCACATAGAAGGTCCGCGGCGACACATGCGCGGCTTCGATCAGCGCTGCCACGCCGGTGGCGTGGATACCGCGCGCATAGAAGAGCTCGCCCGCCGCCCGCAGGATGCGCTCCCGCGCGCCGCGTCCGCCGCTGCGGGCGGTCCCGGTGGTCGTTGTCCCAGTCTCCATGGCCGCAAGTATAGCGACCGCTTTACATCTGTCGAGGAAGGCAGTAGCTTCATCGCCATCGAAGTAAAGCGATCGATATACATCGGTCGCCGGACATCGATGGCGCTCAGCGGCCGACCAGCGGTCTCTGTGCGCCGGAGCATCCATCCCGGCTCCTGTGGGGGCCGGCCTGAAGGGAGAGTCCGATGACGGAGACCTACGCACAGGCGCCCGCCAAGACGGTGTCCGCCGCCAACGGCGTCGAGTACGCCTACCGCGAGGTCGGCGAGGGCGGGGTGCCGCTGGTTCTGCTCATGCACTTCCGGGGCAACCTCGACTACTGGGACCCGGCGCTGGTCGACGCCCTGGCGCAGGGCCGGCGTGTCATCGCCTTCGACAACACCGGCGTCGGCGGATCCAGCGGCAGCACGCCCGGCACGGTCGCGCAGATGGCGCTGGACGCCATCGCCTTCCTCGACGCCCTGGACCTGGCGCAGGCCGACATCCTCGGCTTCTCCCTGGGCTCCTTCGTGGCCCAGGAGATCGCGCTGATCCGGCCTACGCTGGTACGGCGTCTCGTGCTCGCCTCGGCAGCACCCCAGGGCGCGCCGGGCATGCACGGCTGGGCGCAGTGGGTCATCGACTCGGTCGGTGAGCCGGAGGTCGTTCCCGCCAAGGTGCTGGACGTCTTCTACACCCAGTCGTCCGAGAGCCGCTCCGCAGGCGAGAAGGCCTTCGGGCGGATGTTCACCCGGGCCGAGTTCGACGCACCCACCACCTGGCAGACGCGCCAGGCGCAGTACGACGCGGTCACCACCTGGGGCATCCCCGACTCCTCGCTCCTGGAGCGGGTGACCGCCATCCAGGCACCGGTGTTCGTTGCCAACGGCGACAGCGACCCGATGATCCTCCCGCGCTACTCCCACCTGCTCGCCGGGCTCATCCCCGACGCCCGGATCAAGATCTACCCGGACTCGGCGCACGGCTTCCTCTTCCAGCACCACGAGGAGTTCGCCGGTGACGTCAAGGAGTTCCTCGACCGCGCGTGAGCACCCCGTCGACAACGCCGACCATCGCACCAACTGCCGTACCCCATGCACTGATCGACAGGAGACATCATGTCCACCAGCATCAACTCCGGCCTCGGTTACGACGTGTTCGTCGCGGACCCGCTGCCCGTGGCCGGTCCCGGACCGCTCCCCAACGGAGAGCCCCGCACCTTCCAGCCCATCGCGGTCACCCTGATCCACGGCACGCAGGACGCCGTACTCGTCGATCCACCGCTCACCCTCGACCAGGCGCAGGCGGTCGGTGACTGGGTCGAGGCGAGCGGGAAGCGGCTGACGCACATCGTCGTCACCCACGGGCACGGCGACCACTGGTTCACCGCCGGTGTGCTCGCCGAGCG
Organism: Streptomyces sp. NPDC058457; assembly: GCF_042720695.1. Taxonomy (NCBI): domain Bacteria; kingdom Bacillati; phylum Actinomycetota; class Actinomycetes; order Kitasatosporales; family Streptomycetaceae; genus Streptomyces; species Streptomyces sp. NPDC058457. The sequence goes on along the minus strand of NZ_JBHXLU010000011.1, from coordinate 168,292 downwards.
CTTCGGTGCCCAGGTGATCACCTCCGCGGCCACCATCGCGCAGATGCACAACAACGTGTACGCCAGGGAGGTCCTCTGGGACGTCCTGTGGCCGGGTCAGATCCCCGAGTCCCCGGTGACGGCCGTCGCGGCGCCCGGCAACCGCCTCACCCTCGAAGGTCACGACCTCGACATAGTGGAGGTGGGGCACGCGGACAGCGACGACAGCGCGGTCGTGCATGTGCCGGACCTCGGCCTCGTGGTGGCCGGCGACGTCATCTACAACGGCGTCCACGTCTACCTCGCAGAGTCCACCGACGGTGACTTCGGCCCCTGGCGCAGGGCCATCGGCACCGTCGCCGCGCTGGCACCGCGCCACATCGTGGCGAGCCACCAGAACGAGAACCTCGACGACGACGCCGCCCGCCTTCTCGCCGAGACCCGCCGCTACCTCGACGACGCCGAGGCCGCGCTGGCCGCGCACGACACCTCGGACGCGTTCTTCCAGGCGATGCTCGACCGCTACCCGGACCATGTCGGCCCGACCGTCCTCTGGGTCAGCTCACGCGCCCTCTACCTCGCACGCGAAGGCGGCGACCCGGTGCAGAACCTCGTCGCGGCCTGGCGGCAGTAGGCCGGGGGCCGGGCGGCCTGTCGGCAACACATCGACAGGCCGCCCCCCGTAGCAGAACTCCCGTAACAGAAATCCGTGACAGAACTCCCGTAACACAACTCCCGTAACACAACTCCCCACGAATGGACGGCGTCCCATGAGCGACCTGCTGAATCTCGTTCTCGAAGCCCACGGCGGCCTCCCTCGCTGGCGGGAGGCTCGGACCATCCGGGCCAAGGGCTCGCTGGGCGGGCTGCTGTGGCCCATGCGCGGCCAGGAGGGGATCTTCGCCGAGGCCGACATGACCGTCGACGTACAGCGGCAGCATCTGGTCTACGAGGGCTTCACCGGCCCGGAGCTGCGCGGGGTGTTCACCCCCGGCCGCGTCGCGATCGAGAAGCGGGACGGCGAGGTCGTCGCCGAACGCACCGCGCCCCGCGAGTCCTTCGCCGACCACGGCCCGGACACCCCCTGGGACGAGCTGCACGCGCTCTACTTCGCGGGCTACGCGATGTGGAACTACCTCACGGCCCCCTACCTGCTCACCCGCCCCGGCGTGGTGCTGACGGAAGCGGAGCCCTGGCAGGAGGACGGTACGACCTGGCGACGGTTCCACGCCGCCTTTCCCGAGGACATCGCCACGCACAACACGGAACAGGTCTTCTACTACGACAGCGAAGGCCTCCTGCGGCGTCAGGACTACGCACCCGACGTCCTCGGCAGCCCCAGCGCCGCACACTTCGCCGAACAGCACGTCACGGCGTCGGGACTGGTCTTCCCCACCCACCGGTACATCGTGCCCACCCAGGAAGACGGTCGCGCTCTCAGGGAACCGGTCCTGATCTCCATCGACCTCACCGAGATCTCCGTCGACTGACGCGTGGGCGACCTCGGCTCTGTGGATCGGGCCGACTTGATCTCCAATGGAGACCATGTCACAGATGGGGTCATGGACCCCTTTGGGGGCATAGTATAGGATCCGGTTGTGACAGTAGAAGACCGATCACTGAGCGGCGCCCCGAACCGGCCGAACGTCCTTGACGCGCTCTGCCCTAGCCGTGACGTGTTCGTGGACCTGGCGGACAAGTGGGTTCTGCTCATGCTGGTGTGTCTTCGCGAAGGCGGCGCTCAGCGCTACTCCGAACTGCACCGTTCGCTGGGCGGTATCAGCCGCAAGATGCTGTCCCAGACCCTGCGGACGCTGGAGCGGGACGGCCTTGTCCTGCGTTCCGTCGACCCCAGGTCGACTCCGCCCCTGGTGCTGTACAGCCTGACCGAGCTGGGCGGTGAACTCGCCGAGGAGACAAGGGCTCTGTGCGCCTGGACCGAGAAGCGGACCAGCGTGGTACACGAAGCCCGCGCGGCCTACGACCGGCGTCAGGGCGCCGGCCAGGACGCCTGAGACGAGCTCGGCGGGGGACCGCCGGACCACCCGGCGTCAGTTGCACCCCGCGCTGCCTCCACCACGCGGAGAACTCCATCGCGGGTTTCTGCCGCTGAGTGCCAGACTCCGCTCGAACAGGGGCGCGTGGACGTCCTGGGGCACTTCGTCGGCCAGGAGGCCGGCGCCCCGCATGCGAGGCGCCTCACGCGAGTAGGTGCCGAGCATGGCCCTGGCCAAGGACTCGGGCACGTCGAGACGTTGGCCGGTGGCTACCGCCACGTCCCAGGCGTGGACGGCGAATTCCGCGATGAGGATCTCGCCGAGTGCCTCTGCGGGTATGGGCGGCCCTCCGCATCCGGAGTCGGGTTCTCGTACTGGTCCACCGGCGCACCGTCGACAGCGCCCGCGACCAGGCCGATACTCTGCGCCAGCTGTTCCGCTCCGGCCAGTGGTGTCATGAGACGTCCCTCCGTTTCGCCGCCGGATCCGGGCGAACGGTCCTGCGGCGGCTTGTTCGAGCTGCACCGCGATACACCGCGCCAGGGAGCGTTCGTCCCTTTGCCGCGCGGGTCTTCGGGCTAGTCGATGAAGACGCTCCAGGCGACCGCGTTGAGGTTGTCACGCAGGAAGATGTCGGTTCCTGCCAAGCGCTCGTCCCAGGAAGGCATCAGCTCCTCCGCGCGCGTGACGACCGCGTCCATCCAGACCTTCAGTTCGGCCTGCCGGTTGTTGTGCGGAACCCTGGCGGCGGCTGCCGCTTCCCGCAGGTCGACCGTCCGCAGCGCCTCGGCGGCAGCGGTGCGCAGGTCGCGGATGAACTCACGGTTGTCCGCCACGTCCTCGCGGGTGCCGGGCAGGGCCATGTGGCCGGTCACGATGGTGTCGTAGTCGTACTCGAGCAGCTCGTCCATCGCGTCGTAGTACGCGGGCACGTGCGCTGAGAAGTACAGCCGGAAGAACGGCGCACTCTTCGGTGTGAAGCTGTCCACCGCTGTCATCAGCCGCTGCTCCGGGAGGTGGATGAACAGGTTGCCGGCCACGTGCCAGTCCCTCGTGTAGTCGAGGACGAACCGGACCCCGTCGATGTCCATCTCCTGGTGCCGGCCGCTGAAGGTCTCGGTGGGAAGCGGGCGCCGGTCGTCCTCGGCCTCTTTGACGAGGTCGCCGGTGATCTCGTGCGCGATGATCTGCAGCCCGTCCCGGTTCAGCAGGTGCGCGGCGCCGATGTGGTCGGCGTGCGCGTGGCTGTAGATGAGGTGGGTGAGGGGTTTGGGGGTGACCGACGCTATGGCTTCCAGCAGTTTGTCCCCGAGGAACGGTGACGCGTCCACGAGGACGACACCCTTCTTCGTCACCAGGAACATCGTGTTGATCATCCCTTGCGTGACGACGTAGGCATCGCCGCCCAGGTCGGTGACGGCATACCCGGTGGACTCGGGGATGTCCGGCCCGAGGGCGAAGCCGGGCACGGGCTTGAACTCGGTCATGGTGGTCTCCTCGTTCGCTCGTGGTTTCTAATGTAGACCATGTTTCTTGGAGGGAGCTAGTGGTCAACGGGGTCTCCGTGTGATGTGTGTGGAAGGACGCGTCACTCGCCGTTGTCCGCGTCCTGTACGGGCCGATCAGAGGGCGGCCGCGCGCATGCCTGCGTGTGTGCCCGGGTGCTGCGGCATCGCCGGGCCAGGCGTCTCGTGTATCGAGGTCTATGCCGCTTCCCGGCTCGATGCATCACGTGCCGCACGTGGTTCGTGACCGTGGGGGCGGCACTCTGTCCGCCGGGTCGCGCTTGTGAAAGGTCAGTCCCGAGGGGCGAGTGCCGTGGACAGGACCTTCAGGGCCACGGCGGGATGGAACAGCACCGCGGGGGAGGCGACCATGTTCACCACCCGCACGAACCTCGACCAGACGGCCGCGTCCTTCACGGCGACCTGGAAGAGCCTCGTGTTGTACCAGTGTGCGAACCGCGCCCCCAGGGGCTGGGGGTCCGGGTTCCACATCAGGTCCGAGTTGGTGGAGAGCGTCCACGGGCCGAGCAGCAGCCGGCCCACCCGCTTCTGGAAACCGCCCGCCAGCCCGTCCAGCTGTTTCCCGGACGCGCTGCGGCGGGCCAGCGTCCGCTGCAGCAGCTCCGCCTCCATCGCGGCCACGGTCAGCCCCTGGCCGTAGACGGGGTTGAAGACGCAGACCGCGTCCCCGACGGCGATGAGCCGGTCCGGCCAGTTCCTGACGGCGTGATAGGGCCGCCACTGGTTGTCGACGTTGGTGTAGCGATGGGTCGGTTCCTGGACCGTACGGCGTCCGATCTGCTGGGCCAGGTGCGGGTTGTCCAGGCTCTCGGCGAACCGCAGGTAGCCGGTGTCGTCGGCCGGCGGCGGGTCCTGGAAGCCCAGCAGCGAGCACGTCCACCGGTTCCGCTCCACGGCCAGCAGGACCCCGGCCCGGGGCACGCGGGGAGCGAACAGCATCTGGTAGGCGATGTAGAAGTCCGGGTGGCTCGGGTGGCCCTCCTCGGGCCGGTCGAAGTTCATCGACGTGTAGGTGACCTTCGCCTTCACGGTCCGCTTCGGGGGGACCGTGACACCGGCCGCGCCCAGCCAGTCCTCCAGCGAGCTGGACCGCCCGGAGGCGTCGACGACCAGATCGGCGGCCAGGTCGATCGCTTCCGCGCCCTGCTGCCGGCACGTCACACCGGTCACCCGTCCTGAGGCATCCCGGGTCAGCCCCGAGCAGGGCGTGGCGGCCATCAGCGTGACCTCGGAGCGTGCGAGCACCTTGCGCCGCAGCCGGCGCTCCAGCTCGTCACGGGTGAACGTCTGGATCCGCACCCCCGTCCGGGCACGGGGTGCCAGTCCGGTCGGCAGCAGGAAGTCGATGCCCTGCCCGTAGTCGAACACCGGCGCACCGGCCTCCCGCAGCTCCTCCCGCAGTCCCGGAAACAGCCGTTCCAGGATCTCGCCGCCCTTGGCCAGCATGGCGTGCGCGTGGTAGCCCTGCGGCGCACCCTGATGCGTACCGGTGTCCTCGTCCACGGCGTCCCGCTCCACGAGGACGACCTCCGCGAAGAAGTCGGCCAGCACCCGCGCGGTCACCAGCCCCGCGTAACTCCCGCCGATGACAACGGCCTTGCCCCAGGGGCGGTTCGTCTGCATGTCGTCTCCCACGCTTGCCGGAGCAGGGCGAATCACGGGGATCAACGACGGCACTGATCAGTGCGACACGGCCGGTCGACGTCCTTCAAGTGCTCGGCCCGGTCCCGCGTGGGCGGGGACCGGGCCGAGCACTGACGGCGGGAGATTCACTCCGCTCGGCGTCTACAGGGGATGCCGGAGCAGACGGTGACAGCCCTTCGAGTGACATGGAGGAGCGGGTTTCGGGTGGTGCTCGTTGGCATGCGGCGGGTCCTTGGTGATCTCCACCTTGAGGATCGGTGATGCCGGGCTCACATTGCCCGCGAGGTCTTCGAGACGTACGGCGAAGCCGTACTTCCCCAGGTCGAGCGGGGCGCTGACGACTTCGTACGCGCCGCCCGAGGTGACGGTGTCCTTGCCGACCACGGCCGGGTGGACGAATCCCTTCGGATCGGCGGTCAGCCGCACCAGTGCGTTGGGCTCGACCGACGAGCCCTGGAAGGCGGGCTTGCTGATCGACGTGATGTTGTCCCTGTGGTTGCCGGTGTCGCTCGACGGCAGCAGGTCCGGGGCGGCCGGACGCCTCGGTGCGGTGGTGTCGAGTGTGATCAACAGCCGGTGCGCGCTCTCCCTGCCCGAACCGACGACGTGGGACACCCCGGCGATGCCCGGGTCGTCGGACCGGTCGACGATCACCACTTCCGCGGTGATCTGGTTCTCGCCCTCCACCAGCACAGGGTCCAGACGGATCCGGTACAGCCCCGGTCTGCCGACCGGGTCCACCGGCCGGGCGAAGCCGACGCGCCGTCCGTCGCGTTCCACGGCCACCTTGTAGCCGGGGGCGTCGTCCGTGAGCGTGGCGGTGCTGTTCTGCGGCGACAGCGGGATGCCTGCGGCCCGCAGTTCCGAGTCGTCGACCCGCAGGAAGAGCTGCGGACCGCGGACCCTGGTGACGTCGTCGTTGTCGTACCGGCCCGAGTCCGACCTGCGTGTGAGGTCGAGGCCGAAGGGTTCGGGGGCCGCCCGGTTGACGACGGTGAGGTCGTAGGTGGCCTGCGGCGGGTCGGTCGGCGAGGCGTCGCCCGGCCTGGTCGGGTCGGCGATGCCGGCGTCGCTGACCGCGACGAAGTACGGCTGGTCCTCGACGACCGGGATGGCGAGTCTGCTGGTCGAACTGCCCGGCCTGGTCGTGGCGACGGTTCCGGCGGCCACCTGGTTGCCGAACTTGTCGTACGCGCGGACCTGCAGCCGGGAGATCACCTCGTTGAAGGCGATCTCGGCCTGCAGGTGCCCGGTGTGGCGAGGCTCGACCCTGAAGAAGTCGACGTCGGTCGCGCTGTGCAGGGTCAGGCGCGGCTTGGTGACCCTGTTCTTCGTGCCGAGCGCGGTGGCGACGGCGGTGTCGATCGACTCGTTCGGTTCGAAGGCGTCCGGGAAGGCCCCGAGCAGCGAGAAGACGTCGAAGTAGGTGGTCTGACTGCCCTGGGCCGACGCGGTGGCCGTCGGCGGGACGGTGTTGCCGGTCCAGGTCGCGTAACCGATCCCGTCGGCCGACCACAGTCCGTTGTACTCCCCGATGCGCAGGGTCTGCTGGGTGGAGCCGGCGCCGCAGTCGAAACGGCAGGGGGCATTGACATCGGGGTCGAAGGGGGAGTCGCTGACCCGGAAGTCCTGCGCCCAGGTCTGCCCGCCGTCGCGGCTCGTCGTGCCGTAGAGCTCCAGCAGGAAGTTGTTGGTGCCGTTCGGCCCGGTGCCGAAGTTGTGCCGGCCGCTGCGGTTGTCGTACCAGGTGACGACCGCGTTGCCGTCCTGGTCGATGTGGGCGGTGGGCATCACGGCGAAGGTCTGGCCGGGCCCGTGGTCGACCCTGCCCCGGGTGAAGGTCTGCCCGTTGTCCGTGGAGCGGGCGATGACGACGTCGGCGTCGTCGCCGTTCCCGAAGACGTTGTCGGGGTCGTCGTTGGCGACGACGTAGACGTTCCCCGGCCGCGCCGGGTCGGGCAGGATCCACGGCTGCATGCTGCCCTGGAGCCAGAAGTCGGTCCCCGGGATGTCACCGGCCGGGGAGCTCACCACGTTGCAGGTGATGGTGGCCTGCCCCGCTCCGAACGCCGTCGTCTTCTGCTCGACCGTACCGGCGGCGAAATCGGCGCCCCCGGAGCCGTCGCGAAGGAGCTGTGTGGTGCCCTGGCCGGGCGTTCCGTTGGTTCCTTCGGTGCATCCGTCGGCGTGGTAGGCGACGTAGAGGTCACCGTTCGGGCCGACCGCCGCGTGGGAGGGCCACACGTTCCCCTCTCCGGCCGCGGAGAGGACCCTGGGCGTCGACCATGTCGTGCTCCCGCTCACGAGGCGGGAGAACTGGATCTGCCACGGGGTGCCGAGGTGTGACCAGACGATGTAGAGGTTGTCCCGGTACGGGCTGGTGGGGTTGGTGTCGGCCACCAGCCAGGGCTTGTCGTCGTTGACGGCGCTGTTCGCGCTCACCTGGGTCGCCGTGTACGTCTGGTTCCCCGGTGTCGTCAGATCGTTGATCCGGGCGACGCCCACCCCGAAGTTGGGGGTGGTGTTGAAACTCCTGGAGAGATGGGCGACGAACAGACGTCCCTGCGAGTCGAAGGCGAGGGACGGGTCGCCCGAGCAGGGGAGGGTCGACGTCCGCGTGACCGGGAAGCCGTCCTTGCCGAAGTTGTTGTCGATCCGGACGGTGCATCCCTGCATGACGGCGACCTGGCTCGGCCTGCGGGGATTGACGGTGGCGTTGTGCGGCTCGTTGCCGTTGGTGGCGAGACTGCGGTCGTCGCCCGCCCACGCGGGTGAGGCGGGTCCCATGACTACGAGCGACTGCAGCATGAGAAGCGTGCTGCCGACAACGGTGAGGACGCGCCGTCGAACGCTGCTGTTCAACACGGGTCCCCCTCTCTGGTCTTCCTCATCCCTCTCCTTCTGGTCCGGCCGAGGTACGGGCACCCTGAAGATCTGTTCATCGGGCCAGATGACTGTGACACCGCGTTACCGCTCACCCTGTGTGCCCCCGCCGGGACACGCTGAATTCACCAAGACCCCAACCGGAACCATCCGTACGGAGCACCTCGCTCGCTCGCCGGCTGCAACACACCGTCAGGCATGCGAGGTGGAGGGCATGCTGGTACGTGTACGTGTACGAGTGCGTCGGGAGGTGGCGGGATGCGCCGGCGGGCCGGGGCGGGGATGATCGCCGGGACGGTTGTGCTGGTGGCGTGCGGCGGATCGGCGGGAAGCCCGTCCGAAGGCGCGTCCGCCTCGGTCACCGTGCCTTCGGCGGGGAACTGCGCTGCCGGACATGCCGAGGTCACCGTCGCGCCGGGCGATGCGCCCCGGCGGGAGGTGTGCGTACGGCCCGGAACCGTGCTGTCGCTCGTCCTGCGGCCCCGCGTCGACGACAGGCGCTGGACGGGGGTGCGGAGTTCGGCGCCGGCCTTCGCCGTGGTCTCCGGCCGGCGGCTGGACGCGGACGGCACCGCCCACGCCTCACTGCGATGCGCCGGCACCCGGGGCGGTTCGACCGTGGTCACCGTGACGGCGAAGGCGCCGGACGTGGCGGGTGCGGCGCGGGTCGCCTTCACGCTTGACGTGAGCGTGGTGCCGTACCCGAGGCAGGGGTGACCCGGAAGAGTCCGGGTCACCCCCGTCAGGCCGCTGCCTCAGTCGCAGTCGCGCACCTTGATCGTGTAGATGCCGCGGCCATGGGTCGCCGCGTACAGGGTGCTGCCGTCGGGGCTCAGCTTCAACTGGAGCACGGCGACCGCCGGGAGCGAGCCGACGCGCTCCCACCGCGTGCGGCCCGGGGCGCGGTAGACGACGCCGAGGTCCGTGGCGACGGCGAGACCGCCGTTCGGCGTGACGACCGCGGAGTCGGCCGGCACGTCGGGGAGGTTATTGGAGATGTCCTTCCAGGTGGTGCCGCCGTCGGTGGACTCGAAGACGTGGCCGACGCCCGCGCCGGGGCCCTCCGTCCAGTGCCGTGAGAAGCCGTTGACCGTGAGGAAGACATGGTCGGCGTTCTTCGGGTCGACGGCGAAGCCGCTCAGGTAGCGGTTCGGTACCGTCCCGTCCACGGGGAGGGTGATGTCGTGCCAGCCGGTGCCGTCCGCGTTGCCGACGGAGATGCCGCGGGCGAAGCCCTGGTTGTTGCAGGGGCCGCACCAGGCCGCGTAGACCTTGCCGCCCGAGGCCGCGACGGCGGTCGCGGTGCGGCCGGCTCCGAGGTCGTACACGCTGGTCCACTCCGAACCGCTGCGGATGGCATAGCCGTGGGTCTGCACCCACACGTGGCGGCCGCCCGCGATCCAGGTCGCGGGGTTCTTGGCGTCGGCCGCGAGCGGGGCGATGAAGCGGGCCTCGCCGGTGGCGTTGTCGGCGGGGGCGACGTTGTAGGAGGTCGCCTTGGTGGAGTCGGTGATCCAACTGCCGTCGTTGACCGCGCAGTTCTGGGTCACCTGGATCGCGAGGTAGACGTATTCCTCTGCGATGTCGCAGCCGTTGGCGGGGTCGGTGAGGGTGTCGCCGCCGTCGCCGCCGAAGTCGGAGCCCATCACGGTGTCGTTGCTGCGCAGGATGGACTGGCCGTTGTCCTGGAGGCCGCCGGTGACGGAGACGCCGCCGTGGGCCAGGTCCTTCCCGACGCCCACCGAGTAGTACTGGAGGGTGTCGATCGTCCCGTCGTTCAGCGAGGTCCAGTCGGTGGCATGTCCCGAGGCGTCCTGGGAGCCGCTGACCGGGCGCCTGTAGACGCCGCCGTCGTTGCCGACGTACACGAAGCTCTTGCCGTGATAGCGGCCGACGGCGACGCCGTGCTGGTCGGAGTGGGTGGTCTGGTTGCAGTCACCGGTCTGCTTGCCCGGGTCGATGGACCAGCAGGGGAAGGAGAAGTTCCAGTACGGTCCGACCGTCGACCAGGTGCTGCCGCCGTCCTTGGTCTCGTAGACCTCCTCCAGGCCCGCGTAGACGTGGTCCGCGTTCGCCGGGTCGACGGTGAGGAACTGGTTGTACCAGGCCTGTACGCCCGGCATGTAGCCGCTGGTCGTCAGTGCCGAGCCGTCGGCGGCCAGGCCCTGGTAGTCGGCGATCTTCGTCCAAGGGCCGGTGGGGGAGCCGGACTTGGAGACGTAGATGCCCTCCAGGCCGCTGTCGGGGTTGGTGTTCAGCTGCTCCGGCGACTGGTCGATGGCGTAGTAGCGCGAGCCGTCGGCGGAGCGGGCGAAGGTGACGTTGCCGACGTCGTCCGCGTCGGCCGGCAGGTCGCCCAGGCCGCTGGTGATCCGCGTCCAGGCGCCGTCCGTGCCCTTGGTGTAGAAGCCGTTGTAGTCGTCGCCGCTGCGCCAGCCGACCGCGAGGACCACCTTGCCAGGGTTCTTCGGGTCGATCGCGATGTCGTTGGCGATGTTCTTGTACGCGGCCGAGGGGTCGCTCGCGAGTGAACCGCCCGGCAGGTAGTCGGGGTTGGGCGCGAACTCCAGCTTCCAGGCTCCGGTGAGCTTCTTCGCGGAGTGGCTCCAGACGCCCTCGCTGGTCGCCGCCCACACCTTGCCGCCGCCGAAGCGCAGTTCGTGGATGGTGGTGGATTCCAGCTCGTCGCCGCCGACCCGGGTGCGCGCGGAGAACGTGCCGTGGTGCGGGTCGGAGAGGACGTAGACGCCGCTGCCGAGATAGGCGTCCGCGTTGGTGGTCGCCTCGCCGGTGCCCAGCCACAGACGGCCGGCGGTGTCGAGCGCGAGTGCGCCGGTGGACTGGGAGGGCAGCCGGTCGCTGATCGGCTGCCAGTGCCCGCCGCCGGACCGGGACCGCCACACACCGCCGCCCGCGCTGCCCGCGTAGACGTAACCGTCGTCGTCGGCGGCCATCGCGGCCATCCGGCCGGTGACGTCGCCCGAGCCGCCGCTGGAATTGGAGTCGATGTCACGGTAGCGGGCGTCGTCGGAGTCGTACGGCAGGTCGGTGACGTTCCGCCAACTGCCGCCCGTGCTGGGAAGGTTGGTGAGGCTCGTCCAGGCGGCGCCGTAGGCGCCGGGGGCGACGATGCCGGGTGAGGTGCGGGCCTCGGCGTACTGGTCCGCGCCCTCGGCTATCTCGTCCGCCTCGTTGCCGTCGTCATCGTCCTCGGCCGTCACCTTGGGGGTGACGTTCCCCGCCGAGTGTGTGCGTTCGGCGGCGAGCCGGGCGAGCTCGCGGGCGCCGAACGGGCTGTTGTCCCGGCTCGATGCGGCGCTCGCGGGCATCGCGAGGAGCGCGGTGGTTGCGGTGATGGCGCAGGTCGTGAGCCATCGTCTTCTTCGGGTTGGTGCTGACACCAGATCCTCCCAAACGGGCATGCGTGTGGCCGTCGCTGGGACCCGATCACGGGCGGGAGGGTGTGTCCGGAACTTGGGCAGGCCTTGACTGGAACCTGTCATTTTCGGGTGCGGCGGGTCGATGAGGGCCCGCCGCTGCCGGGAGACGTGGGCGTGGTGACCGGCGCGGGCGAAGCGGCGGCGCTCGGACTGCGGCTGGTCTCGGGCCCGTTGGCGGACCGCACCCGCCGGTTCTGGGGCCTGACGATCGCCGGCTACGCAGGGACGTACGACGAGCAGGCGCTCGAACAGCACCTGGACTCCCGGGGGTTCATGAACCGCATCCTCGGGCGCCTCACCAAGTCCATCACCCACCCGGGGCAGATGTACCCCCTCGGCCTCCTCTTCGGCGTCGGCTTCGACACGGCCACCGAGGTCACGCTGATGGTGATGGCCGGGTCGGGTGCCGCGGCCGGGCTGCCCTGGTACGCCGTTCTCTGCCTGCCGCTGCTGTTCGCCGCCGGAATGAGCCTGTTCGACACCCTCGACGGCACCTTCATGAACTTCGCCTACCAGTGGTCGTTCTCGAACCCGGTGCGCAAGGTGTTCTACAACCTCACCATCACCGGTCTGTCCATCGCCGTCGCCTTCCTGATCGGCACGATCGAGCTCGTGGGCGTGCTGCACGAGAAGCCGGACCTGACCGATGCCGTGACCGGCTGGATCGCCGGGCTCGACCTGGACAACGTGGGCTGTCTCATCGGCGTTCTGTTCGTGGTGGTGTGGGCGGCGGCGGTCGGGTACTGGCAGCTGGCCAAGGTGGAGCAACGGTGGGTGACCCGGTTGGCGGAAGGCGGCTGACGCCCGTCGGCAAGATTTTGTGACGTGCGTCACATCGCGGTCTCGTCTACTCCTGGGACTCATCTCCCATCCCGACCGACCTCTGATGCAGCACGGCTCGATTCGGCCGAAGCCGTGCCCTGTGACCTGGAGACACGGTTGATGGACGAGTCCCGGCAAACCCCGTCAGGGGCAGCTGCGGTGGTGCGAAGGTCCGCACCACCGCCCGCGCTCTGCGGCTTCCTTCTGCTGCTGGCGCTGATGTTCACCGCGTCGTACGCCGTCGGAACGGCCTCCGGCCCGGTGGCGCCCGGCATGCACGGCACCGGCGCGAGCGTCGGCGGAACCAGCGGCGTCGGCGGTGGCGGTGGCGGGGGAGACGGCACGGACATGGACGACATGAACATGGGTGGCGGGCACGGGGGCGGTCGGTGACGGGCGCGGAGTCCGTCACCGTCCTGGTGACCACCGACCTGGCCGTCGGCGGCATGACCTGCGCGGCCTGCGTGAAGCGCGTCGAGAAGAAGCTGGGCAGGCTGGACGGCGTCACGGCGACCGTCAATCTCGCCACCGGGCGTGCCCGGGTGAGCCATCCGGCGGAGATCAGCCCGCAGGAGCTGGTGGCGACCGTCGAGAAGGCCGGGTACACCGCTGCCCTGCCCGAGCCGCCGAAGGACCGCCGACGGTACCGCCGCGTACGTCTGCACATGGGGCTCCAGCTACATCGCCAAGCTCGACCTCAGCGGTCTTGCTGACGGCAAGCCGGAACTGGTGCGCGAGGTCGCACGAATCCAGATCGGTGAGAACCTCCACCCCTACAGCCTGAACTTTGACCGCACCGGCACCCGCGCCCTGGTGGCGTGCAACACCGGCGCCGTCGTTCCGGTCATCGACCTGGCCACCGACACTGTGATCGCCAAAGCCGAGACGGAGATCGACGGCTGCCGGGCGATCGCGTTCACGCCGGACAACAAGTACGCCCTGGCCACCCTGGAGCGCAACAACACCATCGCGGTCATCGACCTGGGCACCTACCAGGTCACCCGGTCCATCCCGACCGGTCCCGGCCCGCGCGGCATCGCCATCGACGATGCGGACGAGACCCTGTACGTCTCGGCGTTCGCGCGGAACACCCCGTTCGCCCCCGACGACGACCACCCGCAGATGGCGCACTCGGTGACGGTGCTCAACATCAAGAACGTCGACCTGGCCGACGCCGGCGCCGCGGTGCCCTTCGAGGAACTCCCGGTCGGGTTCGGCCCGTGCAGTGTGGCGGTGTTCAACACCGAGAAGGCCGGCTGCGCGGCCGACAAGATCGATACCGCGGTCGCCAACCTCGGTACCTCCGTGGCGAGCTGATCCGCAGACCCTCCCGTTCTATCCTTTCCCGGCTCCGCGGACATGTCGCGGGGCCGGGCCCCTTGTCTCCCACAGGAGAGGTTCATTTTCGTGCCACCCGCTGTCCGTTTCCTTCCCTCGCACCCGTGGGCCCTGGTACCCGAGCAGCAACGTGTCGACCGCGCCACCGCGAAAGCCACGAGTGGCCTGTACCGGGAATCGTTCCGATACGTGCGTGCAGAACGGCGCCCGGAGCACTGCGCCCCGTGGGTGATGGGGCAGGAGCTGGGATGGCGGATACCCAGCCCCATCGACGTCACGCTCAGCCCGCTTGAGCAGACGGAGATCGACCCGGGCGACGACCCCAGAGCCGCGGCACAGGCTGCAGCACGGGGAGAGCTGTGGACGCGGGAACGCTCCGCGCTTGCGGTGGACCGTACGAACTGGCTACACCTGTACCAGTTCCGCACGGAGGCCGGCTGGGAAAACATGTTCCTGCCCAATGGCGCCGGAAGCATCGAATGGCACCTGGGGTGGAACGCCGAGATCCCCAAGGGGTACTTCCTGCTGGTCACGCCACTGGAGTCCGGGCCCGAGGGTCTGTAGATCCCCACAGGGGTGGTCTCCAGCACCGTGTGCGGGCGTATGAGCACGGGCCAGGGATTCGGTGTCGCCATCCGCCCCAGGAGATCGGTCACCATCGAGCGGGGACAGCACATCGCCTGCCTGATCCTCCTGCACGCCGACAGCCTCCAGGCCACCAGCACCATCCAGAACACGGACACGACGGCGGCAGGTGAGACTGGTGCTTGATCTCACCCCCACGCAGGTCAGGACCCTGGCCGTTTACGCCCAGGGCCTTCACGCCCCGGACACGCCCCGCCGTACTCCCGCGGAAGTGCTGGACGCACTCGGCTGCATCCAGATCGACACCATCAACGTCGTGCGGCGCTCCCACGAACTGGTCATGCTCGCTCGTGGCGTCTCCTCCGAGACGGCCCGCGCGTTCGCCTCTCACCAGGACAAGGCGGCCTTCTTCGAATACTGGTCCCACGCCGCCGCCTTCACGCCGATCGGCCTATGGCCTCTGTTCGCCTTCCGGCGCCGTCGCATCGCCGCCCGCGGCTGGCAAGGCCCCGCTGTGGATCCGCAAGCCTGCGCCGACGTGCGGAGCGCGGCCCTGGAGCGCGGCCAGGTCACCATCAGCGACCTCGGAGGAATGACCGGCGCCGGATGGGACCGCAGTTCCCCCCACAAGTGGGCGGCAGAATGGCGGTGGGCCATCGGCGAACTCGTGTGCGTACGCCGCCAGGGCTGGAAGCGAGTCTACGAACCCGCCGAGCAGGCGCTACCGGAACACCTTCACGCGACCGAGCTCGATGACGACATGTGCCTTCAAAGCCTGATCCGCATTGCCCCTCGCAATCTCGCCGTGGCCACCACCGAGGACGTCGCCGACTACTTCCGCCTCCCCACCCCGCAAGTCCTCACGCAGCTCGAACGGTTGCCTGAGGTGCGGCGGGTATCCGTCGAGGGCCGGCCCGACGACACCTGGGCTCACGACAGCCTCCTCGAACAACAAGGAACTGTGGACGAGGAGAGGATCACGCCTCTGTCCCCGTTCGACTCGCTGATCTGGACCAGGCCCCGGATGCGCCGACTGTTCGGCGTCGAGTATCTCCTTGAGGCATACAAGCCCGCCGCCAAACGCGAATGCGGCTACTTCGGCATGCCCGTCCTGGCCGGGGACCGACTCGTCGGCCGTGTGGCACTCCGCGCCAGCCGGAAGAAGGCTGTGATCGAGGGATCCCAGGCCATCGATCCGTCGTGGGCACCTGCCGTCGACACCGCCGCGCATACCGCCGCTGCATGGGCGGATGCCACCCTCAGCCCGGAGACACCGTGACCCCGCCCACCGGCTATCTCACCATCTTCAAGACCCGCGGTGTTCCTCGTGGCCTGCTGGCGGGTTTCACCTCGCGCCTCTCCGGGGGCATCGTCCCCTTCGCCACCATCGTGGCCTGTTCCCAGGCGTACGGCGGCTTCGTGACCTCCGGCATCGCTCCGCCGCGTTCATGCTCTCCGGTGCGCTGCTCGGCCCCACCAGAGGTCGCCTCGTCGACCGGCACGGCTGGCCCGCCCTGCTGGTCGGGGCCTCATGCCACGCCTTCTTCCTCACGCTGGCCGCACTGGCGATCGGCCGGTACCCGGCCTGGGCCGCGCTCCCCCTGCTGGCCGTCGGCGGCGCGATCTCCGCACCCGTCACCTCCAGCGTACGCACCCTTTGGTCCCGTCTCGTGCCCGACAAGCAATCCTTGCAACAGGCCCACGCCCTCGACTCGATTCTCGAAGAGATCACCTTCGTCATCACCCCCCTGATCACCGTCGCCGCGACCACCATGCTTCCGGCACGAGCGTGTATCGCCCTCGGCAGCTGGTGCCCCTGCTCGGCGTTGCTCTCCTCTAAAAGCGCATCACCCGAACCCCAGCGGATCATCCCCCGCGCCCTCGAACGCTGCCTCTCCCGCCGCCCAACGGGCCCCTCGACGACGCTCGTTGATCCTGACCCGGGAAGGTCAAGGCGTGATCACCCCCCTGATCGTGCTGGGACTGGTCGGCGGAAGCCTCAATGTGCTGCTTCCTGCCACCGCCGCCCAGCACGGACACATCACCTCGGCCGGCTATCTCTTCGCTCTTTTCTCCGTAGGCGGCATCATCGGCGGACTCACCTACGGAAAGATCCGCTGGTCCAAGCCGCTACGCCTGCGCTACACCGCAGCAGGCGCCGTACTGGCAGCCGCGACCGCGCTGCTTGCGCCGGCCCTGGGCACTCCCGCCTCACTGCTGGCTAAACTCCTCGTCGGCCTCCCCCTCACTCCCATGTTCGTGATCGGATACCTCCTTGTAGACGAACGCCTCTCCCAGCGGCAGACCGAGGCCAACGCCTGGCTCGGCTCCGGGTACGACATCGGCTCGGCGACCGGAGCAGCCGTCTGCGGTTGGCTTCTCACGCAGATGGCCCCACGCCCTATCACCCTTGGACTCGCGGTCGTCGCCGCTCTCGCCGCGGTCTGCGCACTCCGACTCACACCTCAAACTGCATCGGAGAAGACCACAGCGGCAGTACCGAGCACAGCCGCCACTGAATAGCGGCAACCTCTGTGGTTCAACTCCCGCATTGGTATCTGTCGTGGCGCGATCGGGGTAGCTGTCGCCAGCTGGCTGAGAAGCTGTGTCAGAACCGGTGATCCGTGACGCTGCGTGACGGGTGTCCATAGTGCCGGGCCGTCGCCAGCCGCCTACGGGGCGTTTTCTGGACGTCATCCTCTACGTGAACCGGATCGGGATCCCTGGCGCTACCCCTGCTCGCCTACCCGGAGCGGCTGTCGGCGTGGTAGGTTATAGGTCGACCACTAACGTAGGAGTGAAGATGACAGTCAAGGAAGGCGACGCCGCCCGCCGGGCCGCTGCTCAGCACGCCCTGGCCGAGCACCTGCGCCTTACCGCCGCGGGACTCGTCGAGGAATGGGTGGAGCTGTTCGCCCCGGACGCGGTGCTCGAGTTCCCGTACGCGCCGGCCGGCGTGCCTCAGCGGGTGACAGGGCGGGACGCACTGGTCGCGCACATGAGCAACTTTCCCGAGACCTTCGACGTCGAGTTCGTCGACCTGGTCTTCCATGACACCGTCGACCCGAGTCTGGTGATCGCCGAGTTCCGCTCGAAGGGCACGGCGCTGCCGACCGGCAAGCCGTACGAGCAGGTGTGCATCTCCGTCGTGCGGACCGATGACGACGGGCGCATCACTCACTACCTGGACTACTGGAACCCGCTGGTGGCGATCGAGGCGCTCACGCCCGACGACGTGCCGTCCGACTCCGACCTCAGCGTGACTTTTGGGGGCTGAGGGTAGCCGTGTTTGACTGACGCCCATGCCTGCCGCCGGTACCAGCACGAAGAGCGACGAACGACGCCGGGCCATCATGGCCGCCGCGGTCGACTGCTTCGCGCAAAAAGGTTTCTACGGTACGACGACGCACGAGATCGCAGCGTGGGTCGGCGTCTCTCAGCCGTACCTCTACCGCCTGTACCCGAACAAAGAAGCGCTGTTCGCGGCGGCGGTCGACCACGTGTCGGTCGTCATGACCGACACGCTGGTCGCTCACTCGCCGGCGTCGGGCGGGGCTGGCCTCTCGCCCGAGGCGGCGTTGGATGCCGCACGCGGCGCCTACGCCGCGCTCGTCGCGGACCGGAACATCCTGCGTTTCCTGATGCACGCGAACTGTGCCGTCGGCGAGCCGCTGGTGGCACAGGCCGTGCGCCGGTGCTATGCCAAGCAGGTTGACACCGTCCGGCAGCTGCTGGGCGACGACGAGGCCGTGCGGCGCTGGTTCGGCGCCGGCATGCTCGACAACGTGGTCGCCGTTCTGGGGCTGGCCGACATCGATGAACCGTGGGCGCACGTCCTCGCCGCTCGATGACTCGCCACCCCGGGTACGCCCGGGCCGATTGACTCGGCGGTTGCAGGAGTGGGGCGGCAGCCTGCCGGCCGCGCGAGTGCCATGCCCGGGTCGCGCCACGCTGCTGCCAGCGAGCGAAAGGTAATCCGAGGTCAGCGCAAGGTGGTGGGGGCCAGCCGGATCGTCTGTGGCTGTTGCATCCGGATGCGTATGGGCTTGGGCTTACCGGCCGCTTTCACCGGCTCGACAGGGTGCGGTGACGTGCGCGGTGGTCGGGGAGGGCGGGTGAGGCGGCGGACCATGAGGGTGATGAAGGTCCACGTGATGTGGGCCTCGCTGTGGGAGATGATCCGCTCGTAGTCGCGTACGTTTCTCCTAGCTCTCATGATCCACGAGATCGCCCGCTCGACTCGCCACCTCTTCGCCAGGACGGCGAAGCCGTCCTGGTCCTTGCGGCGGGGCACCGCCTTGAGGGTGATCCCGAGAAAGGTGTGGGACCAGTCGACGAGGGTTCCGCCGTAGGCCGAGTCCGCCCAGGCGACGGTGAGTTCGGGATGGGTCAGGCGCAGGCGGAACAGCTGGTCGCGGGCGGGGATACTGTCGTGCGGCGAGGCCTTGGTGACCATGACGGCCAGAGGCATGCCCCGCATGTCCACGGCCAGGTGCCGCTTCCTCCCATTGGCCAACTTCCCGCCGTCGAAGCCGCGGGTGTCCTGGCCCACCGTCTCGGCGCCCTTGACCGACTGGGAGTCCAGGATCACTGCGACGGTGCGGGGATTGAGTCCGTCATGAAGACGGACCAGTTCGTGCAGTTCGGCATGGATGCGGGCCAGGTCCCCGCTCGCCCGCCACCTCTGAAAGAACCCATAAACAGTGCGCCAGGGGATCCCGAAGTCGACCGGAACCGCCCTCCACTTGCACCCATTGTCGTTGACGTATCGGATGGCGTCGACGACGTTGCGGCGCGGATGCTTCTCCGGGCGCCCGCCCATGGGCAACGTGCAGGCCGGGATGGGCAGCAGCGATTCGAGGACGGCCCATTCGGCATCCGTGGTGTCACTGGGGTAGCGCCGTTCACGCGTGGCCGGCGGCCGGGTCTTGTTGATGCTGGTCATCAGCGTTCCATGCGGGTGAGGACTTCCAGGGTGGCCTTGACGCCGCCGAGCTGGTCCAGGACTGGCCCCGCAGCAGCTGGGCGAGCTGTTCGTCGAGATCGACCTGCCCGGTCGCGGCCGCGGTCTCGATCCAGTCGGCCGTCGCTTCTCTGAACTAGCAGCTCAGGGTATATCTGCGCCGGGTAGGTAGTCGTCCAGGCGAACTGCCGGCTGTGGCCAGAAGTCCTCGGGACACCACGCGGATCGAAACGGCTGTTCCCAGCCCAACGGAAGATCGACGCCGAGATTGCCCAGGATGCTGCCCGGATGCCGGAGGCGGTAGTAGCGCTTCAATACTCTGCCGACTGTATTGAGGGCCCGATTTAGATCGAACCAGGACAGAGTGATCTTCTCGTCTGTGATCTGGCGATGAGCGATGATCTTGTTCGTGTAGTACCGAGTCGTCTCGGCCGCTGCATGGAGTGCTGCGAGATCCCCTTCGATCCGATCCTGATCAAGGCATGAGGCTATTGAGGCCAGGGCGAAGTCGTCGTAGCCACGGATCAGTCCCGCCTTGTACTCGTCCTTAACCTCGGGGTTTGTCGTTATGGCTGCTTCGTAGCGGGCTCGGGAGGCCATGCCGGGCGTCTCGGTTAGCCGACGGAGGCACCGCGCAAGACTGGAGGTTCGAGTGTCTTCGTCGCACTCGCGTCGGATTCCGGTGCACTGTGCGTTGACGTAGAGCCTGATGAACCAGTTCTGTGTGATGGTATTGAGCTGGATCTCCGGCCCCGACTGCACCCACATGTCCTCGATCGTGGTCCAGACGTGCCGGTTGTGGAACAGTGTCCGGATGTCGTCCTCGGCGGCGTCGAAGATCGTGCACCACTTCTGCCATTTGGCGTCAGTTCTGGTCATGAGCAGAGGCTACGGGCCCTGGAGTTCCGTTCGTGTGGCTGGCGATATCCCTGAACGTGGAGATCCCGAGGTGCACCGCAGCGGAGCGACGACCCACCTCGGCTTCGAGCTGGGCCAGCTTCTCGTCCGCGCCGGCGAGGCTGACGCGGAGTCCTTCGACTTCACCGAGCCACCCCTCGCGTTCCGCTTCGGCGACCCGGGCGATGAGGTTGTCGCGGATCTCGATAAGACGGGGACGCGGGGTCGGCTCGGGGCGGAGCATCGGGCAGCGGACGTCCCGTTGACCGAACTAGTTTGGGCTCCCTTTGAGGTCAACGCATAGTGACGACAGGGGAGTTGCGGCTCCTGCTGGCGGGTCGCCGTGACTGCGCGTGTGGTGGTGGATCTGGTTTCATCGCGTGCCGTCGAGTAGGTCGGCCCGTGGAGGTATGGATGCCAGAGGACAGCACGACGGTCCGGGACGTGGCGGTGCTGAAGGTGGCCCGGGTCGGCCGCGTTGAGAAGAGCGATGACCCGCTGAGGCCGTTTCGGCTCGTAGACGCCGATGGCACCGAGGTGGCGGCGGTCAGTGAATTCCTGCACCACATGCTCGCCGACGATGCGAGTCCGATGTCGCTGCGGTCCTACGCCTATGAGCTGTTGGCGTGGGTCCGGTTCTTACGCGCCGTGGACGTTCCCTGGCATCTGGCGAGCCGCGTTGAGGCCCGTGACTTCGCACTGTGGCTGAAGACCACGAAGAAGCCGCCCCGGCAGCGCCGTCCCGACGCGCCCGCCCCGGGATCGGTGAACCCGGTCACTGGGAAGGCCGCACCCGGCGAGAACTATGCCGCTCGGACCAGGCGGCACGCTCGCGCGGTGATCCGCTCGTTCTACGAGTACCACCGCGAGACCCACGGCCGACCGCTGATCAACCCGTTCCCCCAGGGAGGGACTGCCGACGAGGAGAGTCCGAATGCGCATCACAACCCGATGCAGCCGTTCCGGCGGCCCTCGCGCCGGGGTACCTATCAGCCCAAGGAGCCCAAGCCGACCCCGCGGACCATTCCTGACCAGGCGTTCAACGACCTGTTCGCCGGGTTGAAGTACAACCGGGACAGGGCTCTGATCGCGTTCTACATCTCGACCGGTGCCCGCGCCTCCGAGCTGCTGGGTGTCCCACAGGGTCTGGTTGCGCCCGGGGACCAGACGATCGGCGTGGTCCGCAAGGGCAGTCAGGTCCTGCAGCATCTCCCGGCCTCCGCCGACGCGTTCGTGTGGCTGCGGCTCTACCAGCAAGAACTGCGCGGCATGGTCCCCAAGCACCCGTCGAAGCCTCTGTGGTGGACGATGCGACGGCCCTTCCGCCCGCTGGAGTACGACGCGGCGCGGATGGTCTTCACCCGTGCCAACCAGTTGCTCGGCGCGAACTGGACCCTGCACGATCTGCGGCACAGCGCGGCCAAGAGGATGGTCCGCGATCCGAACCTGACCCTCGCCGACGTGCAGTGGGTCATGGGACATGCCCACATCACCACCACGGAAATCTATATCGCTCCCACTCCCGACGAGGTCGTCGCCCACGTCCTGGCCCACCATGAACGGCAGCGCGCCGAGCAGGTCAAGCCGCCGGCCCCGCCGGCGCCGGGATACCGCCCCGAGGTGCTGGCCACGCTGTTCGGCACCTCGGCTGCGGGCGGCGGAAGCCGGTGAACCCGACCGCGAACGTCGGCGTTGCCAGGGCCGTCGAGTCACCTGAGGGAGACAAAGCGCTGGAGTGGGAACCGCGAGTCGGCGAAGCGAGCTGGTGGCAGACCCGTCAGAGCCGGGAGAGTCTGGTCGAGCGGTTGCTGGGATTGTTCACCGACCCCGGTGCGGGCCTGACCCGCGACAAGACCCGGCGGCGGGGCCTGGGCAGGCTGCTGGACTGGCTCGAACGCCAGCCCGGAGAGACCTGGCAGGATCGCTGGATGGACAGCGGGGCGGACGACGCCGGCTTCGAGTGGACTGATCTGCCCCTGCAGGGACGAGGCACGCCCAAGGGCCACTGGCGCGATGAACTGGCCACGGGACTGGTGCTCCTGGTCGCCGGGCAGGCGATCCGTCCCAGCTACCGGTGGCTGCTGCGGCAGCGCGTGACGGTGATGCTCACCGAGTCCCGGGCCGCCAGCGACCCCGATGCTTTCCAGCGGCTCGAACAACTGGCCCAGCACGCGACACCCACAGCAAGGTCCGACGCCCTGAACAAACTCACCTGGATCGTGATCCGCAAGGGCGGCCTGGTCAGCGACATCACCGTCGGCGACTGCGTCGAGCTGACCGCCGCACTGGAGGAACACCACTTCCGGGGCAGCGCGGGCCGGCCGCTGTTCTATGCCCTGCTCAAGGAGACCGGCGTGCTCCCGCCCAGCGCACCGCTGCGGCTGCGGGCGCTTCGCATCGAGGGCCGCCGCAGCGTCGAACAGATCGTCGACGCGTACGGCATCGAGTGCCGGGCTGTCCGTGACCTGCTGGTCGAGTACTTCACCGAGCGGGCTCCCGAGCTCGACCACGTCTCGCTGCGTTCCATCGCCCGCAAACTGTGCCGGTTGTTCTGGCGCGACCTGGAGATCCACCATCCGGGCATCGACTCGCTGCGGCTGGCGCCCGAGGTCGCTCAGGCGTGGAAGGAACGCCTGGCCTACATTCGTGACGCTCAGGGCCACCCGGTGCGGCCGCGGGTGAACTTCCGCGGCGAGCTGGTGTTCGTCCGGGCGTTCTACCAGGACATCGCCCGCTGGGCAGCCGACGATCCGGCGCGGTGGGCGCCTTGGGCGGCGCCGTGTCCGGTCAAGGCGAACGAGTGCGCGACGAAGAAATCCAGGTCCGGGGTGAAGTCCCGGATGGACCAGCGGACCAGGACCCAGCTGCCGCTGCTGCCCGCCCTGCTTCGCGCCGTCGACCGGCAGCGCAAGGACACCATGGCCCGCATCACCGCGGCTCGCGCGACGCCGGCCGGTGGACGGTTCCTCGTTGCCGGGGAGGAGTTCGAACGCTGCGGGTCCGGACAGGCCCGCCGCGTCTACGTCACCGAGGTGGCCGCCGGCAGGCGGCGGAACCTGACCCACGAGGAGGAGGCGGCGTTCTGGTCCTGGGCAACAGTGGAGGTGCTGCGGCACACCGGCATCCGGATCGAGGAGATGCTGGAGCTCACCCACCACAGCTTCATCGCCTACACCCTGCCCACCACCGGCGAGGTGGTGCCGATGCTGCAGGTCGCCCCGTCCAAGACCGATGCCGAGCGGCTGCTGCTGGTCTCCCCGGAGCTGGCGGAGGTGCTGACCGCGGTTATCTTCCGGGTACGGGCCGGGAACGCCGCCCTGCCGCTGGTGTCGGCCTACGACGTGTTCGAGCAGACCTGGAGCCCGCCCATGCCGTTCCTGTTCCAACGCAGGTACGGCACCGAGGACCGGCCGCTGAACCGTAGCTACATCCGCGAGTGCCTGGTCGCGACCTCGCAGTCCGCCCAGATCACCGTGGCCGGCGACCCGCTCGAATGGCGCCCCCACGACTTCAGAAGGATCTTCGTGACCGACGCCATCCGTTCCGGACTGCCGCCGCACATCGCCGCGAAGATCTGCGGTCATACCGCTTTAGATACGACCATGGGGTATGCCGCGATCTACCCGGAGGACGTGATCTCCCATCACCGGGCCTTCATCGCCCGCCGCAGAACCGAGCGGCCCAGCGAGGAGTACCGCGAGCTCACCGCCACCGAGTGGGACGAGTTCCTCTCCCACTTCGAACTCCGCAAGGTTGCCCTGGGGACCTGCGGCCGCGATTATGCGACCCCGTGCCAGCATGAAAACGCCTGTGTCAGATGCCCCCTACTGCTCGTGGATCCAGCCCAGATGCCACGCCTCCAGGAGATCCACGCCAACCTCGTCGACCGCCTCCAAGAGGCAAAGGATCAGGGCTGGCTCGGCGAGGTTGCCGCCATCGAGACCACCCTGGCCGCCGCCGCGCAGAAACTGGAGGAAATGCGCGACCGTGCAGCGCAACCGTCCACCGTCCACCTCGGCATGCCCGACTACCGCCGGAACGCCGGACGAACCAGAAGCCCCACCAACCGCGGCAGGCCCGTTGTGAGTCGACCGCGACTTCGGGACGGTTGGCGCCGCGAGATCAAGCCTTGGGCAGGAAATCCCGCCAGAACGAGACGGTCGCCTGGGGGCGCCAGTCGTCGGGGGTGTGGGCGTCGAAATCGTCGAACTCGTGGTTGACGTAGTCGACCAGGTCAGTGCCGTAACAGATGATGTCGGTGCCCCACACTGAGAGAACCGGGTGACCATGGGAGCCATGGCCGGCAGGCAGGAACCGATGCCCGTAGATGGGAACGAGCTTGGGGACCCGAGCAAGCAGCGTCTGAGCTTGCTGAAGGGCCTCGTCGGCATCCTCCGGCCGTTGCCCCCAGCTCGGATGCCAGTAGCCGTGTCGGACCGACAGGGCAATGCCCTCCACGGGCCACTCAAGCCGCTCTCGGAGTCCTTTGGGGTCGCCGTTGCGCCAGTCCGGCCACGGGTTCTCCCACGTGTCCCCCTCTTCGGGCGGCTGACTGACCGGCAAGCCCGACGCCAGGAAAGCCCGGTGGTCGTCGGCAAACTCGATGCCGTACTCCTGCTCAATACGCTGGAGCTCGATCTCGCTCAGCCCCGGCGCTATCTCACAGCAGTCCGCAACGGCGAGAAGGCGCGCTGCTTCGTTCCCCAGCTTCATCCCATCCGGCTTCATCACGTCGGAACAGTACTGGTCCCGCCATCTGAGCTCGGACAGTTTTCGAAGATCACCTGGCTGCAGCCGGAGCCCGCCTGACGCGAGATGAGCTCAGGCGCCCGGCGGCAGGACCTCGATCACGGTGGCCGTTCCGGCAACAGGTCGGGCTTCGTACATGGTGATCACATCGCCGGGCTTCAGGTGCCTCCACTGCTCGGGGCTCAGAGGAGCCAGCCGAACGTCGGCGGTCTCTCCCGGGCCAAGCTCCTGCGCATACTCCACCCACAATCGGGCGATGTTCAGTTCTCGCTCCCTGCCGGCGGTGCGGTTGCCGATGTCCCACATCGGCCGGAGCCGCCCGTCTGCGGCAAAGGCAGTCCGGCGTCGGCCCTCCTCCGCACCCACCAGGCTCAGGGTCGCCCGGACGGTGCCGTGTCGGACTTCCCAGCCCCGCCACTCGCACCAACGCCGGCTGCGGTCGAGCATCATCTGCCAAGCGGCCTCGGCGAGTAGTTCCCAGAAGTCAACGGACGCGGGATGGACATCCCCGATCTCGATGAGAACGCCGAGCACCATCTCCCACTCCTGGCGCCCGATGTCCTCGCGCACATCCCCGACCGTCTGGCCGTTCTCTGCCGCTGCGTCCTCCGGCAGCAGATCGACGGCCTGCCGAAGGAGTGTGAACGCGTCATCCATGTGCTGCATTCTCCCCCCGTCTCCGGACGCCGGTTGAAGGGCGAACAGGCCGACCGGAGTTGGCGGCGCGACACGCCCAATGCTCGCTGGCGCCGAGATTGTTGCCCACTACTTTGAGCAACTCGACTGCGATCCGCCCCCGCCAGACCGTCTGGACTAGTTCGGATAAGCAGGCGTGTTCGTGGACGCAGTCGGTGCCGAATGCCCGGCCGCAGGGTTCGACGGCGGGCGATGAACGCGTGGTGGGCCTCGATGGCCTCGGTCGGGTAGACCGCCTTGTAGCCCATCGTGGTGGAGATGTTCTTGTGCCCGACGATGATCTGAGCGATGTGCGGGGGCAGGCCGCTCATGATCGCATCGGTGACGAAGATCCTGCGGAAGTCGTGGGGTTGATAGCGCAGGGGCTGCCCGGTGTTGTCCGTCAGCCCGGACGCGTCCAGGGTCTCGTCCAGCCCTTTGCGGATCGTGCTCATCGACACCACGCGGTTCTGGCCGCCGCCGGACCACTGGAACAGCAGCGGCATCGGCGGGTTCCAGACCCGTTCGCCGTGGTCATAGGAGGCGACGAGCGGGATCGTGCCGGATTCGTCGCGGGCCCGGCAGACGATAGTGCTTAAGACGTCTGCGAGTTCCGGGCTGACCAGCAGCAGCCGCTCCTCGTCGGTCTTCGACGGGGCGATTTGCAGCAGGGGGACGATCTCGCCGGTGGTCGGCAGTTTGTATTGGACGATGCTGTGGTGGCTGACCTCCAGCATTTCCTCGATGCGGACGCCGGTGAGGCGGAGGAATTCCACTGAGGCCCAGGCCCAGAAGGCCCGGAGCTCTGCGTCGCCCAAGCGCCTCCTCTTGCCGCCCGTGTCGAAGGCGATGGTCATCTGGCCCGGGTCGCTCCAGCGGTTGCCCCGGGCCTTGGTGAACGTCTCGCCCAGGACCGTGAACGTGGTTCCCGGATCAGCCACTTGGACCGCTGCCAGCCTCTCCTGGGCCTTCTTGAGTTCGTCGGCGGCAGTCCTGACCAGAGCGGGCAGAACGGGGAGACGTTCACGGGTCCGCTGATCCATCCGAGCCTTCCGCCGGGATTCGCGCTTCCGGTGGGAGACCTCGTTCGCCTTGATCGGGCAGGGTGCGGCCCAGGGCCCCCAGCGGGACGGCTCTTCCACGGCCCACTGGGCGATGTCGAGGTAGAAGGCACGGACCGCGGCCAGCAGGTCGATGTAGTTCAGCCGCAGGCTGGTGGTGTAGCTGCCGTCCGGCTGCCGCTTGCGGTCGATCTTGGTGCGGACGCGTTCCTTCCAGGCCGCCGTGGTCTCGGCAGACAGACGGAGGGAGTCGATACCGGGCCTGAGTTCTTCGAGATTCTTCCAGAAGTGCCGGGCTGGAATCCGCGAGATGTGCGGGCCGCGCCGCCGCCATCAAGAAGCTGCCCAACGGCGACGTCAGGCTCAACGACGCCTACGACATCCCCCGCGAGGCGATGATCGGGCTGCGCCCGGACCTGGTCCTCTCGACGACGTCCTACGGCTTCGACGAGAAGAACGGCTTCGCCACCCGGGACCAGCTCAAGCAGGTCGGCGCCAACACCTGTGTCTCGCCCCGGGGTTGCGACCAGGACACCTCCAGGATGACCAGCGCGGACAGCTACACGCTGCTGCGCGACATGGGGAAGATCTTCGACCGGAGCGCCCAGGCCGAGAAGCTGGTCACCGCGTCGGAGAAGCACATCGCCGAGGTCGCCGCCAAGGTCGAGGGCGAGAAGCAGCCCAAGGTCGTGGTCCTCTTCTCCAACATGGCCATGGGCGGCAACGACTTCAGCTCGGTCGTCGCCAAGGGCATCTACAACGACATCCTCGCCAAGGCCGGCGGCACCAACGCCTTCGAGAACGCCTCCAAGACCTCCTTCGCCGACCTCAGCAAGGAGAAGGTGGCCGCCACCGACGTCGACGCGCTCGTCGTCATCGGCTACAACGACCCGAACCCGGCGGCCTACGCCAGGAAACTGCTGAAGGAGTTCCCCCAGTGGCCGGCCGCGAAGAACAACAAGTACGCAGCGCTGTCGGACTCGATGTACCTCGGCCCGAGCAACGACCTGGCCGTGGCGAAGATCGCCGAGATGCTGCACCCCGACAAGTTCTGAAAACGCCGAAAGCCCTGAGCGGGCCGGGACTCGTCGTCCTGCCGGTCGTGCTCGTCGCCGTCATGGTGGTGGCGGTGAGCATCGGCGCGGTGAACATCCCGGTGGGCGACGTGTGGCGGATCCTCCTGCACCACGTCACGGGGCAGGGTGCCACCGGCGACCCCGCCCTGGACCAGATCGTATGGACCTTCCGGGCACCCCGTGTCGCCCTGGCCGCCCTGGTCGGCGCGGGCCTGGCCGTCGCCGGGGCGGTGTTGCAGACCCTGGTCTCCAACCCCCTCGCCGACCCCGTCGTCCTCGGCTTCTCCTACGGCGCCTCGCTCGGCGCCGTCCTGGTCATCACCCTCGGCGGCGTCGCGCTCGCCGGGCTGGGCGGACTCGGCGTCTCGGGCGCGGCGTTCGTCGGCGCGCTCGCCGCCGGGGCGCTGGTCTTCGCCCTGGGACAGCGGGGCGGCCGGCTCGCCCCGACCCGACTGGTCCTGGCCGGCTTGGCGGTCGGCTACGTCCTGCTGTCGATGACCAGCTTCGTCCAGCTGCTCGCCACCCCCACCGAGCTGCGGACGGTGATGTTCTGGATGCTCGGCAGCGTCGCGGGCGCCCAGTGGAGCCAACTGCCCACCGTCACGGCCGTCGTCCTGACCAGCACGGTGCTGCTGACCCTGTTCGGCCGGCGCCTCAACGCCCTGCTGGCCGGCGACGAGTCCGCGACCGCGCTCGGCGTGGACGTCCACCGGCTCCGGGCCGTCCTCCTCGTCATCAGCGCGCTGCTCACCGGCACGGTCATCGCCGTCGCGGGCGGGGTGGGCTTCGTCGGCCTGATGATTCCCCACCTGATCCGCCTGACCGTGGGCGCCGGCCACCGCCGCCTGCTGCCCCTGACCGCCCTCCTGGGCGCGATCTACCTGGTCCTGGTGGACCTGCTCTCCCGCACCCTCACCCGCCCCGACGAACTCCCGCTCGGCATCCTCACCGCCCTGCTGGGCGCCCCCTTCTTCCTCTGGCTGCTGCGCCGCAACAAGGGCCCGGACACCGTATGAAACTGACCGTCGATCAGCTGGCCGTGACCCTGGACCGCAATTCGATCCTTCGCGAAGTCACCCTGGAGGCCGCCGAGGGAGACGTCGTCGGGCTCGTCGGCCCCAACGGCAGCGGCAAGTCCACCCTGCTCCGCACGGTCTACCGCTCCCTGCGCCCCGCCGGCGGAGTGGTCCGGGTGGGCGGCGACGACGTGTGGGAACTCTCCGCGCGCACCGCCGCCCGCCGCACGGCGGCCGTCCTCCAGGATGCCGGTACGACGACCGGACTGACCGTCACCGAGATCGTCGCCCTGGGCCGCACACCCCACCACGGCCTGATGGGCCGGGACGGCACCGAGGACCGCGAGGCCGTGGCCGAGGCGGTCGCCCGCTGCGGAGTCGGCCCCTTCGCGGACCGCGACCACACCACCCTCTCCGGCGGCGAACGCCAACGCGTCCTGCTCGCCCGCGCCCTCGCCCAGCGGCCCCGGCTGCTGGTCCTCGACGAACTCACCAACCACCTCGACATCCGCGCCCGCTTCGAGCTCCTGGACCTGATCCGCAGCACGGGCATCACCACCCCGGCGGTCCTCCACGACCTCGAGCTGGCCGCCCGGCTCTGCGACCACCTGGTCGTCCTCCACGAGGGCGCGGTGGTGGCGGGGTCCGTCCTGGACGTCCTTACCCCGGATCTCCTCTGCGATGTCTTCGGTGTCCGAGGCGATACGGAACGCCATGCGGACGGTGTCGTCCGCATCACGTACGCGGCCCAGCCCCTGGCCCAGGAGCCCGAACTGACGGAGGCGTGACGCGCGGGGCCGGGCGCCGGGTGGTTCGTACCGGATCCCGGCCCGGGGCGGCTCGCACCGCTCGGCATCGCCGGACCAGGTGGACCGCTGGACCAGGTGGACCGCCCTGTCGATCCCGGCCGACACTCCGGCCGAGCTGACGACGTCGCCGCCGCCGGCGTACCGAACTCCCGCGCGGACGTCGATCGACCCGTCGTACTTCGCGAGCACGGGCCTCCCCGCCATGCCGTCATCAGCTTGGCGACCGCGGTGCAGCCGTGGACGGCGACGGGCGCGGTCGGCCGCCGAGCGGGAGGGAGCGGTGGCCGACTGCTCGGCGACGGCAGCCGGCCTCCCGTCAGGCGTCCTCGCGGTCGGTGCGGCGGCCGTACGACATGGCCGTGCGGGCCCCGTGCCACCGGCGCCCGCGATCCGCTTTCGCGTGTTCCGGTTCCGGACGCTCCGCATCTCGACTTGGTTCTGTCGGTCGACCGTGTCAATCAACACAATCGACTGACATTGTCGAGTGACAATGTCGCTTGTATGTTGATCACCAAGCGACTGCTGATGTGGAACGAAGATGTGGAACGAAAGGGCACGCCCATGACTCACGCGTTCGTCGAGACGACCGAGGCCCTCCAGGCGATCCCCGAGCGCCCGGCGCTGCCCCTGTTCGGTCACGCGCTCGGCATCCCGAAGGGCGCCGACGGCCTCATCCACCTGATGAAGGAGACGAAGGAGCTCGGGCCGGTGTTCCGGGTCCGGGTCTTCGGGACCGAGACCGTCCTCGTCGGCGGCCCGGACCTGGTGGCCGAGCTGTCGGACGTGACCCGGTTCCGCAAGAACGTGCACCCGGACCTGGTCGAGATCCGCCAGATCGCCGGGGACGGCCTGTTCACGGCCTTCAACGAGGAGGCGAACTGGCACCGGGCGCACGACATCCTCATGCCGGCCTTCTCGCTCGGGGCGATGCGCGGCTACCACGCGACCATGCTCCGGGTCGCCCGCTCCCTCCTCGCCAAGTGGGATCGGGCCGCCGGGCAGCACTCCGTGGACGTTCCCGAGGACATGACCCGGCTGACCTTCGACACGATCGGGCTGTGCGGCTTCGACTACGACTTCGAGTCGTTCCGCCGCGCGGAGCCGCACCCCTTCGTCGAGGCGATGTCACGTGCCCTGGCCTTCACCCAGGCCAAGGGCGAGTCGATCCCCGGCACGGAGCTGTTCCGGTGGAAGCAGGCCGACCAGTTCCGCAAGGACGCCGAGCTGATGACGAACCTCGTCGACGAGGTGATCCGGCAGCGCAGGGCCTCCGGCGACACGAGCACCGACGACCTGCTGGGCCGCATGCTGCACACCCGCGACCTCGAGACGGGAGAGCCGCTGGACGACGTGAACATCCGCCACCAGGTGATCACGTTCCTCATCGCCGGTCACGAGACCACCAGCGGGGCCCTGTCGTTCGCCCTGTACTACCTGACCAAGCACCCCGAGGTGCTGGCCCGGGCCCAGGCCGAGGTGGACTCCCTGTGGGGCGACACCGACAACCCCGAGCCGGAGTACGGGGACATCGGCAAGCTCACCTACATCCGCCAGGTGCTCACCGAGAGCCTGCGGCTGTGGCCGACGGCGCCCGCCTTCGCCGTGGAGCCGACCGAGGACACCGTCATCGGCGGCAAATACCGGGTACGCAAGGGCGAGACGCTGATGATCCTCACCCCGGCCCTGCACCGCGACCCCGCCTGGGGCGAGAACGTCGAGCTCTTCGACCCCGAGCGGTTCACGCCCGAGCAGGAGGCGGCGCGCCCGATCCATCTGTTCAAGCCGTTCGGCAACGGTGAACGCGCCTGCATCGGCCGCCAGTTCGCCCTGCACGAAGCGACCCTGCTGCTGGGTCTGCTGGTCCACCGCTACCGCCTGGTCGACCACTCCGACTACCACCTGAAGATCAAGCAGTCGCTCACCATCAAGCCCGACGAGTTCACCCTCGAACTGGCCCGGCGCACCAGCGGTGAGCGCCGCCTGGTCGCGGCCGCCCCGAGCAGCGACCCCGACGCCCGGGACCGGCCCGCGGTCCGGCGTGCCACCGGCACCGCGCTGACCGTGCTGCACGGCTCCAACCTCGGCACCTGCGCGGGCATCGCCCGCGACCTGGCGGCGGACGGCCAGGAGCACGGCTTCCTCGCGACGGCCGCCGCCCTCGACGACGCCGTGGACCGGCTCTCCGCCGCCGACGGACCGGTCGTCATCGTGGCCGCCTCCTACAACGGCAGGCCCACCGACGACGCGGCGGAGTTCGTCCGCCGGCTGGAAGGGCTCGAACCCGGCTCGCTCGACGGCATGCAGTACGCCGTACTCGGCGTCGGCGACCGCAACTGGGCCGCCACCTACCAGCGCATCCCCACCCTCATCGACGACCGCCTGACCGCTGCCGGCGCCACGCCGCTGCTGGAACGGGGCGCCGCGGACGCCTCCGGAGACTTCGCCGGCACGGTGGACCGGTGGACCGCCGACCTGTGGGCCGCGCTGCTGGAGCGGTACGGCACCGCGGGTGAGGCGGAGCGGGCGGCGGAGCCGGAAGGGGGCGCGGACGACGGACTGTACGCACTGGAGGACGCGGACGACTCGGTCATCGGCGGACTCGCGGCACGGCACGGCGTCCAGCCGATGGAGGTCCTCGCAGCCCGCGAACTGGTCGACATGAACCACGAACTCGGCCGCTCCAAGCGCTTCCTGACGCTGCGGCTGCCGGAGGGCGTCACCTACCGCACCGGCGACCACATCGCCGTACTGCCGAGCAACCCGGAGGCCCTCGTCCGCAGGGTCGCCGACCGCTTCGGCCTCGACCTGGACCGCACCGTCCGGCTGCGCGCCCGCCGCCGCAGCCGGGGCGCCCTGCCCGTCGACCGCCCGCTGACCCTGCGCCGGCTGCTGACCGACTTCGTGGAACTGCAGGACCCCGCCACCCGGGAGCAGGTGGCCGTGCTCGCCGAACACACGGCCTGCCCGCCGGAGCGACGCCCGCTGGCCGCGCTGGCCGCGGCGGACCCGGCAGCCTTCGACGGTGAGGTGACCGCCGCCGGACACAGTGTGCTGGACCTGCTGGAGCGCCACCGCGCCTGCGAGCTGCCGTTCGAGCGCTTCCTGGAGCTGCTGCCGGTGCTGCGCCCGCGCCACTACTCGATCTCCTCGTCCGCCCAGGCGGCACCCGGTGAGGTCGACCTGATGGTGTCGCTGCTCGCCGCGCCCCACCGCGCAGGCGAGGGCACTTTCCGGGGCATCGCCTCGCACTACCTGCAGACCGTGAAGGCCGGCGAGACCGTCCAGGCCAGGGTGCTGCCCTGCAACGAGGACTTCCGGCTTCCGCGCGACCCGTCCGTGCCGGTCATCCTGGTCAGCGCAGGCACGGGGCTGGCTCCATTCCGGGGCGCCGTCCTCGACCGCCACCACGCCCGGTCCACCGGAACGCTCCTGTGCTACTTCGGCTGCGACCACCCCGACGTGGACTACCTGCACCGCGACGAGTTCGAGGCGGCCGAGGCCGCGGGCGCCGTCAGCATGCGGCCCGCCTTCTCCTGCGCCCCCGAGCACGGCGCCCGCTTCGTGCAGGACCGCATCGCGAGGGAGAGCGCCGAGGTCTGGGCGGCGCTGGAAGCCGGCGGGCGGGTCTACGTCTGCGGCGACGGCCGGCGCATGGCCCCCGCGGTGCGGGAGGCGTTCATGGCGGTCTACCGCAGGTACACCGGCGCCGGGGACGCGGAGGCGAGCGCCTGGCTGAGCGCCCTGACCGAGTCCGGCTACTACGTGGAGGACGTCTGGGCGGGCTGACCACTCCGCCCGCCGACCCCCTCCAGGACCTCCGACCTCCCATGTCCCCAACTCGTGAGGACCACATGTCTGTTGCACCCTCGGCCCCCCGCCCGGGCCCGGCCGCCCTCACCTTCGCCGTCGCGGTGGCGCTCGTCGCCGGCGTGACGCTGGGCAACGGCGGAGCGAACGTGATGCCCGTCTTCGTCGACGACTTCGCCTCGCGGTTCGCACTGGCGGACTCCACGGCGGGCCTCGTGGCCGCGACCCAGCTGACCGCGACCGCGATCGTGACCCTGCTGCTGGCCAAGCGCGCCGCGGGGCCCGGCCGGGTGCGGATGACCCGGCTCGGTCTCGTCCTGGCGGCGGCCGGCTTTCTCGGGGCGACGGCGGCGGCCGACGTGCCGACGCTGATCCTGGCCAACGTGGTTCTCGGCGCGGGGCTCGGGGCGGTCTACGCGGCGGCCACGGCCGCGCTCGCCGCCACCGACGACGCCGACAAGGCGTCCGCGGTCACCATCTCCGGTGTGGTCGGCGTGACGGCCCTGCTGATCATGGCCGTGCCCGAGGCCAACCACGACGTGGGGGAGGGCACCGGGTTCCTCCTCATGGCCCTCTGCTGCCTCGCCGCCTGGCCGCTGGTACGACGGCTGCCGGACGGGCCTGCCATGCAGGGGACCATGTCCACCCGCACCGCGGACGAGCGGGCGGCCCGCCCCTCGGCGGGCCTGCTGGCCGGCACCGCGCTCCTCTGGGCGGTGACCCAGGGCGCGTGGTCCTATGCCTCGGTGCTCGGGCGGCAGCACACGGGCATGTCGCACTCCGTCGTGTCGGCCGTGCTCGCGGTGTCCAGCGTCGTGGCGCTCGTCGGCGCGGTGGTCGGACCGGCCGCCGCCCGGCGCTTCGGGCGGCGGCGGTCGATGGCCGCCTTCGTCGGCGCGCAGGCCCTGGCGATGGCGCTTCTGATCTTCACGCACGACCCCGTGCTGTTCACGGTCGCGGCCGTCCTCTGGCAGACGTGCCAGCTGGCGGTCCTGGTCCAGACGCTCGCCGCCGCGGCGCTCATCGACTCCACCGGGCGACTGGTGGCCTCGCTCAGCGGCGCGGGTGCGCTGGGCACCGGCATCGGACCCCTGGCCGTGGGGGCGGTCCTCGACGGCGCGGGGGCCGGGGTCCTGAGCCTGGTCCTGGCGGTCGGCACCTTCGCCGCTTCCATGCCGCTGCTGAGGATGACGGTGGCCAGTGACTCGGTCCCCGGTGACCGTGAGCCTGCCACCTCGCCGGTGGCCTGAGCCGTACGAGGCGAGGCCGCCGCCGTCGGATGACGGCGGCGGCCTCGGCGCTTCACGGGTGCCGGCTCCCGGTGTTCCGGCCGGGGCCCCGGTCAGGTCGTGGGCACCGGCACGGGATCGAGCCGGCCGCCGGCCAGGGCGACGACGGCCGAGACCAGCGCCTGCAGACAGGTCTGCTCGGCCTCCTCGTCGGGCAGGGAGAGGCGTTGCATGATGAGTCCGTCGAAACCGGCGAGGAAGAACCTGGCGATGGTCTCCGACGGCAGGGCGAGCTCGCGGCCGGTACGCGCGGCCGCCACGGCGATCATCTTCGCCGTGACGGCCGTGACCTCGCGGTGGTGACTCGTCGCGGCCTCGTGCAGGCTCGGGGTCCGCAGTGCCAGCATGCTCAACTCGTTGAGCAACTGGTGGCTGGCCGGCTGCTGGTGCACGGTGCGCCACAGGGACGCGGCCAGCGCGGCCAGGGACTCCTCGAAACCGGCGTCCGTGGGCGCCCACTCCTCGACCTGTGCGACCAGGTCATGGGTGATCTGCTCCATGACGGACCGGTAGAGGTCCTCCTTGGTGCCGAAGGTGTAGTGCACCGTCGCCTGCGCCACGCCGAGTTCGGCGGCGATGGCGCGGGTGCTTCCGGCGGCGATGCCCTCGCGGGTCATGAGGTCGATCGCCGCTTTGATCAGCTGGGGGCGGCGCTCCGCCGCGGACACATGAGCCATGACGGCATCATACTGACTTAGTCCCCCGAGCAAGTCGTTCGACCAAGTCGGATCTCCCGACCCTGGCGGCCGCGCCGCCCGGGCGCCGGTCATCCGCAGGCCCGGAGTCGCGGATGCGCATTATGGTGTGAATCGAGCTCTATTTCCTGAGGGATGCCATGAGTGCATCAACCACCTTCGTCAGCGCCCGGTCGTTCACCTGCGACGCGGTGGCCGGCGCCGTGATCGACGACCGCGGCACGATCGTGTCCTGGACCGACGAAGCCGTGCACCTGACGGGTTTCGCCGCCGAGGAGGTCTGCGGCCAGCCGGTCCGGGAGTTGCTGCCGGACCTGCACGACAGCCCGCGCGCCGGGCACGGGGTCGACAAGTGGCCCGCGGCCGGGCGCGTGCGGGTGCGACACCGCGGAGGGGGCGTGGTCGTCGTAGCCTTCCGGGTCACCCGCCTGGCGGGCTCGCCGGAGTTCCTCGTCCTCGCAACCCCGCAACCCCAGGCAGTGGACAGCGAACAGGGCGTCTCGCTGCTGCGCACGCTCTTCGCCCAGAAGCGGTTCCGGATCGCGCTCTGCGACACGGACCTGACCGTCGTGCGCACCAATGCCGGTCCGGAGCTCCCCGGCGATCCCCAGGCGGTCCTCGGCAAGCGCCTGCGCGACACAGTGCCCGCGTCCGAAGCCGAGGGCGTCGAGGAAGTGCTTCGGGAGGTTCTGCGGACCGGCTCGCCCGCGGTTCTCGAGAACCGGCCGACGGAATGGCTGCGGGAGCCGGCACGTCAGCCGCTGCTGTCCCTGACGGCCTTCCGGCTGGAGGACGCGGCAGGACGGCCGACCGGGGTGGTCGTCGTTTTCGGGGACGCCACGGAGGAAAGACGGGCCCGTCTCCACCTGGACGTCCTCCGGCAGGCGGGCGCACGCATCGGACGCTCCCTGGACATCACCCGCACGGCACAGAGCATCGCGGACCTGCTCGCACCCGCCCTCGGATACCTGGCAAGCGTCGATCTCGCGCAGGCGGTCTTCGACGGCGAGGAACCCGCCAAATGGCTGGGCGGAGGTGACCTCCACCTGCGTGACGCCGCCAGAGCACCGATCGGCGCTTTCGACGTGGGCTTGGAGCCCGGCGACGCACTTCCTCCGTTCCCTGACCATCCCAAACTCCGCAGGCTCCAGAGAGGAGAGACGATCATCTTCGATCGTGACGAGTTCGTCGCCGGCCTCGGGGATCCCCAGCTGGCGGAGCACATTCTTCCCAAGGACTTCCGCACGCTGATGGTCGCGCCCCTGCATGCCCGCGGACTGCTGCTCGGGGACATAACGTTGTGGCGCGGCGACCGAAGCGGCCCGTTCACCGAACAGGAAACGGAACTGGTGTCGGAGATCGCGTCCAGGGGCGCCCTCGCCATCGACAACGCCAGGCGTTACACGCGAGAGCATCGCGCGGCTCTGGCCCTGCAGGAGCGGCTGCTCCCGCCGGCCACGACGGACACACCGGCCGCCGAGACGGCCGGCGTCTACCTGCCGGCAGGCGGCGGGGCCGAGATCGGCGGCGACTGGTTCGACGCCATTCCCCTGCCCTCCCTCCGGCTGGCACTCGTGGTCGGAGACGTGGTCGGCCACGGTATGCACGCGACCGCGACCATGGGACGCCTGCGTACGGCGGTCCAGTCGCTCGCCGACCTCGAACCGGAACCCGGCGAACTGCTCGCTCACATCGCCGACCTGGTCCAACGCCTTGCCGCCGAGGCACCGCCCGGACACGACGACGCCGTCGGCGCCACCTGCCTGTACGCGGTCTACGACCCCGTCGCGCGCCGCTGCACCCTCGCCTGCGCGGGACACCCCCCGCCGATCGTCGTCCGACCCGATCTGCGGGCCGAACCCGTGGCGGTCTCCGTGGGGCCGCCCCTCGCCGTGGGCGGCGTGCCCTACGAGACCGCGACCTTCGACCTCGAGCCGGGCAGCGTGCTCGCCCTCTACACCGACGGCCTGATCGAGCGGGACGGCGAGGACGTGGACCGTGGCGTACGGCGGCTCACCGACGCGCTGGCCGCGTCGTGCCGTCCCGATCGCCCGCTGAACGACACCGGCCGGGGTCTCCTCGCGGAACTCGGACCTCCGGAACGGCGGGACGACGCGGCCCTGTTGCTGGCCCGGACCCGCGTCATCCCACCGGAGGACACGGCGCACTGGACGTTCCCGTCGGACCCCGCGGCCGTCTCCGACGCGCGGGCGGCGACGACACGTCAGCTGGCCGCATGGGGGCTCGATCACCTGGCGGTCACGGCCGAGCTCGTCGTCAGTGAACTGGTGACCAACGCCATCCGGTACGGGCGGCCACCGGTGGGCCTGCGCCTCATCCGGCACAACGTCCTGGTCTACGAGGTAACCGACTCCAGCAGTACCCAGCCGCGCCTGAGACGCGCCCGCACCACCGACGAGGGAGGACGCGGCCTGTTCCTGGTGGCCCAGCTCACCACCCGATGGGGCTGTCGCTACGGTCAGAACGGGAAGACGATCTGGGCGGAACAGTCCCTGGAGAGCATCTGAAGCGGGCCGCGCCGATACGAGGCGATCGGCGCGGCGTCACGGGGTACGGCCACGCGGAGGACGTGGGCCGAGCCCGGACACCGCGGAGTCCATGCCCGCGGCGGCCCGGGTGCCGTCGGTCCGGAAGAAGCGTGCCGTGGTCACCAGGACCAGGGCGAGTGCCGCGGGTATCGCGTAGGCGACGCGGAAGTGGCCCGTCGCCCCGAGGCCTCCGCTCGCACCGGCCCCGACGAGAACGCCGACGTAGTTGAAGACGTTGAGCCGGGCCAGCACCGTCTCGGGGGCACCTGGCCGCAGCCGGCCGGCCGCCGCGACGCACAGCGGGGTGAGGGCGGCGACTCCGAGGCCCGCACAACCCGCCGCGGCGACCGCGTACGGCCAGCTCGGGGCCGCTGCCAGCGCGGCCAGGGCGACGGCCGCGAGCAGGGCGGTGGCGCGGACCACCGCCACCGGCCCGACCCGGCGGACCATGAGGTCGGCGCCCGCCCGGCCGGTCACCGTGCCCGCCTGGTAGGCCGCGTACGCGAGCGGCGCGGCCGCCAGGGACGCGGCGAGGGTCTGATGAAGGTAGGCGGTCGACCAGGCCGAGACCGCGGAGTCGACGACGTAGGCGACCAGGAGAACGACACCGAAGGGGACGAGCCGGGCCCACACCCGTCGGCCCAGGGCCTCCTCGACCGCCGTCGGCCTGTCGCCGGACGAGGAGAGCACGGACGAGGAGAGCGCCGGCGGGAGGACGTGGGGCCGGACGGTCAGGGCCAGGAGGGCCACGAGCGCGGCGTGCGCGGTCAGGACGTACTGGACCGGCCAGTCCAGCCGGGAGGCGCCCGCCGTCAGCAGCGCGGCCGCCACGCCCGCGGCGCTCCACGCGGCGTAGAAGGAGGAGAGGATGCTGCGCCCGTAGTGGCGTTCGACGGTGGCCGCGCGGGTGTTGACGGACACGTCGATCGCGCCCAGCGCCAGCCCGAAGAGGACATAGGCCGCCGAGGCGACCGGTCGGCTGGGCGCCCAGGCCACGGACAGCAGGGCCGCGGCCGCGGTCAGCACCGCCGCGCGCATGACGGCGACGGTACCCGAGCGGCGTACGGCGGCCAGGCCCGCGAAGCTGCCGGCGCCCGCGGCCAGCGTCAGGGCGATCGTGAGCGCGGTCATCGCCAGGGACGACAGCCGCAGATGGCTCTGCACGGCGGGCACGGTGGTGGACACGGCGGCCACCGCCGCACCCTGGGCGGCGAACACGGTGGCCGTCACCCGGCGGGCTCCCGCGAGCGGGCCGCCTCTCACGGACAGAGGCGGAGCCGTCGCTCCGAGGGACTGGGTCATGGGACCTCTTCCTGTCACGGACCGTGGGCGGGCCGGGGTGCGCGAACTGGAGCAACCGTAGGAATGCGGGCCGACCCGGCGGAGGGCACCGGCGGCCACACCGGGGACCCTGGCGGCCAGCAGCGGACGGCCCGTGCGGTGCCCAGGCGGTCAACGGGCTGGCCGCTGCGGCCCCCTATGTGGCCGCACAGACCAGTCCGCGGGCGCCTGCGCGGCGCCTAAGTTCCTCCCACGCCGAAACGTGGCGACGAGAGGAGGTGGACTCGTGAAGGAGTCCGAATTCGACATATGTGTCATCGGTGCGGGTCCCGCGGGGCTGGCAGTGGCACGGGCGCTCGGTGAGCGGCGGCTTCCCTACACGCACATCGAGCGTCACACGGGGCCGGGAGGCCTGTGGGACATCGACAACCCGGGCAGCCCGATGTACGAGTCGGCGCATTTCATCTCCAGCAAGACCCTCTCGGGCTTCGGCGGCTGGCCGATGCCCGACCACTTCGCCGACTACCCCTCGCGGCGGCAGATCCTGTCGTACCTGACGTCCTTCGCCGACGCGTACGGGCTGACGGAGCGGATCGAGTTCGGCACGGGAGTCCGTGACGTGACGAAGAACCCGGACGGCACCTGGACGGTCACCCGGTCCGACGGACGGACCAGCCGGCACGGCCAGGTCGTCGTCTGTACCGGCGCGCAGTGGCACCCCGGCATCCCCGAGATCCCGGGTGACTTCAGCGGCGAGATCCGGCACACGGTCGGCTACCGCAGCAGCGACGAACTGCGCGGCAAGCGGGTCCTCGTGGTGGGCGCGGGCAACTCCGGCTGCGACATCGCCTGCGACGCGGCCCGGGCCGCCGACCACGCGGAGATCAGCATGCGCCGCGGCTACTGGTTCATCCCCAAGCATGTGTTCGGCAGGCCCGTGGACACCCTCGAAGGCGTCGGTCCCCGGATGCCGAAGTGGCTGGAGCAGAAGCTGTTCGGCGCACTCCTGCGGGTCATCAACGGCGATCCGCGCCGGCTCGGCCTGCAGAAGCCGGACCACAAGCTCTTCGAGACCCATCCGACGGTCAACTCGATGCTGCTCCACCACCTGCAGCACGGCGACATCACCGCACGGCCGGGCATCGTGCGCGCCGAGGGCCGTACCGTCCACTTCGCCGACGGCAGCAGCAACGAGTTCGACCTGATCCTGCTGGCGACCGGCTACGTCCACAAGGTGCCCGTCGCACAGCGCTACTTCGGCGACGAGCAGCACCCGGACCTGTACCTGTCCTCGTTCTCCCGCGAGCACGAAGGGCTGTTCGGTGTCGGCTTCATCGAGACCAACTCGGGCGCCTACCAACTGTTCGACGCGCAGGCGCAGTTGATCGCGGGCTTCGTCCAGGACACCCGCCGGGGGATGCCGAACGCCGAGCGGTTCGCCCGCATGATCCGGGGCGACCGCCCCGACCTGACCGGCGGCCTGCGGTTCGTGGACTCCCCGCGCCACACCGGCTACGTCGACAGCGCCGCGTACACCAAGTACCTCAAAAAGGTCGCAGCCAACATGGGCTGGCCCACCGAGGGGCGCCCCCCGGCGGTGCCGGCCGTCCGCAGCAGGGAGACGGTGGCATGAGCGGCTACGACTACACCGGCAAGGTGATGCTGGTGACCGGCGGCGCGGGCGGCATCGGCAGCGCGCTGTGCCGGCGGTTCGCGGCGGGCGGCGCGGTGTGCGTCGTCGTCGACCTCGACGGTGGGCGCGCGCAGCGGGTCGCGGAGGCCCTGCCCGGCGCCGGTCATCTGGGCCTCGGCTGCGACCTGTTGGACCGGGCAGGGGTGGCGGCGCTCTTCGAACACGTCGCCTTCGCCTTCGGCCGCCTCGATGTCCTGGTCAACAACGTCGGCATGACCAGCACCGAGCGATTCGACGTGCGCGCAGTGGAGAGCATCGAGCGGGAGATCGACCTCAACCTGCTCTCCCCGCTCGTCGCGACCCGGCTCGCCATCCCCCTGCTGAGGGCCTCCGGCGACCCCCGCGTCATCACGACGGTGTCCCTGGCCGGCATCTTCCCGCAGGGCGAGACCCCCATCTACGCGGCGTCGAAGTTCGGGCTGCGCGGCGCCATGCTGTCCATCGCCCTCGACCTGGGGGACAAGGGCATCCGCGTCGGCTCCGTCCTGCCGTCGGCCACCGACACCCCGATGCTGCGTCAGGAGGCCGTCGACGGCGGCAACTCCCTGCAGTTCCAGGACCCGCCCCAACAGCCGTCCGACGTCGTCGCCGCGGTGGTGAGCATGCTCGACCGGCCGCGACTCGAAGCGTATCCGCGCGCAGGTGAATCCCGCCTGGTCCGCTTCTCCATGCTGGTGCCGAACCTCCTCCCCAGGCTCCTCCCGCTCTTCCGCAGGCGCGGCGAGCGCGGCCTGGCCAGGTACCTGGAGGACCTGCGCCGCAGAGGGCTGGCCCGTCAGGTCGACGGCCGCTGGGAGCTGGTGAAAGAGGCAT
Organism: Streptomyces sp. NPDC058457; assembly: GCF_042720695.1. NCBI lineage: Bacteria > Bacillati > Actinomycetota > Actinomycetes > Kitasatosporales > Streptomycetaceae > Streptomyces > Streptomyces sp. NPDC058457. The sequence goes on along the minus strand of NZ_JBHXLU010000011.1, from coordinate 126,705 downwards.
GACCGGGACAGGTGAAAGAGGCATGGCCGTGACCACGGAAGCGAACGTCCGTCTGCTCAGGATCGTCAACCCGGCGACCGGAGAGACCCTTGACACCCTGCCCGCCGCCACCGCCGAGGAGGTGGACAAGGCCGTGGACCAGGCCCGCCGGCTCTTCGACAGCGGGGCGTGGTCGGGCCGGCCGCCCCGGGAGCGGGCCGCGGTACTCCTGCGCCTGGCCGACCTGATGGAACGCGACGCCGAGATCCTGGCCCGCCTGGACTGCGAGGACGCGGGCAAACCCGTCACGGACTGCCGTACCGGCGACGTGCCCGGCGCGATCGAGTCGATCCGCTGGTTCGCGGAGGCCGCCGACAAGGTCTTCGGCCGCATCTCGCCCACCGGCCACGACCACCTCGGCCTGATGAGCCGGGAACCCGTCGGAGTGGCCGCCGCCGTCCTCCCGTGGAACTACCCCCTCGCCATGGCCGCCTGGAAGGTCGGCCCCGCCCTCGCCGCGGGCAACAGCCTGCTGCTCAAGCCCGCCGAGGCGACACCCCGCTCGGCCCTCCACCTGGCCCGGCTGGCCACCGAAGCGGGGCTGCCGGACGGGGCGCTCACCGTCCTGCCCGGCCACGGGGCGGAGGCCGGCCGGGCACTCGCCCGCCATCCCGGGGTGGACGCCCTGTCCTTCACCGGTTCGACGGCCACCGGACGGCGGATCCTGGCGGATGCCGCGGAGACCAACTTCAAACGGGTCTCCCTGGAGATGGGCGGCAAGAGCCCTCAGGTCCTGATGCCGGACGCGCTCGACTTCGGTGCCGAACTCATCGGCGACATGGCCGAGGCCGCGTTCCTGACGGCGGGCCAGAACTGCACGGCGGGCTCCCGCGTCCTGGTCCACGAGGACATCGCCGCCGAGGTCGTCGCCCGGTTCACGGCCGCCGCCGGGGCGCTGGCCGTCGGGGACCCCGCCGACCCGGGCACCCGGATGGGGCCGTTGATCAGCGCTGCGGCGCGGGACCGGGTCGCAGACGCCGTGGCCGAGGCGGTCGCCGCCGGAGCCGTGGCGCACGCACCCCGGCTGCCGAACGGTCTGCACCCGCACGGGGCCTACCACCCGCCCACCGTCGTGGTCGGCGCCCCCGCCGGCAGCAGGGTCCTCACCGAGGAACTGTTCGGTCCCGTGGTCACCGTCCAGAGCTTCACCTCCGAGCAGGAGGCGATCCGGATGGCGAACGCGACCGACTACGGCCTCGCCGCCTCCGTATGGACCCGCGACCTCGACGCCGCCTTCCGTCTCGCCCGCGGCATCCAGGCCGGAGTGGTCTCCGTCAACGCCTACAGCGAGGGCGACATCACCTCCCCCTTCGGCGGCTGGAAGCAGTCCGGATTCGGCGGGGCGGAGCGGTCCACCAACGCCTTCGACCAGTGGACCAGGGAGAAGACGGTGTGGATCCGCACGCGCTGACAAGGCGGAAAGCGGACGCGACTGCCTAAAGTGGTCGCCAGTACGGCCCTGGAGAGAAGCCATGCCCGAGCCACCCCGTCCGGAGAACGGCACCACGCGCAGCACGTCGGCGACGATCTCGCCGAACATCCTGCGCTACCTCGGCCAGATCACCGGGGAGTACGGCGTCGACCTGCGGCCGGAGCTGACACAGGTGGGTCTCACCGAGGCCTTGCTGCGATCGGCGGCCCTGCGTGTCTCCTACCGCCAGGGCAGTGCCGTCATCCGGCGCGCCATCGAACTCACCGGGGACGAGAACCTGGGCCTGCGGGTGGGAGCCGCACAGCACCTCACCGCCTGGGGCCTGCTGGGCTTCGCCATGCTTGCCAGTGACACCCTCCAGGTGGCCATCGAGACGGGGGTGCGCTTCCAGAACGTGTCCGGGGCCATGACGGTCTGGTCGGCGGGCCGGGAGGGCCCCGACTACGTGGTGCGGGCCGACCTGCCGGATCCGGTGGTCGACCCGCACGTCGCCGTCTTCCTCGTCGAGGAGGCGTTCTCCAGCGTCGTCACGCTGGGCCGCCTGGCCGCCGGCGCCGCCCTCGCACCGCAGGACGTCCACTTCGCCTTTCCCGCGCCGCACGACGTCCAGCCGTTCCACGACCTCTTCCGCTGCCCCCTGCACTTCGGGGCCGCCCGCAACCGGTTCGTGGTGCCGCAGTCATGGATCAACCGCCCGATGCCGGGTCGCGATCCGGTCACCCACGCCTCGATCCTCGAACTGCTCGAAACGCAGATGACCTCGCGCCGTCGGCAGCAGGACCTCCTGGAGGTACTGGAGATCTCCGTCGCGCAGAGCCTTCCGGAGGTGCCCTCCTTCTCCGAACAGGCCCGCAGACACGCGTCGAGCGAACGCACGCTGCGCCGCCGCCTGGCCGGCTGCGGCACCTCCTACGAGGCGATCGTCGAGGGGGTACGACGCGAACGCGTCGAACAACTCCTGCACCGCCCCCACCTCACCCTGCGCGAGGTGGCCCGCCAGGCAGGGTTCTCCGACGAACGCGCCCTCCGCCGAGCGGTCCACCGCTGGCACGGCATGGCACCGCTGCAACTCCGCGAGGCGTTCCTCTCGGACACCGGCGGGAACAGCGCCCCGTGAGGCGACCCGGGACACCGTGGTGGGCCCGGGCGGTTCACGGCTGGACGAAGACGGTGACCCATTCCGCTTCCCGGGGCCGGTACCCGTAGCGGTCCCACAGTCCCGACACGATCGCCGGGACATGGCCGGCTCCGTAGACGACGGCCACCCGGATCGCCTCGTTGCCGCGCTCCGCGTGGATCTCGCCGAGCGCGTCCAGCAACCGCTGGTCCCGGCGACCGGTCATCGCCTGTTCCACGGGACTGTCGGCCATCATCTCCGCCCGCAGCGTCGACGGCAGATCCTCGACCGCCAGGTCTTCGTCGAGGAAGGCGCTCGGACCGCGCAGCGCGAACACCAGGCCCATCACCGGGGCCGCGACCATGAGCAGTATGTACATCCACCGCGGCAGTGTCTTCAGGTCCGCGATGGCCTCGGCCGCGGTCACGTCCGGGTTGATGACCGGCACGTCCTTGGGAAGGAGGGTCTCTTCGCGCTGTTCCTGCAGGCCGTTGCGCCTTCGGCGGGGAGCGAACCGGTAGGCCAGCGTGAGGGCGCTCACTCCGGCCGACTTCCCCCGGATTCCCTCGAGCACTATGAGGTCGCATTCTCTGAGCCTGATGCGGACCTGGGAGTAGAACGTGGGCGAAGCCACATGCAGCATCGGGAAGATCACGAACTCAAGCGGCGCCCCCGTCCGCCTCATTGTGATCACAGCAGATCGGACGGAATACCCGGTCACCTCGATGATCTGCATGATTCCCCCGTGAACTTCGCCTGGTTTCCCTTTCGTCTGTACCTGGACACGACCCTGCCCGCAGCCGCGGTTCCCCGTGCCGCGGCCAAATGGCTGCGTCCGGGATGCCGGGGCCGATGCCTGACCTGTGGGCGGCAGCGGCTCCCGCGCCGCCCACAGCTCGGCGTCGACCACCCCGGAGATCATTTTGTGGGGAGTGCTGGGGGAGTGCTTATGCCCAGCAGCCGTTGACCGTGGCCGCCAGGCCGTCGAGGGCGTCCTTGATGGCGGCCGGGTCGGCGGTGGAGTTGTTCTCGATGAAGGAGAAGATCTTCCAGCGGCCGTCCTCGGCCTTGGTCAGTCCGCTCAGCGCGATCGCTCCGGTGAGGGTGCCCGTCTTCGCCATGACCTTGCCGACGGCGCACTGCGAGTCCGCGGTGTCGAACCGGCCCCATTCGGGACCCAGGGTGGAACCGGCTTCTCCCGCCACGGGCAGGCCGTCGATGATGGAGCCGAGGATCTGCGCGTTGCGGGGGGCGTCGGCCACGTCGAGGATGTCGGCGATGGTCTGTGCCGGGATGCGGTTGGCGCGGGACAGGCCGCTGCCGTCGTGGATCTCGTAGTTGTCCAGCGAGACGCCGTACCGGCCGAGCACCTCGCGTACGACGGCCGCGCCGTCCTCGAAGGTGGGCCGGCGGTCGGCGCCGATCGCGGTCATCCGCAGCAGCGTCTCGGCGATATCGTTGTCACTCACCTTGAGCATGTGCTTCACGATGGTGGACAGCGTGTCGGACTGGTGCTGGGCGACCGGCACGTCACCCGTGGCGGCCGTCCCGTGGGTGACGGCGCCGGTGACGGTGACGCCCTGCACGGCGAGGAGCTCGGCGAAGGCCTGGCCCGCGTCGAGGGACGTGTCCGTGACGTGGTGGCCGTCGACCACCAACGCCCGTACCGGTGCGACGGAGTCCGGGTAGTAGCCGTCGTTCCAGCCGGTCGCGAGCGTGGGCTCGGGGAAGAGACTGTCGTCCACCCGGACCTTGACCGAGGTGAGACCCGCGCTCTTGAGTCCCGCGACGGCGGTCTTCGCCATCGCGGTGAGGTCGGCGCTGGTCAGGGTGCGGTCGCCGCCGCCGACGAGGGTGAGCGTGCCGTTGCCGTATACGGCCCTGGTGGTGAACCGGTGGTCGGGGCCGAGCACCGTCAGCGCGGCGGTGGCGGTGCCGAGTTTGGTGTTGGACGCGGGCATCAGCGCGGTGGCCGCGTCGTGGCCCCAGACGACCTTCTCGGACTCGGCGTCGATGACGACGCCGCTGAGGGTGCTGCCGAGACGGGTGTCCTGGACGCGGGTGCCGAGACTGTCCGCGATCTTCTGCTCGGCGGGGTCGAGTGCCGTGGCCGTGGAGACGGTCTCGTCGGCGGCGAAGGCGGTCGTACCGAACAGGATCGTCCCGGCGACGGGGACGGTCACCGCGACGACGGCGACCCGGCGGAGTGCGGGGTGGAGGGTTCTCGCCCGGTGGCGACGAGCGGTCGTACGGGCGCGGGAAGGGGGGTTGGACATGCAGGCCTCTCGGCGAAGTGCTTGTGCGGGAAAGGGAGTTGGCGGGGAGAACCTGGGTTCTCGAGAGTGAAAGTTACAGGCATGATCCCGTTTCCGAGGTGATTCCTGTGGACGTTCACACCCGCACCGCCGGCGAGGTGTTCCTGACCGGGGCCGAGGAACACCTCCCCGCACCGCCGCGCACCGTCAGAATCCGTGCCGGGCGCCGCCGTCCACCTGGAGCATGAGCCCGGTCAGGTACGAGGCCGCCGGGGACAGCATGAACGCGCCCGCGCGGCCGAACTCCTCCGGCGTGCCGTACCGTCGCAGTGGGATCCGGGACTCGTTGGCGGCCCGCCTGCCCGCGGGGTCGGTGGACAGCCCGTCCAGCTCGCGCATGCGATCCGTGCCGATCCGTCCCGGCAGCAGTCCGAAGACGCGGATGCCGCGCGGCCCCAGCTCGTCCGCGAGCGACTTGGCCAGGCCTGCGAGGCCGGGCCGCAGCCCGTTGGAGATGATCATCCCGGGGGCCGGCTCGTGCGCCGTGATCGACAGGACGAACCCGATGGAGCCCCCGGCCGCCAGCTCCGTTGCTGCCGCCCGGGCGAGCCGTACCGTCCCCAGGAACACCGATTCGAACGCCGCCTGCCACTCTGCGTCGGTGTGGTCCGCGATCCGGCCCGCGGGCGGTCCGCCGACGCTGACGAGGATGCCGTCGAAGCCGCCGAACCGCTCGCGTGCGGTGGCGATCAGTCGTTCCGGCGCTCGCGGGTCCGCGTTGTCGACACCGACTCCGGCCGCGTTCGGACCGAGCTCCGCCGCCGCCTCGGCCGCGCGCTTCTCGTCGCGGCCGGCGACGACCACCCTGGCCCCGTCGGCGACGAGTTCGCGAGCTACGGCGAAGCCCAGCCCCCGGGTGGCACCGGTGAGGACGTACACCTTGTCCTTGAGTTCGAGATCCATGACCCGTGTCCCTTCAGCGACCCAGGATGGCGGCGATGACGTCGTCCACGGCCGCGCCGAGCTTCGCGCCGTCCTGCTCGGTCCAGGCGCGGGCGACATGCCCGTCGGGCCGGATCAGGGCGGCGCGCACGTCGTCCCAGCCGTCGTGGGCCTGGTCGAGCGCCCCGCCGTACACGGCGATCCGCTCCTGCGCGCGATCGCCGAGGGTGCCTTCGGCGGTCAGGTCGAGCAGGACGTACGCGTTCGCCCGCAGCAGGCCGAACAGGGTGATGTCCGTGCCGGTGAAGGTGAGTCCGGGGGCGCGGGCGCCGGTCAGCGGGTGCGCCGCCGGGTCGTCGCCGGGGTAGCCGATGCCGATCGCGCTGATCTTTCCGGCCAGGATCCGGCCGAACTCCGGCACGGCGGCGATCATCTGGGCGGTCAGGGACCGCATGGCGAGCGCCTCGGGCGTGAAGGTGGTCAGCAGGAGGGTCTGGGCGCGGCTGTGCTCCTCCAACTGGGTGCCGATCAGGTGCCGTTCGGTGTGGTAGCTGTCCAGCAGGCCTTCGGGGGCCCAGCCGCCGATGGTGGCGGCGAGCTTCCAGCCGAGGTTGTGGGCGTCCTGCATGCCGTAGTTCATGCCGACGCCGCCGGTGGGGAAGTGCTGATGGGCGGCGTCGCCCGCGAGCAGGACGCGTCCGCGTCGGTACTCGGTGGCCAGCCTGGTCGTGTTGCTGTACCGGGAGAGCCAGGAAGGGTCGCGCATGCCGAAGTCGTCGCCGGTGATGGCGACGGTCTTCTGCCGCAGCTCGTCCATCGTGAGGTCGCCGGGCCACTCCGTGGCGCCCCCGTCGGGGCTGGTGCCGGCGAGCCGCCACCGGTTGCCGGGCAGCGGCGCGACCAGTACCCCGCCGTGCTCGTTGAACTGGTTGAAGGCGAGCGGGGGCGGGTTGTCGAGCGCCACGTCGCCGAGCCAGCCGAGGAAGTTGAACGGGGTGCCCGGGAAGTCGATGCCGGCGCTCTCGCGCACGGTGCTGCGGGAGCCGTCACAGCCGGCGAGGTAGTCGGCTTCGATCGAGTACGGCCCCTGTTCCCCCGCCACCTGCACGGTCACCGAGTCCGCGTGCTCGGTGAAGCCGGTGACACAGTGGCCGCGCCGTACGGTGGCGCCGAGTCCGCCGGCGTACTCCTCGAAGAGCTGCTCGGTGCGGGCCTGCGGCAGGAAGAGGGTGTACGGGAACGGGGTGTCCAGCAGCGAGAAGTCGAGTCGGCTGGGCAGATTGGCGAAGTGGCCGGTGGGGATCTTCGGTGCCTCGTCGTGGAACCGCTGGTGGATCCCGCGGGAGGCCAGCAGCTCGATGCTCCGCGGGTGCATGGTGAGCGCCTTGGACCGCTGGTCGATCTCGGTGCGCTCCTCCAGGACCGTGACGGAGATGCCGTTCAGCCGCAGCTCCGCGGCGAGCCAGAGCCCGACGGGCCCGCCGCCGGCGATGACGACCCGCTGCTTTTCCATGCGATCACCTTTCCTCGGTTCTGCGGTCAGGTTCTGAGATCCCCAAGTTTCTTGGTCGACGACCAAGAGTCTGGTGCGGTCAGTAAACTAGGTCAATGACCAATAGGCAACAAGGTGACCGTCTGGATCCGGCCACCGTGATCGGTACGGCACTGGAGCTGCTGGACGAGAACGGCCTGGACGCGCTGTCCACCCGGGCGGTCGCCGACCGTCTCGGCGTCCGCATGAACACGGTGCTGTGGCATGTGAAGACCAAGGCCCGGATGCTGGAGCTGATGGCGGACGCCGTACTCGGCGAGATCCGGCTGGACGAGCTGCCGCCGGCCCCCGACGAACGCGTCCGCGAGCTGGCCCGCCGCTACCGCCGTGCCCTCCTCGGCCACCGTGACGGTGCCGCGCTCGTCGTCGGCACCTATGGCGTCGAACCGCACACCCTGCGCTTCGCGGACACCCTGGTGGGAGCGCTGCTCGAGTGCGGCCTCGAAGACCGCGAGGTCGCCTGGACCGCGTGGGCGCTCACCTACTTCGCCCTGGGCCTCGCCCAGGAACAGCAGGCGGCCGGAGACCGCCCCCTCGGGGAGGCGCTGGCGAACGTGGTCTCCGAGACGAGCCATCCTGCGCTGCACCGTGTGGCCGCACATCTCGCGCCGGGGTCCTTCGACGAGAGATTCGAGTTCGGGGTGGCTGCGATCCTTGCCGGTCGGCCGTCCCCCCACCGCTGAGGCCGGGCGGCGGGGCGGGCCCCGTCCAGCGGGGCGGGGGCGTGACGGCCCGTCAGGCCGCCGTCCCGTGCATGCGTACCCTGTCCCGCACGTCCAGCGCGGCGAAGGCGTGGGCCTCCCTGTCGGGCCCGTCGGCGAGCGCGGCGGAGATCTGCCTGACCGGGGCTCGTGCCATGGTCGGCGATCCGGCCTCCGCTTCGATGATTGACCTGTGAGGCAATTTTATGTGCCAAGTAGGTTGACTACCGAGTGATGGTTGCTGACCCTGTGAGGGAGGGCCACAGGGCCCTCGCGGACGCGGGGCCTCGGGGCCCGGACCCTCCTGGGGGCGGTAAATGGCAACCTTCGTACTCGTGCACGGTTCTTGGGGTGGCGGCTGGGTCTGGGACCGGTTGCGCCCCCGGCTGGAGGATGCCGGTCATCGCGTCCTGACCCCGACCCTGACCGGTCTCGCCGAGCGGCGGCACCTTTCCGCGCCGGACGTAGGACTGAGCGCGCACGTGCGGGATGTCGTCGAACTCCTGGAGTTCGAGCAGGTGGAGGACGCGGTCCTCGTCGGGCACAGCTACGGCGGCATGGTGATCACGGGCGTGGCCGCGGCGGCGGGTGACCGCGTCGGGCAACTGGTGTACGCCGACGCCTTCGCTCCCGTGACCGGCGAGTCGGCGTTCAGCCTGCTGCCGTGGCTGGAGCAGGCGTTCGCCGATTCGCCGGGACCCGCGGAATGGGAGGTCGCTCCGCTGGACCCGGACTCGCTCGGCGCCGACGGCGAGGGCGCCGCATGGCTGTCGAGCAGGCTGACGCCGATGCCGCGGCGCACCCATGAGGAGCCGCTGGGCCCGGGCAGCGAGGAGGTGCTGGCCGGCAAGCCGGTCACGTACCTCTACTGTGCCGACCAGGCCATCTTCAAGGACATGGCCGCCTCGGCGGAGGAGCGGGGGTTCCGGGTCGTCGCGCTGTCCGGCGCCACCCATGTCGACCTGCTGACTCAACCGCATGTGCTCGAGCGGGAACTGCTGAACCTCGGGTAGGTGCGGCCGGCGCGGTCGAGGGGTCCGGCGGCAGCGGCTGCATGCCTGTCAGGTGATGTCTCTTGCCTGACAGGCATGCTATGTTGCCGAAATGTCGATCGAAGACACCGATCTCTGGGTGGCCCAGCGTCTGAAGGACATGCGCAGCGAGCGCGGTATCACCCTGACGACCCTGGCCGAACAGACCGGCATCTCCTCCGCGCATCTGTCGCGCCTTGAGAAGGGTGTCCGCAAGCCCTCCATCGGCAGCCTGCTGCAGATCGCCCGCGTCTACGGCGTCTCCATCAGCGAGTTGGTGCAGGAACCGGACGAGAACGACTTCCATCTGGTGCGTGCCGACGCGGCGATGACGCGGGACGGCCAGGACGGCCGTTACACCGTACTGAGCGGCCCGCGCGAGACCATGTCCGTCATCCGGGTCGACCTGACGCCCGGCAAGCACAGCAAGACCGCCCGGCACGTCGGCGAGGAATGGCTGCATGTGCTGACGGGGACGGTCACTCTCCACATCTCCGGGACGTCGCTGCAGCTCGGAGCCGGTGATTCGGTGCATTTCGACTCGTCGAAGGAGCATCGCCTGGTCAACGACGAGGATGCCGCCGCCACCGTACTCATCGCCTCGACCGCGGCGACCGTTCCCATGCGCCACCCCATCCCCGCGTCCCGCCGCGGCTCCACGGCCTCGCAGGGCTGACCCCCGCGCGGTCGGCGGTCGGCCCCGACTCCGTGTCTCGCCGACCGTGGAGCGTCATCGCCCTTCGTGCTCGCGGGAAACCCCGATGCCGTCCGCGAAGGCGGTGATCCACCCGTCGACGGCTCGACGACTCGCGCCGATGGCCGGGGCCAGAACGTCGAACATGTGCGGTACCCCGGGCGCGAGGTGGACCTCGACGGAGTTTCCGGCCTCGCTCAGCCTTGCCGCGAACTCCAGCGTCTCGTCCCGTACCGGATCGACCGCGGCGACCATGACGTACATGGGCGGCAGATCCCCGAGGTCCTCCGCGCGCGCAGGCACGGCGTAGTCGGGCCGGGGATCGCTCCCCTGGCGGTACATCTCCCAACCGGCCTTCGTGCCATGCAGGTTGAAGAGCCTGGGATCTGCGACGGCCCGGGCCGACGCGGACTCCAGGCGGTCATCCAGGACCGGGTATCCCGGATAGACGTACCTGATGCGCGGTCCCTTTCGGTCGCGAGCGGCGAGGGTCACGGCCGTCGCGAGGGCGGCGCCGGCGGAGTGCCCGCCCAGGGCCAGGTGTGCCGCGTCGACACCCAGGGCCTCGGCCTCGTCGACCACCCAGGCCACCACGGCATAACAGTCGTCGAGCGCGGCGGGGTAGGGGTCTTCCGGAGCGAGCCGGTAGTCCGGAGCGAGCCGGTAGTCCGGGGCGACGACGGCGATGCCCAGTCGCGCGGACAGCCGTCGACAGGTAGCGTCTTCCGCGCTGGGCCCGCCGAGGACGAACCCGCCCCCGTGCATCCAGACCGCGACCGGCAGGGCCCCGGCCCCCTTGGCGGCCGGGGTGTAGAGGCGCAGACCCAAGGAGTGCCCGTTCGCGGGGATGACGCGGTCCTCGACCGTCACCTCGCTGTCCGGCTTGCCGTCTCGCACCGCGGCCTGGGCGCACTGGACCGTGTTCTGTCTGATCCTGGGAATCACACAGGAGCAGCAGGCGCAGTCTGCCGAGTCGGCCGAGCGGGTTACGGCGGCCATGGACGACCCCGCTTTCCCGGCGCTGCGGAAGGCCTCCGCCCACATCACCGCCGGCACCTTCGACGAGCGCTCCGAGTTCGCCCTGGACATGCAGGTGACAGCGCTGCAGGCTGCGTTGTCGCGTGCGGACCACCCGGCAAAGCCTCCTTTGCCGGCTGGCCTTCCTACGGCAGGACCGCGAACCCGTCGACTTCGATGAGCCATTCCGGCATGCCGAGCGTCTGTACTCCGAGGAAGGTGCTCGCGGACACGGGCCACTTGCCGTCGAAGGCGCGACTGCCCGCGGCGAAGACGGGTCCGACCAACTCGGGCCGGTGACCGACGACGTGGATCGTGTTCTTGATCAGGTCGTCCGGGGTGGCCCCGGCTGCCTCCAGGGCAACCCGGAAGTTACGGAAGGCCTGTTCGGCCTGTGCCTCGTGGTCACCGGGGCCGACGAGGTTGCCGTCCTCGTCCAGGGCGATCTGGCCGGCGATGGCGATGAAGCGGGTGCCTGTGCCCGTCACCGCATGGCTGTAGAGGCCTTGGATCGGGGGTGCGAGAGCGTCCGAGTTGACGCGTTGAATCGACATCGCTTCTCCAGAATGGTCGTCGGGCGCAGGGCGCGGAGCACAGAGCACAGAGCACAGAGCACAAGGCGTAGTCACTTGGCGGTCCTTGTTCCTGTATGTCGGCGACAGGACCGGTTCGCATCGGCGTCGGGCGGACGCCGTCCTCGCTAGTCCAGGACGTCGGGCTCCTCGTCCGTCACGAGCCCGGCGAGGAGGTTGAAGTTGTGCCGGGCCACGTTGGCGTTGCTGAACTGCCGGTGCGCCAGGGTCACTTCCTCGTCGCTCATGATCCGGGGCCGTCCTGCGGCGTCGGCCAGCAGCTGCATCTGGCAGGCCCGGTCCATGGTGATGAACCACCAGGCCGCCTCCTCCACCGACCGGCCCACCGTGAGCAGTCCGTGATGGCGCAGGATCGCGGCCCTGCTGTCCCCGAGCCGTTCGGCGATACGCTCACCCTCGGCCTTCTCCAGGACGAGCCCCTTGTACTCGTCGAAGAGCACGTGGTCGCCGGTGAAGGCGCAGGACTCCTGGACGATCGGGTCGAGCAGCTTGTCGAGCGAGGCGAACGCCCGGCCGTGGATCGTGTGGGCGTGCGCGACGGCGACCACGTCGGGGCGCGCCTGGTGGATGGAGGAGTGGATCCAGAACGCCGCCTTGTTGGTACGGCGGCCGCCCTCGATCACGTGCCCCTGCTCGTCGATGAGCAGGAGATCGCTCACCCGGATCCTCGAGAAGTGGACGGCGTAGGGGTTGACCCAGAAGCGGTCGGGGAACTCCGGGTCGCGCGCCGTGATGTGCCCCGCGATGCCTTCGTCGAATCCGTGGCGAGCGAAGATCCGGAAGGCGATCGCGAGCTGTTCCTTGCGGTGCCGGCGTTCGGACTCCACGGAGTCCTCGGTCTCCGAGAGCTGGGGTATGTCGAGCTCGCCGATGTTCTCCAGCTCTGCTGCGCCGGCGCTGTCGGTCGACACGGACATGCGTTGATGCCTCCCTCGGTCGGTGTGGTCGGGCCTCCTTCAGGGTGGGGGCGACGGATGCGCGAAGTCAACCTGACAGGCAAATCAATGTGCCTACTGGGCAAATTCCGGAGCCCCTCACCCGTCCCGCCGCCATGTCCCCAGCACCATCAGCGTCTTCGTCCCGATCACCGGCCCCGACCGGCGCAGCCGGTCGATGACATCCCGTAGATGCTGGACGCCGGACACCCGGACCCGGACCAGCGCGTCGGGGTCCCCGGCCACCGTGAAGACCTCCAGGACCTCCGGGACGCTCGTGGCCGCCATGGTGATCATCTCGACCTTCACGTCCCCGGCGAACCTGAGCTCGACGAAGGCCTCGAAGCCGGACCCGAGCTTGTTGTGGTCGAGGATGACCGTGTAGCCCGCGATGACCCCGACCCGCTCCAGGCGGTCGATGCGCCGCTTCACGGCGGAGGGGGACAGGCTGACGTGGTCCGCGATCTCCGTGACCGTTCGCCGGCCGTCCTGCACCAGCAGGTCGATGATCATGCTGTCGACGCTGTCGACGTGCTCGGTACCGGACATCTCCACCCCTCACTCGGAAGCGGGTTTCTTGCATGGAACCCAGGTCGGGCATAGGAAATTTTGCGTGCACCGCAAGAACTCAGCAGGTTAATTGCACCACGGGTCGCGCGCTGTCGACTGTGGTGCTCCACCGGGAGACGACCGCAGGAGGGGGCACAGCAGTGAGAGTCGAACGAGAACTGCCATCCCGCGAGGCCTATGACCTGCTGGAACTGGTCACGGACATCGCGGACAAGGAACTGGGGCCGCGTGTCGCAGAGTTCGAGGACCAGGCAAGGTTTCCGCGCAAGGTCTTCGAACTCCTCGGCGAGGCCGGGCTGCTCACTCTGCCGTTCGGTGAGGACGTCGGCGGAGGAGGACAGCCGTACACGGTCTACCTCCAGGTCCTGGAGGAGATCGCCGCGCGCTGGGCCGCGGTGGCCGTGGGCATGAGCGTGCACACGCTGGCCTGTCTGCCGCTGGCCACGTTCGGCACGCAGGCGCAGCAGGCCGAGTACCTCCCGCGGATGATGAGCGGAAAGCTGCTGGGCGCGTACTCCCTGTCGGAGGCCCACGCGGGTTCCGATCCCGCGGCGCTGCGCGCGTCCGCGTCGGAAGGCCCGCAGGGCTGGACCGCTCGCGGTACCAAGTCCTGGGTCACGCATGGCGGCGAGGCCGACTTCTACACCGTGTTCCTGCGGACCTCCCCCGATACGCGGTCGGGCATCTCCTGCTTCCACGTCGACGCCGGCACGGCGGGACTGGTCGCGGGGGCACCGGAGCGCAAGATGGGGCTGCGCAGCTCGACGACCGCCGAGATGCACTTCGAGGACGTGGTCCTGCCCGCCGACCGGCTCGTCGGAACTCCGGGTCAGGGCCTGCCGATCGCGTTGGCCGCGCTCGACGCCGGCCGACTCGGGATCGCCGCGGTCGCCGTCGGCATCGCCCAGGCCGCGCTGGACTACGCGGTCGGCTACGCCCGGGACCGGCAGACGTTCGGGCGCTCCATCATCGAGCACCAGGGCGTCGGATTCCTGCTGGCCGACATGGCGGCGCGAACCGAGGCGGCCCGCGCGACCTACCTGGTGGCCGCACGGCGCAAGGACTCCGGAAAGCCGTACACCCGGCAGGCCAGCGTGGCCAAGCTGATCGCCACCGACACGGCGATGGCGGTCACGACCGATGCCGTCCAGGTCCTCGGCGGCGCGGGATACGTGCTCGACCACCCCGTGGAACGGCTCATGAGGGAAGCCAAGATCACCCAGATCTTCGAGGGCACCAACCAGATCCAACGTCTGGTGATCAGCCGTCAACTTGCCTCTTTCGCACGGTAATCGGTGTCCGTCCACCCCTCTTTCGACGGCGCTCCGTGCATCCCCGAGGCGAGTACACGGTTATCCCGGACCTCCAACCTCCCATGCCCAACAGCCGTGTGAGCCGCCTCGGCGGATCCCTCCGCATGCCACCGCGCTGACTCCTGCCCGTGTGCCTGCCCTTCCCACATCCGCCGGTGCCCTCTCGGGTGCCTCCGAGAACGAGAGCCGTGATGCCACGAAAACCGTCCACACCGACCGCGGACGCCCGACGCTCCGACGGACCGATCCGGTTCCTCACCCCCGAGGGGGTGTTGGAGTCCGACAGCCGGCTCGGCCTGCCCGCCACGCTCGATCTGCCCGCGCTCTACCGGGACATGGCCCTGGTGCGCCGCCTGGACTCCGAGGCCATCGCACTCCAGCGCCAGGGAGAGCTCGGCCTGTGGCCCTCACTGCGAGGCCAGGAGGCCGCCCAGGTCGGGGCCGCCCACGCGCTGAGCGCCCAGGATATGGTGTTCCCCACCTACCGGGAACACGGTGTGGCCTGGTGCCGGGGACTGGACCCGGTGTCGCTCCTCGGCCTCTTCCGCGGTACGACGTTGGGCGGCTGGAACCCGTACGAGAGCCGCTTCCACCTCTACACCCTGGTCATCGGCGCACAGACGCTGCACGCCGTCGGCTATGCCATGGGACTGGTCCGGGACGACGCGATCGGCTCGGGGGACGACAGCCGCGACACGGCCGTGCTGGCCTTCCTCGGCGACGGCGCGCTGAGCGAGGGCGAGACCAACGAGGCCTTCGTCTGGGCCGCCGCCCAGAACCTGCCCGTGGTCTTCTTCTGCCAGAACAACCAGTGGGCCATCTCCGCCCCCTACAACGTGCAGAGCCGCGTCCCCGTCGCGCAGCGCGCGTCCGGCTTCGGCTTCCCCGGTGTCCCCGTGGACGGCAACGACGTGCTGGCCTGCCTCGCGGCGACCGGTGACGCCCTCGCCCGGGCCCGGTCCGGCGGCGGGCCCACCCTGATCGAGGCGGTGACCTACCGCGTCAACGCGCACACCACCGCGGACGACGCCGGCCGCTACCGGCCCGCCTCCGTGACCGACGAGTGGATCGCCAAGGATCCCCTGGAGCGGCTGCGCCGCCACCTCACCGCGAGCGGGGCGGTCGACGAGGAGTACTTCGCCGACATCGAGCGGCGGGAACGGGAACTGGCCGACCACCTGAGGACCGGCTGCCGGTCGCTCCCCGCGCCGGACCCCGCCTCGTCCTTCGAGCACACCTACACCACGATGCCGGCCGCACTCGGACACCAGCTGGCCGAGCACCTGGAGTTCGTCGCCGCCGGCCAGGAGCACGCCGGGCGGCAGAACGGGGCCACGCGATGAGCATCTCAGGCATCTCCATGGTCAAGGCGCTCAACAACGGCCTGCGCAAAGCCCTCCAGGACGATCCCAAGGTCCTGCTGATGGGTGAGGACATCGGACGCCTGGGCGGGGTCTTCCGCGTCACCGACGGCCTGCAGAAGGAGTTCGGCAGCCTGAGAGTCGTCGACACCCCGCTCGGCGAGGCCGGCATCGTCGGCGCCGCCATCGGTCTCGCCCTGCGCGGCTACCGCCCGGTCTGCGAGCTCCAGTTCGACGGCTTCGTCTATCCCGCCGCCAACCAGATCATCAGCCAGCTCGCGAAGCTCCGGCACCGGTCGGCCGGCGCGATCACCCTGCCGGTCGTCATCCGCATCCCCTACGGCGGCGGCATCGGCTCCATCGAGCACCACTCGGAGTCACCCGAGGTCTACTTCGCCCACACGGCCGGGCTGAAGGTGGTCACCTGCTCCCACCCGCAGGATGCCTACGACATGATCCGCCAGGCCGTCGCCGACGACGATCCCGTGATCTTCCTCGAACCCAAGCGGCACTACTGGAGCAAGGGCGACGTCACCGACGAGCCCCCGGCCCCGATCGAGCGGGCGCGCGTCATGCGCCCCGGCACCGACGCCACCCTCATCGCCTACGGCCCGACGGTCCCCGTCGCCCTGGAAGCGGCCGGCGTCGCCGCCGAGGAGGGCCGCAGCGTCGAGGTGGTCGACCTGCGCAGTCTGTCACCGCTGGACATGGACACCGTACGCGAGTCCGTCCACCGCACCGGCCGCGCCCTCGTCGCCCATGAGGCCTCCCTGTCCCACGGGTTCGGGGCCGAACTCGCCGCGAGGATCCAGCAGGAGGAGTTCCACTTCCTCGAAGCGCCGGTGCTCCGCATCACCGGATACGACACCCCCTACCCGCCGAGCCGACTCGAGTCGGACTGGCTTCCCGGTGTCGACCGGATCCTCGATGCCCTCGACCGCAGCATGAGTTACTAGAGGGGGGACCGTGTCACAAGAGCAAGTTTTCCTGTTGCCCGACGTCGGCGAGGGGCTCACCGAGGCCGAGATCCTCCAGTGGGCGGTGAAGGCCGGCGACACCGTGGAGATCAACCAGATCCTCGTCGAGGTCGAGACGGCCAAGGCCGCGGTCGAACTCCCCTCTCCCTACGCGGGTGTTGTCGGGACCCTGCACGCCCGGGAAGGGGAGACCCTGCCCGTGGGGCAGCCCCTCATCACCATCCTCAGCGATGCCGGTGTCGGTACGAGTCCCGAGGCGGCCGGCGAGACCGCGGAGGCTTCCGGCAAGGCGGCCCTGCTGGTGGGTTACGGACCGCAGGAGTCCGCCGGCCGCCGCCGCCGTCGTACCCCCGCCGCGTCCGCTGTCCGGTCGGTCGCGGAACCGGCGGTGACCGCCGAACCGTCGCCGGTCCCGGCCGTCGAGCGGGCGGCCGCGAAACCGCCCGTCCGGAAACTCGCCAAGGACCTGGGCGTCGACATCACCACCGTCACGCCGACGGGACCCGGATCCACCGTCACTCGCGACGACGTTCACAGAGCGGCGGCCACAAGTCCCGTCACGGCTACGGAAGGTGCCCCGCAAACCGTCCCTCAGACTGTCCCGGAGCCCGCCGCCACCGAGACCCGTGTCCCGATTCGCGGCGTACGCAAGCGCACCGCCGCCGCCATGGTCGCCTCGGCGTTCACCGCGCCGCACGTCACCGAGTTCACGACGGTGGACGTCACGGCGACCATGCGGCTACGGGACACGGTGGCCGCGCGCCGGGAGTTCCGCGAGCTGCGCGTCACGCCGCTGCTCCTCGTGGCCCGGGCGCTCCTGCTGGCGCTGCGCAGGAACCCCGAGGCGAACGCCAGTTGGGACGAGGACGCCCAGGAGATCGTGCTCAAGCACCACGTCCATCTGGGCATCGCCGCCGCGACCGAACGCGGGCTCATCGTTCCCAACATCAAGCACGCCGACCGGATGTCCCTGCGTGAGCTCGCCGAGGCGCTCGCCGAGCTCACCGGCACGGCCCGGTCCGGGAGGACGACGCCCCGGTCGATGACCGGCGGGACCATCACCATCACCAACGTCGGCGTGTTCGGCGTGGACACCGGGACGCCGATCCTGAATCCGGGGGAGGCGGCCATCCTCGCCGTGGGCGCCATCCGGCGCATGCCCTGGGTCGTGACGGACGCGTCGGGGGCGGAGACGATCGAGCCCCGCTGGGTCACGCAGCTGGCCCTGTCCTTCGACCACCGTCTCATCGACGGCCAACAGGGCTCCGAGCTGCTGGCCGGCATCGCCGCCGTCCTGCACGATCCCGGCCTTGCGATGCTCTGACGGGGCGAACCGCCGGCTGCCGGGCCGGTGTTCAAAGGGAGGGATGGCTCCTTCGGGTCGCGGTACGGTCCTGCCATGTCTCGATCAGCCGATAGCGATCTCTCCCAGCCCCCTGTCACCGCCGATGACCTCGACCTTGCCGTGCAACTCGCGGTGGCCGTCCTGCGCGAGGCGCCGCCGGCCGCCTGGGAGGGCAAGGCCGGTTCGCTGGAATGGGACTGCTGGGAGACCGTCGAGCACCTCAGCGACGACCTCTTCGCCTACGCCGCGCAACTGGGCCCGAAAACACCGCCCTTGGACGGGGAGGTGCCCTTCGTGTGGGAGAGCCGGCGGCCCGGTGGTCCGGCGAACGCCATTCACGCGGACCGCACGGCGGGGCCCGCCGGCCTGCTGCAGGTCCTGGAGGCGAGCGGTGCGCTGCTGGTCGCCATGGTGCGCACGACGCCTCCGGGGACCCGTGCCCACCACGTCTTCGGGGCCTCGGACCCCGAAGGCTTCGCCGCGATGGGAATCGTGGAGACCCTGGTGCACACGTACGACCTGGCACACGGGCTCGGACTCGCATGGAGTCCGCCCGCCGATCTGTGCTCACGGGTGCTCGTCCGGCTGTTTCCGGACGCCCCGTCGTCCACGGATCCCTGGCCCACCCTCCTGTGGGCCACGGGCCGTGCCGAACTACCCGGACATCCTCGTCTCGCCACCTGGAGCTGGGACGGCACGCCCCGGGCATAGGCAGGGAAGGGCTCACCGGGTCCATTGCCGCGCAGATTCCTCATTTCGGCGCGACAGCCGTGAAAGGCGGTCAGAATGTGGCGGTGAGGCCGGTGGTGTGGGGCGCCGGCCGTCCGCGTGCTGTGAAAAGTGAGTTCCGTCTTCAGGCAACGGCGTACGCTCCGCGTCGAAGGAGGGTGCCATGGCCGCTCACGCGAAAGCGATCGGGATCTGGTGGCTTGCCACCATGGCTGCCCTGACCACGGCGGTCATCGCGGTCGTCCTCGTCGTCCAGGCCGACTCGGGGGAGGCGTCCCCACCGCCGCCGTCCCCCCTCACCGCACCGTCGACGGACGCGCCCGGGACGACGAGCGCCTCGCCGTAGGGACCGGGCGTCGTCAGACCGTCGACAGGTCGATCGCCCGGTCCAGGTCGTGTGGCTGCAGGACGCGCAGGATCGCCTCCAGGAGGTAGTAGTCGGCGTACGGGAGGGAGATCTCGATACCGTCCTCGGCGGGGCGGTTGCGGGTGCAGCGGGCGACCACGGCCTCGGCGCGGGTGGAGTGGGTGGTGAGGCACGTCCGGCAGAGCGCGTCGAGTATGCGCAGGGCGGTGGTGCGGTACGGCTGGTTTCCCGTGGCGGCGGCCAGGTCGAGCAGCCCGCAGGCCATGACGGTCGCGGCGGAGGCGTCCTTGACGTCGTACGGCTGTTGCGGTGCGCGGTAGTCCCAGACGGGCACGTGGTCCGGGCCGAGGGCCTTGACGGCGTAGTCGGCGAGCGTGCGGGCGGTGGCGAGGAACCGGCGGTCGCCGGTGCGGCGGTACATGGTGGTGAAGCCGTAGATGCCCCAGGCCTGTCCGCGGGCCCAGCAGGAGGTGGGACTGTAGCCCTGGACGGTGTTCTGGCCGATGGGGGTGCCGGTGGCGGGGTCGAGGTCGTAGACGTGCGGAGTCGATCCGTCCGGTCGCGGGAAGAGGCGGCCGGTGGTCTGCGCGTGTCCCACGGCCGCCTCCATGAAGGCGTCTTCGCCGGTCTGCTGGGCGGCGAAGACGAGCAGGTCGAGGTTCATCATCGTGTCGATGATCATGCGCCCCGCGTTGTCGGAGGTGTTGAGCGCGCCCCAGGCCCGCAGGTAGCGGCCGCGGGGGTTGTAGCGCTGGAGCAGTGAGCGCGCGGCCTGCACGGCGCCGTCCCGCCAGGACGTGTCGCCGGTCAGCCGCCATGCGGTGACCCAGGACGGGGTGAACAGGAAGCCCAGGTCGTGGGTGCCGGTGTCGTACTGGCGGGGGGCGAGTCTCGCGGCCGATGCGAGGGCGAGGGTGCGCAGGCCGTCGTCGCCGCTGTAGAGCCAGCTCATCCAGAGGATGCCCGGCCAGAATCCGCCGACCCAGTCGCCGTTCTGGGAGTAGACCCACTTCTCGAACTTCGTCCCGACCGGGAAGGCGCTCACCCCGGGCGCGACGGCTCGCACTTTCGCCACCGCGTAGTCGGCCGCGTCACGCAGCACCGCCTCCGTCGCCGCCGGCACCCGGCCGGGGAGCGCCTGCGCGGACTGAGGCACGGCGGCGTACGCGACCGCGGCGCCGCCTGCGGTGGCCAGCACGGCCCTGCGGGACATGTGCATGGGTGCCTTCCTCTCCAACTGGGCTGATACGTGCGGGAGTTGAAGGAGTCTCGCATGCAGGTGCGCGTGCGTACATACATGTGCGCAAGGTTCAAGTATGTGAATGAGATGGGTGGGCCGCTCGGTTCCGGGCGGTGACTTCCCCGAGGGGCCCGGCGTGGATCGTCGGGCCCCTCGGAGCGGACGGCCGGTCGGTGCGTCTACAGGCTGCGGGCGGTGATGTCGCCCCGGGAGGTGGTGGCGCGGATGTCGAGTTCGGTGGTGCCGTCGTTCTTGAGGGCGTTGCTCACGCGGCCGTAGTCGGTGCCGGCGTCCAGGGTGGCCGAGACACCGGCAGCCGCGCCGACCGAGATGTCGCCGTCCTGGGTGCGGAGTACGACCGTGCCGCGCACGGCCTCGTTGATCCGGATGTCGCCCCGTGCGGTGCTGATCTCCGCCGGGCCGCCCAGCCGGCCGACCTCGACATCGCCGTCGGTCGCGGTGAGGCGGAGACTCGCGGCCTCGTCGATCTTGATCTCGCGGTACGCGCCGTCGAAGACGACGTCGCCGAGGCGTCCGACGCCGCGCAGTTCGGTGCTGGCCGCCTTGGCCTCGACGCGGGAGCCGGCGGGGAGCTGGACGGTGACCTCGACGGAGCCGGAGGGGCCGAGGAGCTGGTTGCCGGGTGCCGCGGCCGTGATCCGCAGGACGCCGTCGGCGTAGGTGACGGTGGTCTGCTCGGCTGCCTTGACGTCGCGGCTCTTGGTGGGGCCGGCGGGCCGGACCTCGACAGTGGTGTCGGCGCGCTCCGCGGCGATGAGCTGGACGCGTCCGGCGGGGATGTCCAGGACGGCGGAGATCGGGGCGGGGGTGTCGAACTTCTGCATCGTGGTCTCCCGTTGTCATTCGGTGTTTCTGATATCGGAAACGCTACGTTGCTTTCCTGATTACGACAATGAGTTCGTTGCGCAAGATATATGTAATCGCAGCTCAGAGCATAAAAACCGTTGCAACGGTTCTGAAATCAATGCAACGTCGAGACTGTGTGCGTTGCAATGGTGGACTGGTGAACGCTATGCTCGGAGGCCGGGGACCGTCACCGAGGAACAACGAGGAGAACGTGATGCCGGGAGGCAGGCTCACCCAGCAGGAACGCCAGCAGATCGCGCTGGGGCTGGCCGACGGCCTCGCCTATGCCGAGATCGGCCGCCGCCTCGACCGTCCGACCTCCACGGTCACGCGTGAGGTGATGCGCAACGGCGGCCCCACCGCCTACCGCGCCGACCTGGCCCACCGCGCCACCGAACGCCGCGCCCACCGGCGCCGGCCCGCCTCCTCCCGGGAGCCGGGCGCGGTGCCGCAGCCGCACGGACGTGACGCCGAGGCCGTCGCCGAGTACGAGGAGACGCTCACCACCGTCTTCATGCAGTCGGGTACGCCCCAGATGATGGCCAGGGTGCTGGCCTGCCTCTGCATCAGCGACGCGGCCAGCCTCACCGCGTCCGAACTCGTCCAGCGGCTCCAGGTCAGCCCGGCGTCCGTCTCCAAGGCGGTCGCGTTCCTCGAGGAGCAGGGGCTCGTCCGCCGGGAGCGCGACGAACGCCGCCGCGAGCGTTACTTCGTCGACGACGACGTCTGGTACCAGTCGATGGTGGCCAGCGCGCGCGGCACCGCCCAGGTCGCCGAGACCGCACGTCAGGGCGTCGCCGTCCTCGGCCCCCGCACCCCGGCCGCCAACCGCCTGGAGAACATCGCCCGCTTCCTCGACTTCGTCAGCGAGAGCATCACCCGCGCCGCCGAGCAGGCCCGCGAAGTCCTGCACACCAGACCTGCCGCGACCTCCGACGACACCGGCCGGCCGAGTCGGGACGACGAATAGACGGCCGTTTCGGTCGGCGCGACGGCGGGACCTGCTCAGCGAGCCGCCGAGCCGCCGAGTCCGATATGCCGTCGTGGTGCCTACCGCGTGGACAGCCGGTGCAGCAGATCCCGGCTCGCCGTGCTGATCAGCGGGGGTACGTCGAGGTCGTCGAGCATGTCGGCGGCGGCCTGCATCTCAGCCGTGCGGCGTACCGCGTGCCGGTGGCTGCCGTCGACCAGCCGGTCCAGCGTCGCCGAGTCCGCCTGCGTCAGCTCGTCGGTGATGAGCTCCCGCAGCCACTCCTCGCAGCCGGCCGCGCGCGCCGCCTCCAGTGCCTCGACGGCGGCCGCCGCCCATCCCTTGTAGAAGACGCTGCGCAGCAGCTTGCGCTCGGCGGCCAGCCCGGCGGGGCCGTCGAGGACGTCCACCCGCGCGCCGAGCGGACGGAGGAGGCCGGCGTAGCGTCCGGCCGCCGCCCCGGAGGCGAGCATCGGCGTGCGCAGCCCCCGGCCGGGCACGGTGGCCATCAGGGCCACGTCGACGAGAGCGATGCCCGCGTCCGCCGCGACCTCGCCGAGGCGCCGTTTCTCCGCGGGTGACGCGGTGTTGAGTTCGGCCCACAGGCAGCCGGGCGCGGTGCCGGCGAGGCCCGCGCGCAGCGCGTCCGGAGCGGCCGACGCGCTGTTGACGCTCAGGACCAGATCGCTGCCGGCGGCCGCCTCCGCCTCACCGCCGGTGCCCACGACACCCGGCGGCGCCGCGACCTTCGGGTCGTACCCGCGAACCAGCGCCCCCGCGGCGACCAGGTCGCTCGCGATCGCGGCGCCCGCCTCGCCCAGACCGAGTACGGCGATACGAAGACCGGCCACAGCCGTGGAGTTCACAGGTGCCTCCCAGTTCGTGTTCATCGTCCCTGGCCGGAGGCCGTCACGGCAGGGCAGGATTGGCGACAATATCGTTGCCATTCTGATCGTTCTGTCGCGGAAAGGGGAACCACGTGTCGACAGCACCCCACATCCCGTCCGGGTCCGACCCGGTCGTCGAGGTCATCCGCGCGGCGATCGTGCGCGGGGACTACGTACCGGACCAGCGGCTCGTGGAGGTGGACCTGGCGGAGCGGTTCTCGGTCAGCCGCGGTGCCGTGCGCTCCGCCCTGCTCCAGCTGGGCAACGAGGGGCTGGTGGAGCGCATCCCCAACCGGGGTGCCCGGGTGCGCGCGGTACCGCTCGCCGAGGCGATCGAGATCACCGAGGTCCGGATGGTGGTCGAAGGCCTGTGTGCCGCCAAGGCCGCCCAGCGGGTGACCGACGCGGAGATCGCCGAACTGCGCGAGATTCGGGCGGGGATGATCGGAGCGGTCGAGGCCGGGGAGGTCATGATCTACTCCCAGTTGAACAACCGGCTGCACCGCCGTCTCGTGGAGGTGAGCGGTCAGGCCACGGCCGGGGGCGTGCTGGAGCGGCTGCGCGGCCAGTCGGTGCGGCACCAGTTCCGGCTCGCCCTGCAGCCGGGGCGGCCGGCGGTCTCGCTCCCCGAACACCTCGCGATCATCGATGCCGTCTGCGGCCGTGACCCGGTCGCCGCCGAGCAGGCCGCCCGGGGGCACCTCGGCAGTGTCATCCACGCACTGCGGAAAAGCGCCAACACGGCGTCCTCGCGGGCGAGTTAGCGCGGCGGCCGTCGCCCGTCGGGCGCGGACGGCGGTCGGTACCGCTTTCTGCGCAACCCATTGACGCCTCCTGACTGATTGTTAACAATCTGGGTCACCAAATTGGTGACAGGGAGGCGGCATGACCGACCGACCAGCCACGCATCCGATCCCCTCGGATGAGGCCCGCGAACTCGTCGCGGGGGCTTACGACATCCATCTGCACATCGCACCCGATCTGATGAAGCGCCGCGTGGACGACCTGACCCTCGCCTCCCGCTTCGCCGAGGTCGGATTATCCGGCTTCGTTCTCAAGTCGCACTACGTGCCCACGGCGGAACGGGCCGCGGTGGTCCGCAGGGCCGTCCCCGGCTTCGGAGCGGTCGGGGCGATCACCCTGAACGGCTCGGTGGGTGGGATGAACCCGATCGCCGTGGAGATCGCCGGCCGTGGCGGCGCCCAGGTCGTCTGGCTGCCCACCGTGGACAGCGCCAACGAACGGGCCTGTACGGCGAGCAGCCCCGAGGGCGCCACACCGCCCATGTGGATGCAGTTGCAGAACGAACTCCGCGACGCCGGCATGACGGCCGACCCGGTGGACGTGGTCGGACCGGACGGCAAGGTCCTGGAGATCACCCGCCA
Organism: Streptomyces sp. NPDC058457; assembly: GCF_042720695.1. Lineage (NCBI taxonomy): Bacteria > Bacillati > Actinomycetota > Actinomycetes > Kitasatosporales > Streptomycetaceae > Streptomyces > Streptomyces sp. NPDC058457. Next base: position 102,386 of record NZ_JBHXLU010000011.1, on the reverse strand, counting down.
GGTGCTCCGGGTGATCGCGGCCCACGACATGACCCTCGCCACCGGCCACCTCGGCACCGAGGAGATCACCGCAGTCGTGGACGCGGCGGTCGAGGAGGGCGTCCGCCGGATCGTCGTCACCCACCCGGAGTTCACCTCGCAGCGGGTGGAAGTGGCACGGCAGCGCGAACTCGCCGCCAAGGGCGCCCTGCTGGAGCGGTGCTTCACCACCCCGTACACCGGCAAGGTCTCCTGGGAGCTGTGGCTGGAGCACATCAGGGCCGTCGGCCCGGAACACTCCGTGCTCTCCAGCGACCTCGGCCAGCCCTTCAACCCGCCGGTGGAGGACGGACTTCCGCTGCTCGCGGAGCGGTTGCTCGCCGCGGGCTTCACCGAGGACGAGATCCGGGTCATGGCCGTGGACAACAGCCGCTGGCTGGCCGGAGCGGTGCAGGACCGATGACCGCCGTCCTGGAACTCCGCGGGCTGAGCAAGCAGTTCGTGAAGGGCGACACCGGGATCGTGGCACTGCGCGATCTGAGTCTCGGCATCGAGGAGGGCTGCTTCGTCACCTTCCTCGGCCGCAGCGGCTGCGGCAAGTCGACGATGCTGAACATGATGTCGGGGCTGATGTCCCCGACCTCGGGCCGGGTGACGTACCGGGACATGCGGGTGTCCGGCCCGCGCACCGAGGTCGGCTACCTCACCCAGTCCGACACCCTCATGCCCTGGCGCGACGTCCGCCGCAACGTCGAAATGCCCATGGAGATCAAGGGAGTTGCCGCCAGGGAACGCCGGGACCGCGCGGCGGACCTCATCGAGCGGGTCGGACTCACCGGCTTCGAACGGCACTATCCGCGCGAACTCTCCGGCGGCATGCGGCGCCGCGCCAGCCTCGCCCGGATGCTCGCCGGCGACCCCGAAGTGCTTCTGCTCGACGAGCCGTTCGGGGCCCTCGACGCCCAGCTCCGTTCCGTCCTCCAGGCCGAACTGCTCCGGCTCTGGCAGGGCAGCGGCCAGACCGTCGTCTTCGTCACCCACGACATCGAGGAGGCCCTGCTGCTCGGCGACCGGGTCGTGGTGCTCGGCCGGATCGGCCGGGTCGTCCTGGACAAGGAGATCGACCTGCCCAGACCGCGTGACGCCGACGGACTGCGCGTGGACCCGCACTTCGTCGGCCTGCACAAGAAGATGACGGCGGCGCTGCGGGAGGCACAGTGAACACGGTCGACGCGAAAACCCCGGCGGACCCGGAGACGGAGACCCAGACGACGATCGGTCAGTCGGTCACCGTCCCCCTGCACCGCAGCTGGTGGGAACGGCACGGCGGCACCGTCGTCATCTGGGGCGGCCGGCTGGTCCTCGCCGTCGTCCTGCTGGTGGCCTGGCAGCTGTGCGCCGGGCGGGTCTTCGACCTCACCTTCACCAGCAGGCCCCTCGACGTCGTACGACGGCTGGCCGACTGGCAGCGCCAGGGCCTGCTCTGGTCCAACACCTGGGTCACCCTCAAGGAGGTCGTCCTCGGCTTCCTGCTCGGCGCCGCCTCCGGTGCGGTCACCGGGTTCGTCCTCGCCTCGCTGCCGACCTTCTACCGCATGGTCGACCCGTTCATCGTGGCGCTGTACTCGCTGCCGAAGGTCGCCCTCGCCCCCCTGTTCATCGTCTGGTTCGGCATCGGCATGCAGATGAAGGTGCTGCTCGCCGCCGTCACCGTGTTCTTCCTGGTCTTCCTCAACACCGCCGTCGGCGTACGGGAGGTCGACCGTGGACTGATCGACGCGGTACGGCTGATGGGCGGCCGCCGCCGGGACATCGTCCTCAAGGCCGTCCTGCCCGCCTCCATGACCGGCCTGCTCACCGGCCTCAAGGTCGCCGTCCCGTACTCGCTGATCGGCGCCGTGATCGGGGAACTCGTCGCCTCCAACCGGGGGCTGGGCTATCTGATCAGCGACGCGGCCGCCAACTTCGACACGGCCGGGGTCTTCGCGACGCTCGTCGTCCTCTCGGTCATCGCCACCGTCCTCAACCTGATCGTCAGCCTCATCGACCGCAGGGCCAACCGCTGGAAGCCACTGGAGGGCAGGAAATGAGAGAGCAGCCGCGTATGGACCGCCGGCAACTCGTGAAGGGCCTGCTCGCCACCGGAGCCGTCACCCTCACCGGCACGGGCTGCGCCAGGTCCGGTGCCTCCACCGGGACCGGGAAGATCTCGGTCGGGCAGGTCAGCCAGTCCATCGCCTTCTTCCCGCTGTTCATCGCCACCGAGAAGGGCTACTTCAAGGACGAGGGCGTCACCTTCGGGGACCCGCCGATCCTCGGCACCGGCGCCAAGGTGGCCGCCGCGCTCAAGTCCGGCAGCATCGAACTCGGCGGCTCGGTCATGACCGACGTCCTCAAACTCTCCGCGATCCAGAGCGACATCCGGCTGGTCGCCGACCTGGTGGACCGCTACTACATCGACATCATCACCGGGAAGAACTTCAAGGGCGCCGCGGCCGACGCCACGCTCGACGAGCGCATCAAGTCGCTGCGCGGCCGGAAGATCGGCATCACCGGGCCCGGCAGCGGCACCGAGGCGCTCGTCATCTACCTCTTCGACAAGGTGGGCCTGGACTCCAAGAAGGACGCCCAGCTGGTCAACCTCGGCAGCGAGCCCAGCGCGGCGCTCGGCGCGCTCAAGGGCGGCCAGGTCGACGCCCTGTCCTTCGCCCAGCCGCTCGGCCAGCAGGCGGAGGGAACCGGCGTCGGAACCCTGTACATCTCCCCGGCGCGTGGCGACATCCCCGGCCTTGTCGACGTCTCCCACGGCGTCATCTTCACCACCCAGAGCATCCTCAAGGACAAGGCCAAGGAGATCGCGGCCTTCCAGAGAGCGCTCGTCCGGGCGAAGAAGGACATCCACGGCAACGACACCACAGGGGTCAAGAAGCTGCTCGCCGAGTACCGCAGCGGCCTTCCCGACACCACCCTCGACGCCCTGATCCCGCTGCTGAAGAGCGAGATCCCGACGACGAACGCCTTCAGACGCTCCTCCTTCGACACCGCGGTCGCCTTCCACAGGTCCGCCGGCCTCATCACCGAGGACCCCGACTACGACCTGCTCGTACCGGCGAACCTGCGCGAGACGTGACCGCGGCCGGCGGACCCGAGGAGCTCCGCACGGAAGGGACGAGAGGGGGTGGCACGGGCAGGACGGCCGCAGTGGTCGCCGAGTACGTGCGGGCCACGGGGACGCGAAGTGTGTTCGCCTACCCCGGTGACCCGATCATCGAACTGATGGAGGCGTTCCGGGCCGCCGGCGTCGAGGTCGTGGCCGGCACCCGTGAGGGCACGGCCGTGTTCATGGCCGAGGCGCAGGCGATGGTGACCGGGCGGCCCGGTGTCTGTCTGTCGACGCTGGGGCCCGGTTCGACCTCGATCGTCAACGGGGTGGCCGCCGCGACCTGGGACCGGGTTCCGCTGCTGGCGATCTCGGGCCAGATCGACCCCGGTCGCGAAGACCTGGTCACCCACCAGGTGGTGGACCACAAGCTGCTCTTCTCACCCGTGGCCAAGTGGGCCGGCCGCATCGACCCCCGGTCGGCCGACGCGGTGCTGCGCAAGGCGCTGCGGCTGGCCGTCGCGGAGCGGCCCGGCGCCGTACACCTCACCGGCTCCGCCGAGGCGTTCGCCGCTCCCGCACCCGCCGCCGGCATCGCGCCGCCGCCCCTGGACGGCGCCGCCGGCGGGGTCCGGGTGCAGCGGGCTCCCGGCGGCCCGGACCCGGCGGCGCTGCTGCGGTCGGCCCGGCGCCCGGTGGTGCTGGCCGGCACCGCCGCGACCCGGTGCGGAGCCTCCGCGGGCCTGGTCCGGCTGGCGGAGACGGCGGGTGCCCCGGTGGTGGTGTCACCGATGGCCAAGGGCGTCTTCCCGGAGGACCATCCGCTCTTCGCCGGGGTTCTCGACATGGCCTGCCATCGCGTGGTGTGGGACCTCCTGGCGGGCAGTGACCTGGTCGTCGCCGCAGGCTTCGACCCCGTCGAGCTCCTCAGGCCGTGGTCCCTGAACACGCCCGTCCTGCATGTCGACACCACGCCCAACGTCGACCAGGTCTATCCCAGCGACTGCGAACTGGTCGGGGACGTCGGGGCGAGCCTGGACTGGCTCGCCGACGGCTGGCGGGGCCAGCCCCGCCGGACCGGGGCGGACGTCGCCGTCCACCGCACCCGGCTCCGCACGGCCTACTACGCGGGCCGGGTCGAAGGACGTCTCAACCCCACCGACGTCATCGACGTCATCCGGGCCGGTGCGCCGCCCGACACCGTCGTCACCTGTGACGTCGGCTCGCACAAACTCCTCGTCGGCCAGGGCTGGCAGGCCCGCGCACCGCGGGGTGTCCTCATGAGCAACGGCCTGTCCTCGATGGGCTTCGGGCTCCCCGCGGCGATCGCCGCCCAGCTGACCCTGGGCGAGGTCCCCGTCGTCGCGCTGATCGGCGACGGCGGCTTCGCCATGACGGCGACCGAACTGCGGACGGCCGTCGCCCGCCGGCTGCGGCTGACGGTGGTGGTCTTCTGCGACGGCAGCCTCAACCGCATCGAGCTCAAACAGCGGGCCCTCGGCTACGGCGGCACGGCGACCCGGCTGGACGACATCGACCTGGTCGCGCTCGCGGGTGCCATGGGCTGCGACGGCGTACGCGTGACCTCGGTGGCCGAACTGGAGAAGGCCACCACCGGTCTCGCGACCCGCACCGGCCCCCTGCTCGTCGAGGCCCGCATCGACCCCGCCCAGTACGAGGCCCAGTTCTAGGAGCGGACCGTCCTGATCAGGCACCGGCTGCCGCACGGTGCCTGATCACCGGCTGCCGCACGGTGCCTGATCACCGGCCGGAGGTTCAGCTCTTCCCGGGGCGGGTCACCCACTTGCCGTCGACCCAGCTGCTGACCGTCTCGTATCCGGAGCGGAACGAGCCCAGGTAGTCCACCTTCAGGTTGTTCTCGGCGGTGGACAGCTGTGCCGTGTAACCGGCGGGGTCGTCGGCGGATCCGCCCGTGGTGCCGACCGCGATGTAGGGGAACGCGTACACGGGGCGGGCGGCCGTCACGGTGCCGCTGCTGTTGATCTTCCGGCTGAGCAGGCTGTCGGGTGCCTCGCCCGCGGTGACCCAGTCGACGACCGCGGTGAGTGCGTCGATGCTGTCCGGGCCCTGGCCGCCGCCGCAGTGGGCCACACCCGGGAGCAGGAACAGCCGCGCGAACTCCCTGGTGGCCGCCGCACCGCCCATCGTCTTCGCCACCGCCTTGTAGTAGGCCATCCCGGCGACGGAGGAGATGTTCGGGTCGGCCAGCCCCTGCCAGACGATCAGCTTGCCGCCGGCCGCCTTGAACGCGGACAGGTCGGGGTCGGTGGCGTCCATCGGCCCCTCGTTGAGCTTCATCAGCTTCTTGTACGAGGCGTCCGTGAACGTGACGTCCCTCCACGACAGTTCGGGGTGCGCCTCGGGATAGAGCAGGTAGCGGACCCGTTCGTTGACGTTGGTCTGGTTGGTCGTGGAGCCGGTGGCGGTGGTCGGGACGATGACCCCGGCCCAGTTCAGCTCGTTGCCGCGCAACTGCCAGCCCGGGTAGAGGAGTTTGCCGGCGCTGTCGCGCGGCCCCGAGTACAGCTTGCGCACGGTGCTGACCTGGGCGGCGGTCAGGCAGAAGTCGTCCGCAGTCGAGGTCTGCCCGCTCGCGCAGGCGATGCTGCCCGGGTCCCAGGTGCAGCTGAGCGGGTCCTCGATGATCCCGTCGTCGGTCGCGCCGCATCCGTTGAGCACCGCGTTGTGCAGCGGGGTGAGGTCGGCCGTGGTCAGCGTGGCCGCGCCGTCCGTCCCGGCGAACACGGCCTGGGCGTTCCAGGCGTGCTGGAAGGTGTGCGCGGTCCAGTTGTTGGCGGGGGCGCCGGCGACGATGCCGTTGAAGTCCGTCGGGTAGCGCTGGGCCTCGGTGAGGGCCTCGTGGCCGCCCTGCGAGCAGCCGTCGTAGTAGGCCCGGGTGACGGAGGCGCCGTAGAAGCGCCTGATGATGTCCTTGGCCACGACGGCGAGTTGGTGCTCGGACTTGTAGCCGAAGTCGGTCTTGAGGGTGGGGTCGGTGCCGAAGAGCCCGGAGCTCATGCTGGTGCCGTAGTGGCCCTGGTTGTCCGAGGCCACGGCGAACGCGCCGTCGGTCAGCGGCACGCAGCCGGTCGCGGCCGGGGCGCTGCCGCTGCTCACCACACCGCAGTTGCCGCCGCAGCCGACCTGGAGATAGCTGCCCTGCCAGGTCGTCATCGGCAGCCGCAGATCGAACTGGATCTGCGGGGCGATCAGGCCCTTCACCTCACAGGCCGCCCAGTTGCCGAGGGTGTTGCCGCCGGCGGCCAGCACGGTCGCCGAGGCGATCTGGGTGGGGGCGCCGGAGATGCCGCTCAGATCGAGCGCCGCGACGGCGGAGCAGTCGATGGCGGGAGCCGTGGCGGAGGCGGTTGCCGAGGCGGTGGCCGTGCTGTCGGCCTGTGCCGAACTTCCGGTCAGTGCGCCGACGGTGCCGATCGTCAGCGCCAGCACGGCGGCCAGGACCGCGGCGACACGTCGCAGGCGGATGCGTTTCCAGGGAGGTGGCTGCACGGGGGCTCCAGAGTCTCCAGGCTCTTCGAACGGTCCGGGAACACGCGGACCGCGGGACGGGTCAGGAGTGAAGCAGCGAGTGCGGGAGCGGGAGAAGCGGGCGGTGCCTGTGAATCCGTGGATCGGTCATCGACGACCGGGATGCGAGCCATCACCTTGTGAACCTGCCGAGAGACAAGGAGGTGCTGAAACTGAAAATCCTGGCCGTGTCCCACAGTAAGACACAGGTAAATCCGAGTACCGCTCGATGGCATCCATAGCGGCGGCTGGTGGAATTTATCTCCTTCACACAACGGGCAGGGAGATCTGGCGGCTGTGTTTACGGGAACCGCTTCCGGAATTCCTGCACTTCATCTTCCGAAGGGACCGGAAAGATGCCAGAAACCAAAACCCACCGCAGGTTAAAGAGCAAGTGGAAGCGCGCGGGCGTGGCCTTCGCCGCGGGGACGGCCCTGCTCCTCGGGGGGATCTACGTCAACGCCAACGCCGCGACCACCCCGAGCGACTCCTCGGCCGGTGACGCGTCGGCCGCCGGGACCACGGCCACCACCGCGGCCTCGTCGTCCGTGTCGGACGTGGTCGACGCCGCCAACGCGTTCCTGGACACCCTGGACAGCGACCAGCAGGCCGACGTCCTCCTCGACTTCACCGAGGCGAACGCCACCGCCTGGTCGAACCTCCCGTGCGGCTCGACCTGCCGGGTCGGCATCGAGTTCAGCACCCTCAGCGACGAACAGCTGACCGCCGCCAAGGCGGTGATCGAGGCGGCCACCGGTACCGGCAGCGGCACCGGATACGACCAGATCACCCAGATCCTGGCGGCCGACGACAAGCTCGGCGAGACCGCCAGCGGCTACGGCAGCGGCAACTACTACCTGGCGTTCCTCGGCACCCCGAGCACCGACGGCACCTGGCAGCTGCACTTCGGCGGTCACCACCTGGCGCTCAACCTCACCTACAAGGACGGCGAGGTCGAGGGCACCACCCCGTTCTTCATCGGGGTGGAGCCGACCAGCTGGACCGGCGACGACGGCACCTCGTACGCACCGCTGGCCGGGATGCACGACGGGATGGAGGACATGCTCGCCGGCCTCAGCGACGACGAGCTGTCGGAGGCGAAGCTCTCCGAGTCGTTCAGCGACGTGCTGCTCGGTCCGGGCGAGGACGGCGACTTCCCGGAGACCAAGGAAGGCCTCGCGGTCAGCGAACTCACCGACGACCAGCAGGAACTGGTCCTCGCGGCGATGGAGCCCTGGGTCGACGTCGCGGACGACACCACCGCCGCCTCCGTGCTCAGCGCCTACCAGGCGGACCTCGACGACACCTACATCGCGTACTCCGGCAGCTCCGACCTGAGCGCCCAGGGCGACTACGTGCGCATCGACGGCCCCGGCGTCTGGATCGAGTTCGTCTGCCAGAACGGCGTGGTGTACCAGAACCAGGTCCACTACCACACCGTCTACCGGGACCACGACACCGACTACGGGGGAGAGTTCTCGTTCTGATGAACCGCCTGCCGATCTCACTGTGGCATGCCCTGCGCATGCTGGCCGGGATCGCGACGGTGGTCACGGCGGCGCTGCTTCTGGCGGCGCCGCCCGCCGCCGCGCACCCCATGCCGCACTCGGTGCTCCTGCTCGACGTGCACGAGACCTCGGTCGCCGCCGAACTGGAGCTCCCGGTCAGCGACTTCTCCCGGGCCGGCGGAATCGACCTGGACGACGGCACCACGGCACGGCAGCTGTCGGCGCGGGAAGCCGCGATCCGCCGCCCGCCGGCGGGGACCCGCGCCGGTTGGTCCTCGACTACGACGTCATCGTCCACCAGGTCGTCACCCACACCGTGCTGGTCTCCGTCCGCCAGGACTGGGCCACCGGAAAAGTTGCCGACGACGGCCACGACGACGCCACCCAGGTCGGGGTCATCCGCATCGACACCCGGACGATGACCATCGCCCCGCTCACCGTCAACCTGGAGGACGCGAGCATCTGGAGCGGCACCTACGCCATGTTCCAGCTCGGCGCCCACCACATTCTCGAAGGCACCGACCATCTGCTGTTCCTGCTCATTCTGCTGCTGCCCGCACCCCTGCTGGCCACCGGAAACCGCTGGCGCGGACTGGCGAGCACAAGGACGGCCGTCGGCCGCATCGGCCGTACCACGCTGGCATTCACCGTCGGGCATTCCGTCGCGCTCGCCGTGAGTGCCTTCGGGCGCCTCGACATCCCGGCCCAACCGGTCGAGGCATTCATCGCCTTCAGTATTCTCGTCGGCGCCGTCCATGCAATTCGACCGATTTTCCCCGGACGTGAGGCTGTCATCGCCGGTGGCTTCGGCCTTGGACACGGACTCGCCTTTTCCCTCACCCTCGCCGAGATGCACCTCTCCACCTCCCAATTGGCGCTCAGTCTCGCCGGATTCAATATCGGCATCGAATGCATGCAACTCGTCCTGGTCCTGCTCACCCTGCCGAGCCTGATCTGCCTCAGCCGGCTGCACGGGCACGCCGCCCTGCGGACCGCCTGCGCCGGACTCACCGCCGTCGCGGCCCTCGGCTGGCTGCTGGACCGCCTCGGTCTGGCCAACCCCGTCGCCCGGGCAGCGGACAGCGCCGGGACCCACACGTCCCAGCTGCTCCTCGTCCTGGTCACCGGTGCCGTGCTCGCCAGGCTCTGGACGGTCGCCCCGCACGGGCGCGGCGACCCCCGCCGATCTTGGCGGTTCGCTCACCGTTCATAACGTCCTCACCTGCGCGAAGTCGTCCGTTCGGGCCGCGCCGGAAAGGTCCTGGCGGCCTGTCACAACGAAACCCCAGGACGGATTTGGTGACCGAATCACGCGTTCGCCGGTGGCGCCGCAGCCTCCGTGTCCTGCTCGTCGCCGTCGCCGGACCGACGCTCGTCGTCGGCGCCCTGACGGCGTCCCCCGCCCACGCGGCGGCGGCCGACGACATCCGGATCAACGAGGTGGTGACCACCGGAGACGTCAACGACTCCGTGGAGCTCTACAACAGGGGCACCACCACGGTGGATCTCTCCGGCTGGATCCTCAGGGACGACAACGACAGCTCCAAGTACGCGATAGCCTCCGGGACCACCCTTGCGCCCGGCGGCTTCGTCGCCTTCGACGTGCACAACGCCTTCGGTCTGGGCTCCGACGACGAGGCGCGCCTCTATCTCGCAGACGGCACCACCCTGGTCGACAGCTTCGGCTGGACCCAGCACTCCGACCCGTCGTGGTCGCGCTGCCCCGACGGCACCGGTGCCTTCGGCTCGGCCGCGGTGACCCTCGGCGCCGCCAACGACTGCGGCTCCGGCGGTATTTCGGCGACGGCATGGCCGGGCGGCAGCTCGGTCACCACCGCCGACACCAAGAACGCCTTCGGCTCCGACCTGAGCGGCCTCTACCAGGAGGGGAGCGTGCTGTGGGCGGCACAGAACAGCGGCAAGCTGTGGCGGCTGGTGCCGAACGGCTCCACCGCCTGGAAGGCCGACACCAGCAACGGCTGGACGTCCGGCAAGACGCTCAGGTTCCCGGGCGGTTCGGGCACCCCCGACGACGAGGGCGTCACCCTGACCGGCTCCGGTTCGAGCGGCGGCGTGTACGTGTCGAGTGAGCGCAACGCGGACTCGTCCGGCACCAGCCGGCTCTCCGTCCTCAAGTACGACGTGAGTGGCACCGCCACCACGCTCACCGCCACCACCGAGTGGAACCTGACCTCCGACCTCCCGGCGGTGGGCTCCAACCTCGGTCTGGAGGGCATCACCTGGGTCCCCGACGCCACCCTGACCGCCGCCGGGTTCAAGGACGCCTCGACCGGTGCCGCCTACAACCCGGCGAACTACGGCTCGCACACCGGCGGGGTGTTCTTCGTCGGCGTCGAGGGCACCGGCATGGTCTACGGCTACGTCCTCAAGGACGGCGGCACCTTCACCCGGGTCGCGGCCGTCAGCAGCGGCATGGCCGGCGTCATGGAGCTCCAGTGGGAACCGCAGGCGTCCCGTCTCTGGGTGGTCTGCGACGACACCTGCTCCGGCCAGCACCGGACCATGCAGATCAACTCGTCCGGGGTCTTCGCCGCCACCGCGATCCACAACCGCCCGACCGGCATGGACAACCTCAACAACGAGGGCTTCGCCGTCTCCGGTTCCGACGCGTGCAGCGGCGGCAGCAAGCCCGTGTGGTGGTCCGACGACAGCAACGACAGCGGTCACGCGCTGCGCAGGGGCACCGTCACCTGCTGAGACCTGCCGACCCGCCCGCACCGCGCTGTATCGTACCCGCGGCATCACCCGCACCACCGGTACATACGTCAACTCCCTTACCGGCACGTCGACTTCACCGACGTGCCGGTTCCTTTCGCGGCCCCCCGGAGGAACCGTGGCAACCCCCCGCACCCACCGTTTCCGTGTGCCTCTGACCCGACGCAGATCCCTCGCCGTGACGGCCGCCCTCGCCGCCGTCTGCGGTGCCGGCCTCACCCAGCCGGCCCCGGCCAGCGCGGACTCCGCCACCGACCGTGCCGCCCTCGCCCAGTGGTGGGCCCCGGTCAACTTCCAGGACGTCGACTCCACCGGCGAGACCGCCCTCGGCGGCAAGTCCGACTACATCACGTCGTACGACTACGACGGTGACCTCAACGGCCGCAACAACTGGGAGAACACCAGCCAGTTCCCGCTCGCGGCGCACGTCTACTACTCGGTCGTCCAGACCCCGTCCTTCTCGTACCTGCTGTACACGTACTTCCACCCGCGCGACTGGTCGGACGGAGTCCTCGACAACTACCAGGAGGACCTCACCGAGCACGAGAACGACGCCGAGGGCGTCCTGGTCGTCGTCGCCAACGACGGCTCCGCGCACGGGCAGTTGAAGGCCGCCATCACGGTCGCGCACAGCAACTTCTACTCCTGGGTGCCCTCCGGCAGCGACTTCACCAGCGGGCAGGAGAGCGTCGACGGCACGCTGAAGCTGGAGGGCGACCCGCACGACGACGGCCACGGACGCCCGTTCACGACCCAGCAGCCCAACACGCATGCCGCGTGGGCCGAGGGCTACCTGTCCCAGGAGCGCAGCCAGTACGCGAGCGGCGACGGCATCGTGTACTACCCCGGCTCCACCGCCGAGGTGCCGTCCGGCTCCAACGACCGTGACGTGCAGTACACGCTGACCGACGTCTTCGCCTCGAACGGCATGTGGGCGAACCGCACCCTGACGACGTTGTTCGCGACCACCGACAACTTCGCCGGCGACGACAGCTCCAACCCCTACGGTGCCAAGTGCGGCGCGGGCGGGGTCCTCGGCCCCGCCAACGGCGCCTGCGCCACCGACGCGGCCAACCCGCCCTGGGCCTGGGACGACTCGAACGACCTGCCCGGCCGGGGCTACCTCGCCACCAACCCCGCCGAACTCGTCTGGGACTACTTCGACTGGCCCGGCAAGCCCTCCTCGCCCGACCTCGCCTACACCTGGGACCAGTACAACGGCATCACCTCCTGATCAGGCGACGGGCCCGCCCTGCAGCACCGTGGGGCTGATCTGCCGTACCTGAGGCAGTGTGGTGACCATGTGGGCGACCGCGCGTTCGCTGAGGCAGACATGGCGGTGGGGGATGTCCCCGGGGAACCGGGCGAAGTCCCCTGCCGCGAGGTCGACCGGTTCGGTGACCGGGCCGGTGCGCAGCTTTCCGGTGATCACGTAGATGTGGTGGAGGGTGCCGGCCGCGTGCGGGACGACGGGCTCGGGCTGCCGGCCGCTGCGTTCGAGACGCAGCACCAGGGTCCTGACGTACCCCGAGCCGTACACCTCGTCGAGGAGCCGCTCCGACCAGTTGCCGCTGTCGGACCATTCCCCCTCGTCGTGGCGCTGGACATAGACCGGCGTGCCCCACTCGGTGAGCAGCCGGCGGGCCGGCACGTCCAAGGCCGCACCGAGCAGCGAGAGCGTCTCCACGGTCGGGTTGCCCGCGCCCTGCTCGATCTTCGACAGCGTCTGCTTCGAGAGGCCGGAACGGCGGGCCAGCTCGCCCAGTGACATGGCACGTTCGAGCCGGAACCGGCGGACGTTGCGGGCCACCAGCTCGTTCTCATGGGCCAGGTCGTCACTTTTAATGTGCATCCCGTCATTGTTGACGGACGGCTGACGGTCTGGCCATGCTTGTCACGTAAAAGTTTCCGGACGGTCTACTGAAAATGACATCGGACCCCCTCGAAGCTGAGGTGAACCGCCATGACCACCGCCTCCCTCGCCTCTCAGGCCCGTGACGACCGGGCCGCCGTCGACAAGGCCATCAGCCTGCTGGTCGCCTTCGGCGACAGGGCGAGCAGCGGGGTCGGCGTCAGCGAGCTGGCCCGGCGGGCCCAGCTGAGCAAGTCGACCGCGCACCGGGTGCTGGGCATGCTGGAGCGCAACGGCGTCGTGGAACGGGTCGGCACGGACTACCGGCTCGGCGAGCGCCTCCACCAGCTGGGCCGCTCCGTGTACGCGGCCGGCCACGAGAGCCTGCGCGACCTGCTCCTCCCGTACCTGACCGACCTCTACGAGCTCACCCGGCACACCGCCCACCTCGCCGTCCTGCACGGCACCGACGTGGTCTACCTCGGCAAGCTCCACGGCCACCGCCCGGCGACGGTCCCGTCCCGGATCGGCGGCCGGCTGCCCGCACACGCCACCGCCGTCGGCAAGGTCATGCTCGCCTACGACGCGGAGGCCGCCGCCCAGGCGATCGCCGGGCCGCTGCACCGCTTCACCGCCCGGACCATCGCCGACCCGGCGGCACTCGCCGAGGAACTGGACCGCATCCGCCGGACCGGCCTCGCCTACGACGACGAGGAGAGCCAGCTCGGGCTGAGCTGCGTCGCCGCGCCCGTCCTGGGCCGGTCGGGGCGGGCGGTGGCCGCACTGTCCATCGCCGGACGGCGCGGCCGGATCGACACCCGGCGGCTCGGCGCCGACGTACGCCGGGTCGCGGCGGCGGCCTCCCAGGCACAGCAGCGGACGGGCCGGCCGCAACGCCCGTGACTCCGGCGCCTGCCGCGCCCGTGGCTCGGGCACGCTCCGCGTCCGCGGTTCAGGCACGCTCCGCCGTGGCGACCGCGAAGCCCGCTATCCACTCCGGGATCGGCGCGTAGAAGCGGGAGGTCATCCGGTAGCCGCCGGTGGCGGCGAGGGAGGCGAACGCGGCGATCCAGGTGCGGACCTCGTGGGCCGAGCCGCCGCCCTCGGAGCCCATCCACTCCACGGTCCAGGAGTCGACGTCCGCCAGCCGTCCGCTTTCGAACACGTCCAGGACCTGGTTGTCCCACGCGGGGTTGACGGGGATCATCCGCGTCGAGCCGGCCGCGTAGTCCCGGCCCGCCTGCACCACCCGCTCCTCGCCCCGGGCCCGCTGCTCGGGGGTCGGCGGGTGTCCCTCGATCAGGGCGTCGGCGACCCGGGGCGGAGCACCCTCCAGGACCGGGACGGGCGGGTCGTGGGAGAGCCCGCCGGAGCCGAGGAACAGCACCCGGCGGTCGAGTCCGGCCGCGGCCTGCCCGACAGCCGTGCCCAGCGCGCGGATACGGCCGACCGGGCCCAGCGGAGTCGCGACCCCGTTGACGAAGACCGGGACGACCGGCACCTTGTCGATCCCGCCGAACAGCACCTCCAGCGGCTGGACGAAACCGTGGTCGACCGTCATCCGCGCCGAGACGGTCAGGTCGATGCCACGCTCCAGCACCCCGCGCGCCAGCGACCTGGCCGCGTCCGTGTCGACCGACAGCGGCCCCGCCGCCGACCCGAAGTCACCGACGGCATGCGCGGCGGTGGCCAGGCAGAACGGCGGCATCTCCTTGTAGAAGAAGCCGTTGTAGTGGTCCGGGGCGTACAGGACGACCAGTTCGGGGTCGTAGGCGCGGACGAAGGAACGGGCCTCCTCGACCGCTTCCGCCACGGCGGCGAGAACCTCGGGCGCGGGGTCGTTCCGGCCGATCAGGGGGGAGTGGGACAGCCCGACGGCGGCGGCGTTCACGATGGTTCTCCCTCGGGGCGGGGCTGGGGGTGGACGACGAGCTTGCCGGTCAGCCGCCCGTCGATCATGAGCTGGAACCCCTGGTGGATCTCGGCCAGGGGCAGGGCGCGGTCGATGACCGGACGCAGACCGGTGGCGTCCATCAGCTTCAGCAGGGCGACCAGTTCGGCCCGGGTGCAGCCGGTCGAGCCGAGGATGCGCTGCTGGAGGTAGAAGACCCGGCCGAGGTCGGCGGGCGGGTTGGTGCCGCTGGTCGCCCCGGCGATGACGACCGTGCCGCCGGGGCGCAGCGACTTCAGCGAGTGCGACCAGGTCGCCTCGCCGACCGTCTCGACCACCACGTCCACCCGCTCGGGCAGCCGTTCTCCGGTCGGTACGGCCCGGCGCGCGCCCCAGGACTCGGCCTGCGCCCGCTTCTCCGCGCTGCGGCTGGTGGCGTAGACGACCGCCCCGGCGGCCACCGCGAGCTTGATCGCGGCCGAGGCGACCCCGCCCCCGGCGCCCTGCACCAGCACCCGGTCGCCCGCCCGGATCCCGGCCTGCGTGAACAGCATCCGGTACGCGGTGCCCCAGGCGACCGGCAGACAGGCGGCCTCGTCGAAGGTGAGCCACTCCGGTTTGGGGATCAGATTGCGGGCGGGGACGGAGAGGTACTCGGCGAAGGCGCCGTCGTGCCGCTCCGACAGCAGCGCCCGCCCCGGGTCCAGCGTCTCGTCGCCCAGGCCGGCGTCCGCGTCGGCGATCACCGGGTGGACGAGGACCTCGTTGCCGTCCTCGTCGTACCCCGACGCGTCACAGCCGAGGACGACCGGCAGCCGTTCGGGCGGATGGCCCACCCCGCGCAGGGTCCACAGGTCGTGCATGTTCAGCGACGACGACACCACACGGACGGTCGACCAGCCGGGGCGCGGCCCGGGCTCGGGAACGTCTTTGACGACGAGGCCGGCCAACGGGTCGGTCGCGCTCTGGGAGACGGCGGTTGCGGCAAGCATGGGAGCACGCTCTCCCGCTGCCCCGGGCCGCCGACAGCCCGTGTGCCGCCGTACGGAACGGCCGATGGCCTCCGCCTGACCTGCTGCTGTTCGCTGAGGCCATGACCTCGACGAACGAACCCAAGGGCGCTGCCACCACGGCACCGCGTGGGGCGCTGCGCCGCCCCGCGGACCTGGCACGGAACATCGACGTCTCCGGGCTCGTCGACACCGAGGGCGGACTGCTGGACCGCATGGTCTTCACCGACGGGGAGCTGTACCGGCAGGAGTTGCGCAGGGTCTTCGCGCCGAGCTGGCTGTTCCTCGCGCACACCGACCAGTTCCACCGGCCCGGCGACTTCTTCACCACGTACATGGGCGAGGACCCGGTCATCGTCACCCTGGACCGCGACCGCCGGATCCGCGCCTACCTCAACTCCTGCCGCCACCGGGGCGCCCGCGTCTGCCGCGCCGACTCCGGCACCACCCGCAACTTCACCTGCACCTACCACGGTTGGTCCTACAACCTGGACGGCTCCCTGGTCAGCGTCCCCAACAAGGACGGCTATCCGGGCGACTTCGAGCAGCGCGACTGGGGCCTGGTCGAGGTCCCGCACGTGGCGACGTACCACGGGCTGGTCTTCGGCACCTGGAACCCGGACCCGGTCCCGCTGCGCGAGTCGCTCGGGGACATGGCCTGGTACCTGGACGCCATGCTCGACCACGACGACGAGGGCACGGTCGTCGTCGGCGGGGTCCACAAGTGGGTCCTGGAGGGCAACTGGAAACTGGCGGCAGAGCAGTTCGCCACCGACTGGTACCACGTGAACATGAGCCACGCCTCGGCGCTCATGCTGCTCGCACCGGCCGGCCGGAAGCCCAAGGACGAGGTCGTACACCGCACCGGCCGTCAGTACTCGGACCCGAACGGCCACGGCGCCGGCTTCCCGGTCCACCCCAGGAACCGGTTCGACGCGCAGACCGTGCACAAGTGGACGGACTACGACGCCCTGCGCGAACGCCTCGGTGCGGCGCGGGTGGAGGGACCGCTGACGAACGGGCACGCGACCGTCTTCCCGAACTTCTCCTACCTCCCCGTCAACGGCTCCATCCGGGTCTGGCACCCCAAGGGCCCGGACCGGATGGAGGTATGGGCCTGGACGATCGTGGACAGGTCCATGCCCGAGGAGGTCCGGGAGGCCCAACGCCTCTACAACCTGCGGACGTTCGGGCCCAGCGGGATCTTCGAGCAGGACGACGGCGAGAACTGGAGCGAGGTGCAGGCGATCGCACACGGCTTCATCACCAACGGCGTCGCCCTCAACTACCAGATGGGCATGGGCAGCGAACGCCACGACGGCCGCCATCCCGGTCTGACGAGCGAGCTGTACAGCGACGCCGCCGGCCGGGCCTTCTACGGGCGCTGGCGCGACCTGATGAACACCCCCGCCTGGCACGAGGAACACGAGGAACACGGGGAGCACGAGGAGAACAAGACATGAGCAACGGCATCCGGGTCGCGGCCCTCGACGACATCCCCCAGGGCGAGGGCCTCGCCGTCGCCAAGGAGATCACCGGCACGGCCGACGACATCGCCCTGCTGCGCGACACCGACGACACCGTGTACGCCCTGGACGACACCTGCACCCACGAGGACGCCTCGCTGGCCGACGGCTGGGTGGAGGACGGCCATGTCGAATGCCCCCTGCACGCCAGCAGGTTCTGTCTGAAGAACGGTGAGGTCCAGGGGCTGCCCGCGACCAGGAACACCTGCCCGCACCGGGTCGAGGTCCGCGACGGCGAGGTCTGGCTCTTCCCCGGGGAGGCGCCGTGAACGTGGTCGTCGTCGGCGGCGGCATCGCCGGCGTCAGCACCGCCGCCGCCCTGCGCTCCCAGGGCTTCGACGGCGAGGTCACCCTCGTCGACGCCGGTGAGTTCCCCTACGACCGGCCGCCGTTGTCGAAGGACTACCTCGCCGGCACCAGGCCCGTGCGGCAACTCGCCCTCCAGGAGCCGTCCTGGTACGACGACCAGCGCGTCCGGCTGGTCAACCGCACCACGGTCACCGCGCTGCGCCCGGCCGAGGGCAGGCTCGAACTCTCCGACGGCACCATGCTGCCCGCCGACCGGGTCGTCCTCGCCACCGGCGGCAGCGCGGCCCGCCCGCCGGTCCCCGGCATCGACGGCGAGCGCGTGCACGTCCTGCGCACCGCCGAGGACGCCGACCGGCTGCGCCCGGCGCTGACACCCGGCGCCCGCATCCTCGTCGTCGGCGCCGGCCTGATCGGCGCCGAGACCGCCTCGACCGCCGTACGCCTGGGCTGCGCGGTCACCCTGGTCGACCCGCTGGCCACCCCGCTGGCCGCCGCACTCGGCCCGGAACTCGCCACCTGGCTGCACGACATGCACACCTGGCACGGCATCACCACCGCCCAGGCGGCCGTGGAGTCGTTCACGGACCGCGGCGACCACATCGAGGTCCGGCTGACCGGGAAGGCCGGATCACGGTCGTACGACGCCGTCGTCGTCGGCGTGGGCATGGTCCCGCACACCGGGCTCGCCGAGCGGGCCGGCCTCGACGTGGACCGGGGCATCCTGGTCGACGCCGGACAGGTGACCTCCAACCCGGCCGTGCTCGCGGTCGGCGACCCGGCCCGGCCGCGCGGACAGGCCCGCGCCGAGCACTGGGAGGCCGCGCAGCAGGACGGCGCCCGGGCCGCCGCCACCCTCCTCGGCACCGCGGCCCCCGCCCCGACGGCGCCCTGGTTCTGGACCGACCGGCACGGCCGCCACATCGAGGCGGTCGGGCACCTGACGTCCGCCACCGAGACCGTCGTACGCGGCTCCTGGGCCGAGGCGTCCTTCGCCGTCTACGGCCTGCGCGACGGCCGGGTGGTGGCGGCTGCCGCCGTCGACGACGCCACCGCCGTACGCGCCGCCCGCCGCATGATCGACCGTCGGACCCCGGTCGACGCCGGACGGCTGGCGGACCCCGACGTGAGCCTGCGCGCCCTGCTGCGCCCGGAAAGGTGACCCTGTGACCTCCCCTGCCCAACGCGCCGACCGCGACACGCACTTCGAGGTCGAGCAGTTCTACTACGAGGAGGCCGCCCTCCTCGACGACGGCCGCTACACCGACTGGCTGGAGCTGCTCGCCGACGACCTCGACTACTGGGTGCCCACCCGCACCAACCGGCTGCGCCGGCAGCAGACGCTGGCGGTGGCCGCGCGGGGCGAGGCCGCGTTCTTCGACGAGACCAAGGAGAGCCTGGCCTGGCGCATCCGCCGCTTCGACTCGGGCATGGCCTGGGCCGAGGACCCGCCGTCCCGCACCCGCCACCTGGTTGCCAACGTGATGGTGCGGCACCACGACCCGGCCGAGAACCCGGAGTTCACCGCCGACGACCTGCAGGTGCGCTCCGCGTTCCTGGTCTACCGCAACCGCCTGGAACGCGAGGAGAACGTCTTCGCCGGCAGCCGCGCGGACGTGCTGCGCAGAGGCGAGGACGGCAGCCTGCGGGTGGCCCGCCGGACCGTCCTGCTCGACCAGAGCATCTTGCTGGCCAAGAACATCTCGACCTTCTTCTGACTCCTGTGACTCCTGTGACTCCTCCGATTGGGAACCGTCGTGACCGAACTCAAGCACCATCGCGTGGCCACCTCGCTCGGTGAGATCGCCGTCGCCGAGACCGGTGAGGGACCGGTCCTCGTGATGCTGCACGGCGGCGGCCCCGGCGCCTCCGGCGTCAGCAACTACCACCAGAACCT
The DNA here is from genome assembly GCF_042720695.1 of Streptomyces sp. NPDC058457. Classification (NCBI taxonomy): domain Bacteria; kingdom Bacillati; phylum Actinomycetota; class Actinomycetes; order Kitasatosporales; family Streptomycetaceae; genus Streptomyces; species Streptomyces sp. NPDC058457. The sequence continues at coordinate 83,032 of NZ_JBHXLU010000011.1, read as the reverse complement.
CGCCGCGTTGGCCCGGCACTTCCGGGTCGTGCTGCCCGACCAGCCCGGTTTCGGCCGCAGTTACCGCCCGACGGACGACGACCTCGCCGAACGGTCTGTCACCGAGATCACCGTCGACGCCCTCTTCCAGGCCCTCGACTCCCTGGGCATCGACGGCTTCCACCTGCTCGGCAACAGCCTCGGCGGAGCGGCGGCCATCGCCATGGCCCAGCAACGTCCCGAGCGGGTCGCCCGGTTGGTGCTGATGGCACCCGGCGGCGGCTGGCTGCCGTCCGGGCCGACGCCCACCGAGGGACAGAAGGAGATGTTCCGCTACTACAACGGCGGCGGGCCCAGCGAGAACAAGATGGCCGCGTTCATCCGCACCATGGTCTACGACCACAGGCAGTTCGGCGCGGACGTGGTGAAGGCCCGCTACGAGGCCTCCCTCGACGAGAGCCACATCGCCTTCTACCACCGCTACAACGCGGCCTTCGCCCGGCGCGGCGGAATGGACCCGCTCTGGCGCGACCTGCACCGGATCAAGGCGCCCACGCTGCTGCTCTGGGGCCGCGACGACCGCACGATCACCCTCGACGGCGCCCAGCTGATGCTCCGGCAGATCCAGGACGTGCAGCTGCACGTGTTCGGCCGGTGCGGGCACTGGGTGCAGCTCGAACGGCAGCCGGAGTTCGAGGAGTTGGTCGTCGGCTTCCTCGGGGAGCGGTGATGGGCTGGCTGGACGGGTACGCCGCCCTGGTCACCGGCGGGGGAGCGGGCATCGGCCGCGCGGTCACCGAGCGGTTCGTGGCCGAGGGCGCCTCGGTCACCGTCTTCGGGCGGGACAAGGGCCAGTTGGACGAGGTCGTCGCCGTCGCCCCCGACCGGATCCACGCCGTCACCGGTGACGTACGCGACTCCGGGCGGCTGCACACCGCCGTCGCCGAGACCGTCGAACGCTTCGGCAAGCTCGACACCCTCGTCGCCAACGCCGGTGTCTGGGACTACCAGCGGCAGCTCACCCGGCTCGGCGCCGCCGAACTCGACGCCGCCTTCGACGAGATCTTCGCCGTCAACGTCAAGGGCTGTCTGCTGGCGGCCGAGGCGGCCTGGCGGGAGCTGGTGAAGAGCCGCGGCAGCATCGTCATGACCCTCTCCAACGCCTCCTTCCACGTCAACGGCGGCGGCCCCCTCTACACCGCCAGCAAGCACGCCTGCCTGGGCCTCATGCGCGAACTCGCCTACGAACTCGCACCCAAGGTCCGCGTCAACGGCGTCGCCTGCGGAGGCATGAACACCGACCTGCGCGGCCCCGAGGCGCTGGCGCTCGGCGACCGCTCGATCTCCGCGTCCTTCGCGAAGAAGAACCCCGACGCCCCGCCGCTCATCCCGCTGCACGACTCCAGCACCGACCCGCGCGACTTCACCGGACCGTACGTGCTGCTCGCCGCCCGAGAGCAGAGCGGCCCGATCACCGGACACGCGATCTCCGTCGACGGCGGCATCGGCGTCCGCGGCTTCGCGCACGCGGCCGGCGGCGACCACCTCTGACCACTCCGGCGACCCTGCGACTCCGGCAACCTTGCGACTCCGACGGCTCCGACGCCCCATGACACTCGACGAGGAGTGCTGACTGTGCCCAGCCCCCACCCGCGCAACTCCGGACTCCGGGTCGACCTCAACCCGGCCGCGGCGGTGGCCCGCCACGCCCGCCACCAGGCCGACGAGGTGGTCGTACGTTACCCGGGCGGCGATCTCACCTACGCCGAACTCGACGACAGGGCCGCCCGGTTGGCGAGCGTCCTCGCGGGCGGCGGCGTCGTCGACGGCACCCGCGTCGCGTATCTCGGCCTGAACAGCCCGGCGTTCCTGGTCACCATGTTCGCCGCGTTCCGGCTGGGTGCCGTCTTCGTCCCGGTCAACTTCCGGCTCGCCGAGCCCGAGCTGGAGCGGGTCCTGGCGGGCAGCGGCGCCGAGGTGATCGTCTGCGAGGAGGGCCACCGCCTCGCGGTCGAAGCGGTGCGCGGGGCCACGGAGCTGCGGCGCCTCCTGCTGGTGGACGACGACCCCGCGATACCGGCCGCCGCCGGCGTGGCCGGCTGGGAGCCCTGGTCGCCGCTGATCGCGGCCGCGCCGCCGACGACCGCCCTCGCCCAGAAGTACGCCGACGACCCGGCCGTCCTGATGTTCACCTCCGGCACCACCGGGACGCCCAAGGGAGTCGTGCTCACCCACGGCAACGCCTGGTGGAACTCGGTCAACGTCGACCTGCGCCTGGACACGCGCCGCGGTGACGTCACCTACGCGGCCGCCCCGCTCTTCCACATCGGCGCCCTCAACAGCTTCGCCCTGCGCACCCTCGTACGCGGCGGCACGGTCGTCGTACGCCGCTCCTTCGACCCGCAGACGTGCCTCGACGACCTGGTCACCCACCGGGTCAACTCCATGTTCGGCGTCCCGCAGATGTTCGCGGCGCTGGCCCGCGTCCCGGGCTTCCTCGAGCAGGAGCTGGGCGATCTGCGCGCGGTGGTGGTCGCGGGCGCACCGGTGCCGCCGTCCCTGGTCGAGCTCTACGCCGGGCGCGAGGTGCTGCTGCAGCAGGCGTGGGGCCTGACCGAGACCGCGCCGTTCGCCACCCACCTGCCCGCCGAGCGCACCCTGGACAAGCTGGGGTCGGCGGGGATCGCCATGCCCTACACGGAGGTGCGGGTCGTGGACGCCGTCAGCAACGAGCCGGTGACGGCGGGGGAGCCCGGTGAGATGGTGGGTCGCGGCCCCAACGTCACCGCGGGCTACTGGAACAACCCGCAGGCCACGGCCGCCGCGTTCGACGCGGAGGGCTGGTTCCACTCCGGGGACATCGGCTATCTCGACGAGGACGGCTGTCTCTTCATCGTCGACCGCCTCAAGGACGTGATCATCAGCGGTGGGGAGAACGTCTACCCGGCCGAGGTGGAGCGGGTCCTGGCGGCCATGCCGGGCGTGGTGGACGTCGCCGTGGTCGGAGTGGCCGACGAACAGTGGGGCGAGGCCGTCGCGGCGGTGGTCACCGTCGCCGACGGCACCGGCATCGACCTGGCGGACATCCGCGCGTACGCGGCCGGCCGGCTGGCCCGCTACAAGCTCCCGCGGCGGCTCACGCTCGTGCCGGCGGTGCCGAGGAACGCCTCCGGGAAGCTGGACAAGGCCGTCATCCGGCGGCTTGCGGCCGAGGAGGGCTGAGATGATCACAGTGCCCGCGATTCCGGCGGACCTCGCCCCGGCCCCCGGCTGGGAGACCGAGCCGACCATCCGTGGCCGCACCACGGCCGGCTTCCGCCTGCGCCGGGACGGGATGACGGTGGACGTACACCTGGAACGGTGTGCCGCGGGACGGCTGCGGGACGCGTATCCGGCCGGTGCCCACGACCTGGAGCTACGGGTGGCCGCCGGATGCCCGGACCACCTGCTCCCGGCGCTGCTGCGGAGCCTCACGGCGGCGGTCCGGGACGCCGATCCGCACTGCCGGCGGGTCGTCCTCGCGGTACCCGCCGCCGACCGGGCCGGGGTCACGGCCGCCGGGTCGGCCGGTTACCGCCACGCCGCGGACGTCGACCTCGGGCCGGAAGAACTGACCCTGCTGGTGGCGGAACCGCACTGGGTGACGGTCACCGACATCGACCTGGACCGCGTCCCGGGCGCCTGAGACACGCGTTGCCGTAGCGCCCCGCAAAGGGCGCGGGGCTGTATCCGATATGCGGCTCCGCCACGCGGGCGCGACAGGCCCCCACCGGCCCGCACCCGGACGAGAGCCCGCCGGACCGGGGCTGCGGTGCCGTGCGGGGCTCGGCGCGCGCGATCGGCGCGGAGCTGGTGTGCTGGGAGAGGGGGGCGACCGTACCCGTCGTACCCGTTCCGGGAGAGACGCATGAGCAGCTACCGAGTCGCGCAGGTGACCGCCCTGGGCGGGCCGTTCGAGATCGTCGAGCGGGAGGTGCCGAGGCCCGGCCCCCGCCAGGTGCGGATCGCCGTGGAGGCCTGCGGCATCTGCCACAGCGACACCTTCTTCGTCACCGCCGCACTGCCGGGCGTCACGTTCCCGGTGGTACCCGGCCACGAGATCGCCGGGCGGATCGAGGAGATCGGAGAGAGCATCGAGGACTGGGGCTGGCAGCTCGGCGACCGGGTGGCGGTCGGCTGGTTCGGCGGCAGCTGCGGCCACTGCAAGCCCTGCCGCCAGGGCGACTTCATCGTCTGCGAGAACATGAAGACGCCCGGCTGGACCTACGACGGCGGCTTCGGCGAGCAGGTGATCGCACCGGTCGACGCGCTGGCCCGCATCCCCGACGGGCTGGCCTCGGTCGACGCGGCCCCGATGGGCTGCGCGGGCGTGACCACCTTCAACGGCCTGCGGCGCAGCCCGGCCCAGCCCGGTGACCTGGTCGCCGTCGTCGGTCTCGGCGGGCTCGGCCACCTCGGGGTGAAGTACGCGGTGGCCATGGGCTTCGAGACGGTGGCCGTCGCCCGCGGCGCCGAGAAGGCCGACTTCGCCAAGCAGCTCGGCGCCCACCACTACGTCGACTCCACGGCCGCGACCCCGGTCGCGGAGGCCCTCCAGTCGCTCGGCGGCGCCAAGGTCGTGCTCGCCACCGCGGGCAACTCCCAGGCGATCACGGCGGCCGTGGACGGGCTGGGCCCCCGGGGCGAGCTGGTGGTGATCGGCCTCGACACCGAGCCGCTCGGGGCCACCCCGCTCCAGCTGCTCGGAGCCGCGCGAGAGATCCGCGGCCATCCGTCCGGCACCGCGCAGGACGTGCAGGACACCATGGAGTTCAGTGCCCTGCACGGGATCCGCCCGACGATCGAGACCGTCCCCCTGGAGCAGGCGGGCGAGGCCTACCAGAAGATGCTCACCGGTGCCGCGCGCTTCCGGATGGTCCTCACCTACGACTGAGCGTCACGCACTCACCGCGCCGCCCTCCTCGTAGGGCTCGGGCCGCAGCATCGGCCGGGACGTCAGGCGCAGCACCCCGGCGCAGGCCGCCGCGACCGCCACGGCCACGGCGGTCCTGCCGGTCAGCGACCACAGGGCCGCGGGCAGCAACGCCCGCTCGTACATGTGCAGTTCGACGGCGTCGGCGGTGCGCCGCCGTACGGTGACGAGGACCGCGGCGGCCGTGCCCGCGGCCGGCAGGACCAGCAGCAGGAACACCGGTGCGGTGGCGCGCTGCCCGAGCTGGACCGGGAGCAGCAGGGCCCCGGCGTACCCAGCCACCGCCAGGGCGGTCAGCACGGTCCACGCCCGGCCGGGTCCGTGCCGTACCGGCAGGGTGCGGCAGCCCGCGCGCAGGTCGTGCGGACGGTCGTCGACGGCGAGCAGCAGGTTGCCGAAGGTGCCCTGCGCGCCCAGCAGCAGCGCCGGCGCCATCAGGTGCGCGGGCGGCCAGGGCGCGGTGCAGCAGGCCCCGGCGAGCAGCGGGCACGACCAGCCCGAGAACCCGACGGCGAGGTCTCCCCACAGCCCCCGGCCCTTCAGACCCCGCCCGTAGGCGTCCTGGGCGAGGACCGCGAGCCCGAGGAAGAGCAGCGAACGCCAGTTGGCCAGGGTGGCCAGCACGAACGCGGCCAGCCACAGCAGGACCGCGCACCGCCGTGCCGTGGCGGCCCGCAGCCGTCCGGAGGGGATCGGGCGGTACGGCTTGGTCCGCCCGTCCTCGTGCCGGGTGAGGTAGTCGGCGGTGTACAGCGCCCCGGCGCACGCCGTGAGGCCGAGCGCCGCCGCCGGCAGCAGCCGCCCGTCGGCGGGAGCGGGGACGGCCAGCGCGGCGCCGAGCGCGGTGATGACCGGGGTGACCACGAGGTCGTACGGGCGCAGCGTGTCCAGATGGCCGGACAGCCGGGTCCTCACCGGGCACCGCCCGTGTGCCACGGCCCGGGTGCCAGCGCGTCGGCCGTCCGGCACAGCGCGGCCCGGTGCGGACCCTGCGGCAGCGGCTCCAGCTCCCGGCGGGCCCGTTCCGCATACGTGCGCGCCAGCCGCGTGGACTCCTCCAGCGCGCCCGTCTCCACCAGCAGCCGCCCCACCTCCTCCGGATCCTTCGAGACCGGCCCGGCCAGCAGCAGGGGCAGACTGGGCCGGTCGTTGCGCAGATCGCTGTCGGCGGGCTTGCCCTCCCGCCCGGCCTCCGGGCCGTACGGCAGCAGGTCGTCGCGGATCTGGAACGCCACCCCGAGCGCCTCGCCGTACCCGGACAGCGCCCGCGCCTGCCCCGGCGAGCCGCCGCCCAGCACCGCTCCCGCCTCGCAGCAGGCACTCAGCAGCGCGCCCGTCTTCAGCCGGACCATCTCCAGATACCCGCCGACCGCGTCCGGCGCCCGGACCGGGTCCAGCTCCCGGGCCACCCCCTGCGCCATCCGCCGGCCGGCCCGCGCCAGCGTGCCCACGGCCCGGGTCACGGCCGCCTCCGGCACCCCTAGCCGACCGCACTCCACCACCATCTCGAACAGCGCGAACATCAGCGCGTCACCGCCCAGGACGGCCGCACCCGGCCCGAACCTGGCATGCCCCGACGGCTTGCCGCGGCGCAGCTCGTCACCGTCGAGGATGTCGTCGTGCAACAGGCTCGCCACATGCACCAGTTCCACCCCGACCGCCGCGGGCATGACCCGCTCGTACGACCCGCCCACGGCCGCCGCCGACTCCAGCAGCAGCACCGGCCGCAGCAGCTTGCCCGGCGGGTGCAGCGCCCAGCGGTGCACCTCCGCGAGCGGATCCCCGGAGCACCGGGACAGCCAGTCCCGCAGCGCCTGCTCCACGGCCGCCGCCGCGCCGTTCTCCTCGTGCCGCATCCCCGGTCCTCACTGCTGATCGTTTCCCTGGCGATGAACGAGCCACGCCTCGGCGGTGTCACACGGCGGCCGGGGGCGCGGCGGGCGCGCGCCCCGGCGTACGGGAGTGCGCTCAGCTCCGCACCGCGCGGGCCGCGAGCAGCGCGATGTCGTCCTCGGAGCCGGTGGCGAGGTGTGCGAGGACCGTGTCGAGGATCTTGTCGAGCGGGTCGGTGGGGCACAGCGACAGTCCCGTGAGCCGTGCCAGGCCGCAGTCGATGTCCTCGCCGCGCCGCTCCACCAGCCCGTCCGTGTACAGGAGCAGCACACCGCCGCGTTCCGGGGTGACACGCTGCTCGTACCGGCCGAGCCCGCTGCCCAGCGGCGGGCCGACCGGCACCGGGACCAGCAGTATCTCGCCCTGCGGGGTGAGCCAGACCGGCGGCAGATGGCCGGCGCTGGCGTAGGTGAGCGTGGCGACGTCCGAGTCGCCGAGCGCGAGGAAGCAGGTGGCCACCCGCTCGAAGCCGGAGTCGGCGACCATGCGGTCCGCGTGCTGGAGGATGCGGCGCGGCGAGAGCCCCGCGAGGGCCAGGGCGCGCAGCGTCGAACGGTAGTGGCTCATCGCCACCGCCGCGTCCACACCGTGGCCCATCACGTCCCCGATGACCAGCATCGTGCGGCCGTCGGGCAGCGCCAGGACGTCGTACCAGTCGCCGCCGATCATCGAGCCGTCGTCGGCGGGACGGTAACGGGCGGTGGTCTCCACACCGGCGTGCTGCTGCAGCTGGCCGGGCTCCGCCAGCAGGGCCCGCTGCAGTTCCAGGGCCATGGTGTGCTCGCGTTCGAAGCGGACCGCGCGGTCCAGGGCGCGGGCGGCGCGGGCGGCGAGTTCGCGGGCGACCGTGGCGTCCTCGTTCGAGAACGCCCCGGAGTCCCCGGCCCTGGCCAGCATCAGGATGCCGAGCACCCGGCCGTCCGAGACCAGGGGGGCGAGAAGGACCGAGTGGACACGGGCGGTCAGACACGCCCGGGCCGGCGGCCAGCGGGGGATCAGCGACCGCCACTGCGCCGCGGTGATCGCGTCGCGCCGCCAGATCCGGCCCGCCGCCAGGTTCCGCCGGGTCCCGGTGCCCCGCGGCCAGCCGACCAGCTCACCGCGCGCGTCAAGGGCCGCGAGGCCGGTCGCGAGCCCCGGACGGGTGGCGTACGCCGCGAGCCGGGTCGGCGCCCGCCGCGCCGACGCCGTGTCCGGCGGACTGAGCTCGACCCCGGCCGCGTCCGCCAGCTCCGGTACGACGAACTCCGCGAGCTCCCGGCAGGTCCCGGCGACATCGGTGCCGGTCCCGATCCGGGACGCGGCCGCGTCCAGCAGCGCCAGCCGCCGGTGGGCACGCTCCAGCTCGTACACGTACTGCTGCGGCTCACTGATCTCCATGCCCACCGCGGCGACGCCCACGACCTTGCCCGTGCCGGCCACGAGCCGGTGGTACACGCACCGCCACTCCCGGACCTGGTACGGCGAGTCCACCCAGGTCCGCCCGGTGACGATGGCCTCGCGCGGCCGTCCGTCGTGGATGACGTCCAGCAGCACCTGGTCGGGCCGCTGGATGTGCGGCAGCACCTCGTGCTGGGTGCGGCCGAGGTACGCGGCGGCGGGCAGGCCCGTCATCCGGGCCATGTGCGGATTGACGTAGACGTAGCGCAGGTTGGTGTCGAGGACCGCGAAACCGACGGCCGCGTCCTCGACGATGCCGCGCAGCATATCGATGTAGCCGATGTCGGCCGGGGGCGCGTCCAGTGGTGCTGGTGCTGGTGCTGGTGCTGGTGCTGGTGCCATAGATGGTGTCGGTGTGCCTCGGGCGACCGGTGGAGCCGGTGTGGCGGGGAGCCCCGGAGCGGCCGGTGGCGCCGTTGGAGCCGGTGCGGCCGGTCGTCGTGAGGAGGTGTCCCTGTCCACCCGGTCCTCCTCGCCTGCCCCCTCCCTCGGCCGCCCTCATCCTGCAACAGGTCCCGGCACGGCGCATCCCGGGACCGGTCCGGGCTGCCGAGCGGGGTGTCCCGGGGCCGGTCCGGGCGGCAGCGCGGGGTGTCCCGGGGCCGGTCCGGGCGGCAGCGCGAGGCACCCACGAGGCATCCTGGGACCGTACCGGCCCATATCCGGGACGCCTCGGCTCACACCGCCCGGAGCGGGTCTGTGCGGCGGCCTTAACCCCCGTTGATCGGGAGCGGTGACGCCGGCGTAATCAGCCGTACCTACGGTCGGAGTCGGATGGAAGAGGCTGACCAGCAGGAACAGGGGGCGCCCGTGGCCGCGCCGGACTCGCGCAGCACCGACACCGGCAGGGTGCGGACCGTCTGCTCGTACTGCGGGGTCGGCTGCGGCATGGTCCTGGACATCGGCAGGGGCCCGGACGGCCGCCGTACCGTCCTGAAGGCCTCCGGCGACAAGGAGCACCCGGCGAACTTCGGCAGGCTGTGCACGAAGGGCGCCACCACCGCCGACATGCTTGCCGCGCCCGGCCGTCTGACCACCGCCCTGCTGCGGCCCGAGCGGGGCGAGGAGGCGGTGCCGTCGGCCGTGGACGCGGCGATCGACGAGACAGCGCGGCGGCTGCGCGCGATCGTCGACGAGCACGGCCCGGACGCGGTCGCCCTCTATGTCTCCGGCCAGATGAGCCTGGAGGCCCAGTACCTCGCCAACAAGCTCACCAAGGGCTGGCTCCGCACCAACAACATCGAGTCCAACTCCCGGCTGTGCATGGCCAGCGCCGGCACCGGCTACAAGCTCTCCCTCGGCGCCGACGGCCCGCCCGGCTCCTACCAGGACCTGGACAAGGCGGACGTCTTCCTGGTCATCGGCGCCAACATGGCCGACTGCCACCCCATCCTCTTCCTACGCCTGATGGACCGGGTGAAGGCTGGCGCGAAACTGATCGTCGTCGACCCGCGCCGCACCGCCACCGCCGCCAAGGCCGACCTGTTCCTCCAGGTCAAACCCGGTACCGACCTCGCCCTCCTCAACGGCCTGCTGCACCTCCTGTACGAGAACGGGCACACCGACCCCGAGTTCATCGCCGCGTACACCGAGGGCTGGGAGGCGATGCCGGAGTTCCTCGCCGACTACCCGCCCGCCGCCGTCGCCGAGATCACCGGGATTCCCGAGGCAGACCTGCGCGCGGCCGCCCGGCTGATCGGCGAGGCGGGGGAGTGGACCAGCTGCTGGACCATGGGACTCAACCAGTCCACGCACGGCACCTGGAACACCAACGCCCTGGTCAACCTGCACCTCGCCACGGGCAGGATCTGCCGCCCGGGCAGCGGCCCGCTCTCCCTCACCGGCCAGCCCAACGCCATGGGTGGCCGGGAGATGGGCTACATGGGACCGGGCCTGCCCGGCCAGCGGTCGGTCCTGGTCGACGCCGACCGCGCCTTCGTCGAGGAGCAGTGGGGGCTGAAGCCCGGCACGATCCGCGCCGACGGCGTCGGCAAGGGCACCGTCGAGATGTTCCAGAAGATGGCCGACGGCGAGATCAAGGCCTGCTGGATCATCTGCACCAACCCGGTCGCCTCCGTCGCCAACCGCAGGACCGTCATCGAGGGCCTGGAGGCCGCCGAGTTCGTCGTCACCCAGGACGTCTTCACCGACACCGAGACCAACGCCTACGCCGACGTCGTCCTGCCCGCCGCCCTGTGGACCGAGACCGAGGGCGTCCTCATCAACAGCGAGCGCAACCTCACCCTCGCCCGCCCCGCCGCCGACCCGCCCGGCGAGGCCACCGCCGACTGGCGGCTGATCGCCGACGTCGCCCGCGCGATGGGCTTCGAGGACGGCTTCTGCTACGACAGCGCGGAGGAGGTCTTCGAGGAGATCAAGCGCTTCCACAACCCGCAGACCGGCTACGACCTGCGGGGCGTGACCTACGACCGGCTGCGCAGCACCCCCGTCCAGTGGCCGGCCGCCACCGCCGACGGCCCCGACCGCAACCCCGTCCGGTACGTCGGCGCCGACGGCTCCCTCACCTTCGCCACCGCTTCCGGCCGCGCCGTCTTCCACGCCCGCCCGCACGTGGACCCCGCCGAGATGCCGGACGACGACTACCCGTTCGTCCTGAACACCGGCCGCCTCCAGCACCAGTGGCACACCCTGACCAAGACCGCGAAGGTCGCCAAGCTCAACAAGCTCAACCCCGGCCCGTTCGTCGAGGTCCACCCCGAGGACGCGGCCGCGCTCGGGCTCGCCGACGGCGACTCCGTGGAGGTCGCCTCGCGGCGCGGCCGGGCCGTGCTCCCGGCGGTCGTCACGGACCGGGTGCTGCCGGGGTCCTGCTTCGCGCCCTTCCACTGGAACGACCTGTTCGGCGAGTACCTCAGTGTCAACGCGGTGACCAGCGACGCGGTCGACCCGCTGTCCTTCCAGCCCGAGCTGAAGGTGTGCGCGGTGTCGCTGACCAAGGTGGCCACGCCGGTGAGCGTGCAGGTGCCGGGGACCGAGCAGACCCCGGCCGCCACCGTGGTATCCGCTGCCGCCACCGTCGTACCCGCTGTCGCCGCCGCCGCGCCCACGGCCGTGCTGCCCTCCGCCGCAGCCGTGTTCGGCCTCGATCCGGCGCCCCCGCCGGTCCTGACCGACCCTGAACGGCAGTACCTGGTCGGCTTCCTCGCCGGTATCCCGGCCGGCGCCCCGGGCGTCCCCGTGCTGCCGCCGGACGCGCCGTTCAGCCCCGAGCACGCTCTGTGGGTCAACGGCACCCTCGCCGGCATGTACTCCCGGTCCGCCACGACCACGGTGACGGTCACCGCACCGGCGGCGAGCCGCCAAGTGGTCATTCTGTGGGCCTCGCAGACCGGCAACGCCGAGGACTTCGCCGCCACCACCGCCGAGCGGCTCACCGCGGGCGGCCACGCGGCCTCCCTCGTCGCCATGGACGAGGCCGACCCGGCCGCCCTGCCCGCGGGCGCCGACCTGCTCCTGATCACCAGCACCTTCGGCGACGGCGACGCCCCCGACAACGGCGCCGGCTTCTGGGACGGCCTCGCCGCCCTCGACACCGGGCGCCTCGAAGGCCGCCGGTACGCCGTGCTGGCCTTCGGCGACTCGAACTACGACGACTTCTGCGGACACGGGCGGCGCCTGGACAGCCGTATGGACGAACTCGGCGCGGTCCGGCTCGCGCCGCGCACCGACTGCGAACCGGACTACGAGACCCAGGCGGAGGCCTGGCTGGACCAGGTGCTCACCGCCCTCAAGGGCGGGTCCGCGGCGCCGGCCCCGGCGCCCCGCAAGCCCCGGCGCCCCGCCCCCGTCACCGCCCGGCTCGTCGGCAACCGACTGCTCAGCCTGCCCGGCGCGGGCAAGGAGGTCCGCCGCTTCACCTTCGACAGCCGCGACAGCGAGACCCCGCTGGTCTACGAGGCGGGCGACGCGCTCGGGGTCCGCCCGCTCAACTCCCGTGACCTGGTGGCGGAATGGCTGACTGCCACCGGCCTCGACGGCACAACCGGCGTGGAGGTCGACGGAGTCGGTGAAGTCCCCATCGGCGAGGCCCTCTCACGCCATCTGGACATCACCCGCGTCACCCCGGACCTGCTCCGCTTCGCCGCCGAACGCACCCGTGACCCGCGCGAGTTGCGGAAACTGCTGCGCCCCGACAACAAGGACGAGCTGGCCAAGTGGTCCTGGGGCCGACAGGCGGTCGACGTCGTCGCCGAGTTCGGGATCCGCGCCGACGCCGGCGCCTGGGCGGGCGTCCTCGGCAGGCTGCAGCCGCGCCTGTACTCCATCTCGTCCAGCCCGCTCACCGACCCCCACCAGGTCTCGCTCACCGTCTCCGTCGTCCGCTACGAGAACCTGCACGGCAGGCCCCGGCAGGGCGTCTGCTCCCCCTTCCTCGCCGACGCCGAACCCGGCACGCCGGTCCCGGTGCACGTCCAGCGCTCCCCGCACTTCCGCCCGCCCGCCGATCCGGCGACCCCGATGGTCATGGTGGGCCCCGGCACCGGCGTGGCGCCGTTCGTCGGCTTCCTGGAGGAGCGCCGCGCCCGCGGCCACCGCGGCCCCAACTGGCTGTTCTTCGGCGAACAGCACCGGGCCACCGACTTCTACTACGAGGAGGAGCTCACCGCCCTGCTCGCCGACGGCACCCTGAGCCGCCTCGACACCGCCTTCTCCCGCGACCAGCGTGCCAAGGTCTACGTCCAGGACCGGATGCGCGAACACGGCCCGCTGCTGTGGTCCTGGCTCCAGGACGGCGCCCACTTCTACGTCTGCGGCGACGCCTCCCGGATGGCCAAGGACGTCGACCGGGCGCTGAAGGACATCGCCACCGTGCACGGCGGACTGACCGAGGACGAGGCGACGGTGTACGTGAAGCAGCTGGCCGCGGACCGGCGTTACGCCCGGGACGTCTACTGACGCCCTGCCGACCTGCTACTGAGTCTCCATCAGGTGGCGCATGGTGAGGGCGAGTTGCAGCCGGAACCGGCCCTGCGGGGTGCGCACCGACCAGCCCAGCAGATGCTCGGCGTGGGTCAGCCGGTCCTGGAGCGTGGAGTGGTGGACGTTGATGTCGGCGGCCGCCGCCCGCAGGCTCGCCGTCGACGCGACCGCGTGCAGCGTGCGCAGCATCCAGGGCGCGTCCGCCGCGGCGGCCTGCACGGCACGGACGTCCGGCGCCGGTTCCGCACCGGGTACGACGAGTTCGGCGAGCAGCGCGACCCCGCCCAGTTCGTCGGCGCGCACGACGGGCGGGCCGCCCGGCTCCGGTGCGCCGGCGGCGGAGGTGAACCGCAGCGCGGTGCGGGCCGCCGACCAGGACCGGGGGAGGTCGGCGACGGCCACGGCCGGGCCCACGCCCGCACGTCCCGCCGACGGTCCCGCCGACGGTCCCGGTGGTGGCCCGTCCGGCACGATCCGGGGCAGTCCGTCGGCGACCGCCACCGCCCGGAACCGCGCCGCAGGGTCGGCGGTGTCCAGGCCGAGCCGACGGGCCGCGTGCAGCCGGGCCGGCAGCGGGGCGCCGGCGTCCAGGACCGTCTCGACCAGCGCGGGGTCGGCCGACGGCGGCCCCGGGGCCCGCCCCCGGGTGCGGTCGAGCACGGACCGTACGGCCGCCGAGGCCCGCTCCAGGATCACCGCGTCCACGACACTCGGGCCGTCGGCCCCCTCCCGCTCCAGCCACAGCGCCGGCGGCCCGCCCGCCACCAGCGGCGCGCACGGCCAGCCCGGCTCGGGCGCGCCCGCCACGTCCGTCCGCCGTCCGTCCGGCTCCACCCGCAGCCGGACCCGTCGCTCCTCGTCGGCCAGCCGCGCCGGACACCCGGCGAGCACGGCGGCCCCGCGCACCAGCGCCTCCAGGCCGGCCCGGGTCTCGGCCAGCCGGTCGAAGTAGGCGATCACCGCGACGGCGGCCCCGGCATCCGGGTCCACCGCGGCCAGCCGCCCCGCCAGCTCTTTCATACGGCCATGATGCGCCATCCGGCCGTACGGCGAGGAGAGCCCGGCACGGCAGGCAACCCCTGCGCCCGCCCGCCCCTCCTAGGTGTCGAGGCACAGCACCGATACAGAGCCACATGGACAGGAGCCCCCGCTTGGACCGCAACGAGCCCCCGCGGGCCGCCGTCGGGCCGTCCCGCCGGAGATTCATGGTGTACACGGTGGCCGCGACCACCCTCACGGTCGCCGCCCCGCTCGGCTGTGACACCCAGCGGGCCGACGGCGCCACCCCGGCGTCCGACGTCCTGGTCACCGGCACCGACGAGGAGATGCTCGTCCTGGAGGTCACCGCCGCCAACGAGGTCGTCGTACGGCTGCCCCGGGTCGAGGTCGGCCAGGGCATCACCACCGCCGTCGCCATGATGATCGCCGAGGAGCTGGACGCCCGCCTCGCCGATGTCCGGATCCCGCTCGCCGACGCCCGCAGCAAGGGCAACCAGTACACCGGGGGCTCCAGCTCGGTCAGTTCGCTCTACGGCCCGGCCCGGCAGCTGGCCGCCACCGCACGCGCCCGGCTGGTGACCGCGGCCGCCCGCCGCTGGCGGCTCCCCGCGCGTATCCTGCGCACCTGGAACACCCAGGTCGTGGCCCCCGACGGCCGGACGGCCACCTTCGGCTCACTCACCGCGAGCGCCGCCCGGATCCGCACCCCGGACGTGTCGTCCAAGCCCAAGCCGGCCTCCCGGCACCGGGTGATCGGGAAGCCGACGACCAGGATCGACGCCCGGGACATCGTCACCGGCGCCGCGAAGTACGCCGGCGATCTGGCGGTGGCAGGCGCGAAGCCGACCGTGGTGGCCCGGCCGCCGACCCTGCGCGGCAGGCTGGTCTCCCTCGACGACTCGGCGGCCCGCGCCCTGCCCGGCGTCCACGCGGTCGTGAGGATCCCGGGCGGGGTCGCCGTGGTGGCGGAGACCTTCCACCACGCCTTCCAGGCCCGGGACGCGCTCCGGATCACCTGGGCGGACGGCCCGCTGGTGCCCCTGTCCGACAGGGAGATCCGTTCCCGGTTGCGGGCCGCGGTGCCCCGGCTCGGCACTCCGCCGCGTGGATCGACGCAGATCGAGGGCGAGTTCGCGTTCGCGTTCGTCAGCCATGCCCCCATGGAGGTGCTCACGGCCGTCGCCGACGTCCGCGCCGACCGGGCCGAGCTGTGGTTCGCCACCCAGACACCGATGGACGCCCGCGAGACCGTCGCCGAACTGCTGGGGCTCTCGAAGACCGCCGTACGGGTCCATGTGATGCGCGGCGGCGGCTCCTTCGGGCGGCGGCTCAATTTCGACCAGGCGATCGAGGCAGTGCTCGTCTCCAAGGCGGCCCGCAGGCCCGTGAAGCTGATGTGGAGCCGCAACGACGACATCCGGCACGGCAGGATGCGCCCCGCCGACCACCACCGGATCCGGGCCAGCGTCGCCGGAGGCCGGGTGGTGGCCTTCCAGCACATGTCGGCCTCGGTGGGGGAGTCGTCCGACGAAAAGGGCCTCATCGCGCAGTCCGGTGCGGTACGCCCGTTGCCCAGCGACAGCGGGCTGTACAACTTCGGCCGGGTGGGCGGCGATTCGGGCGGCATCGAACTGCCGATACCGCTCGGCGCCTGGCGTTCGGTGGACTCCGGGACCATGCGCACGGCGGAGGAGATCGTCGTCGACGACATCGCCCGCGCGCTGGGCCGGGACCCGGTCGCCTTCCGCCGTACCACCCTGCGCAGCAAGGCGGTGAAGGCCGTCCTCGCCAAGGCGGCCGCCGCCGGCCACTGGGGCCGCGCGATGCCCACGGGCACCGCCCAGGGCGTCGCCGTCCACGAGGAGTACGGGTCCGCGGTCGCCTGCCTGGCCGAGATCGACGCCACCGACCCGAAGAACCCCCGGGTCACCAAGGTGGTGATGGCCGCCGACGTCGGTACGGCCGTCAATCCGCGCGGCCTTCAGGCGCAGCTCATGGGCACCGCCGTCGACGGCATCTCCACCGTGCTGCGCGCCGGGCTGCACATCGACCGGGGCGCGGTCCGCGAGGGCAGCTTCGCCGACTTCCACTACGCCCGCCAGCGGCACGCCCCGCTGGCGTTCGAGGCCCACGTCATCCAGTCCGGCGGGGATCCGGGCGGCGCCGGCGAACTCGGCGTTCCCGCGGCGGCGGGCGCTGTCGCCAACGCCTACGCCCGTGCCACCGGCCGGAAACCCCGCAGCTTCCCCCTCGACTTCTGACCTACCGCCTCCCCAACTCCCAGAAGGCACCGATGCGTTCGTATTCGTTCGTCCTCAACGGCAAACCGGTGACGGTCGAGGCCCCCGCCGACATGCCCCTCCTCTGGGTCCTGCGCGACCTGCTCGGCGTCACCGGCCCCAAGTACGGCTGCGGGGTGGGCGTCTGCCGCGCCTGCACCAGCCACCTCGACGGCGCGGAGATCCAGCCGTGCACGGTCCCGGTCGCCGACTGCGCGGACCGGGCGGTCACCACCATCGAGGGCCTCGCCGACGGCGACACCCTGCACCCCGTCCAACAGGCCTGGCTGGACTGCGACGTGGCCCAGTGCGGGTTCTGCCAGCCCGGCCAGATCATGGCGGCGGCCGCCCTCCTGAAACGCACCCCGCACCCGACGGACGCCGACATCGACGGCATCGAGAACGTCTGCCGCTGCGGCACCTACTCCAGGATCAGGGAGGCGATCAAGAAGGCGGCGGCGAACGGGGGTTGAGCCCCCGTCCCCGCTCCTCCTCGCGACGCGCGAACGGAGACCGAAGACGCCCGGGCATGCACGATCGGCCGACGCCCAGCGGGCGGTTCGGGCCGTCGCCCCACGTATGACCTCAGACACCCTCCTGCCCCCGACCGCCCCCTGCGCCACACACCCCACCCTCACCACCGCAGCGGGCCCACGGCCGCCGTACCACAGGGAACCGGGCCTGGGCCCGCGCTGACCGCAGGCCCGATCGGTGCTCAGCGCGCCAGCAGCCGTCGCAGCCAGTCCACGTGGGCTGCCCTGGCCGACTGGGACAGGGCGGCCTGGGGGGCGAAGCCGTCGAAGCCGTGGAAGCCGCCGGGCCAGACGTGGAGTTCGGCGATGCCGCCGGACTGCCAGATACGGGAGGCGTAGGTGACGGTCTCGTCGCGGAAGGTCTCCGCCGAGCCGACGTCGAGGAAGGCCGGGGGGAGGTTCGTGAGGTCGGTGGCGCGGGCCGGGGCCGCGTAGGGGGAGACGTCGGTGCCGCCGCGGTGCTCGCCCAGCAGGGCGGTCCAGCCGGTGTCGTTGGACGTGCGGTCCCAGACGCCGAGGCCCTTCATCTGGTGGCTGGACGGGGTGTCGTTGCGGTCGTCGAGCATCGGGCAGAGCAGCATCTGGCCGATGACAGACGGACCTTGACGGTCCCTCAGGAGAAGGGCCAGGGCCGCGGTGAGGCCGCCGCCCGCGCTGGCGCCGACGATCACGATCCGTTCCGGGTCGCCGCCGATCTCCTTCGCGTGCTCCGCCGTCCAGAGCAGGCCGGCGTACACGTCCTCCACCGGTGCCGGATGCGGATGCTCGGGCGCCAGCCGGTACTCGACCGACACCACCACCGCGCCCAGCTCCTTCGCCCAGGCCAGCGGGACGTCCAGGCCCACCCGGTTGTTGCCGAGCACCATGCCGCCGCCGTGCACGTGGTAGATCACCGGGAGCGGCCCGGAGGCGGTGGGGGCGACCGGGCGGCAGATCAGGAGGGAGATCTCGGGGGCGTCCGCGGGGCCGGGGACCGTGCGCTCCGCCACCTCGAACGCTCCGTCCATGGTGAGGTCCAGTTCGGCGAGCAGCCGTATCCCCTCGCCCTGCCGGATCGCGGTGATGTCCGCCATCGTGAACGCCGGAGAGATCACGTCCTTGATCAGCTCCAGGGCGGCGGAGAGCTCGGGGTCGAACGGGGGCGGTACGGCGGTCATGGCGGCTCCTCGCGGTGGTGCGCTGCGGCTCGTACACCCATGATCCGCGCGGTCGTGTGCTCCCCGGGGGCCGCCGGACGGCGGAAGCTCCCCGCCATCCGGCGGGTGCCTGCCCAGGACACGGCGGACCAGCGGCCGAGGCTTGACTTGGAGCGCGCTCGAAGACCTAGCGTCGGGAAGGCAGAAGACGATCCGGGCGGAACGGAGAACGGTCATGCGCGTGGGCGTGCACATCAACCGGTTCGACCACCCCGGGGGCGGACCCGCCCTCGGCGCCGAACTCGCCGCCGCCGGTGCCGCGGCCGAGGCGGCGGGCGTCAGCTGGGTCTCGGTGATGGACCACTACTTCCAGATGGAGTTCAACGGCGGCGCCGAGGACCCCATGCTGGAGGCCTACACCACCCTCGGCTACCTCGCCGGCCGCACCTCCACCGTGCGGCTCGGCGCCCTGGTGACCGGAGTGACGTACCGGCACCCCGGACTCCTCGCCAAGATCGCCACCACCCTCGACGTGGTGTCCGGCGGCCGGGCCACCCTGGGCATCGGCGCCGCCTGGTACGACCGTGAGCACCACGGACTCGGCGTGCCCTACCCGCCGATCGCGGAGCGCTTCGAGCGGCTGGAGGAGACGCTGAGGATCTGCCTGCAGATGTGGGACCCGGAGAACAACGGCCCCTTCGAGGGCAAGCACTACCAGCTGGCCGAGACCCTCTGCGTGCCGGCGCCGGTGAGCACCCCGCACCCCGAGATCATGATCGGCGGCCAGGGGGAGAAGAAGACCCTGCGCCTGGTGGCTCAGTACGCCGACGCCTGCAACCTCATCCCCTCCTCCCCGGAGGAGCTGCGGCACAAGCTCGACGTGCTGCGCGGCCACTGCGACACCGTCGGGCGGGACTACGACAGCATCCGCAAGACCATCGTGTACGGCGCCGAGCCGGTCACCGCGGGCGACCTGGACGCCTTCACCCGGGACATCGAGGGCTACGCCGAGCTCGGCGTCGACACCGTCATCCTGTCCCCGCGCCTGGGCGGGACCTCGGGATGGATGGAGACCTTCGCCGCCCCGGCCGTCGAGCGGCTCGCCGGCATCGAGTGACGCCGGGCGGCTCGCCGGGATCGAGTGACGGGGTCGGGAGTGGGTCGCGGAGGACGCGAAAGGGGCCGGAGCTGGTGAGCTCCGGCCCCTTTCAGGGGGTGCCTCAGGCGGCCACGCCCACGTTGCCGTGCAGGCGGGCGACGACCTCGGTGAGCTGCGCGGCGACCTCGCTGTCGTCGGCCGGGTGGGTCTCGGCGAAGCGGACCACGGAGCCGGGGATGGACAGCTTGATGTCCTCGATCACCTTGCCGCCGGCGATGCCGACGGCCTTGCGGGCCTCGTCCTGCGCCCACACGCCGCCGTACTGGCCGTAGGCGGTGCCGATGACGGCGACCGGCTTGCCGCCGAAGGTGCTGGCGCCGTACGGGCGGGACAGCCAGTCGATGGCATTCTTCAGGACGGCCGGGATGGTGCCGTTGTACTCGGGGGAGAAGAGCAGGAAGGCATCGGCGGCCTGGGCGGCCTCGCGCAGCTTCGCGGCGGCGGGCGGGAGGCTGTCCGCGACGTCGATGTCCTCGTTGTAGAAGGGGATGTCGGCCAGGCCCTCGAAGACCTCGACCTCGGCACCCTCGGGGGCGAGCTTGACGGCCGCTTCGGCGAGCTGGCGGTTGTGCGAACCGGCGCGAAGGCTGCCGACGAGCGCAAGGATGCGGACAGACATGAGGAGCTCCAGGGGGGGGTGAAACACTGCCGTTACGAATCCGGACCGAGGTCCGCTTAATTTCTAACACCCTAAACGGACCCTGGTCCAGTTCTGTTCCCGATGCTTTACGCTGTCTTCATGTCCAGCGTCCTGCCGCCCCTCCCGCAGCCCCAGGAGCCCTTCGACACCCCGCAGTTGCTAGAGGTCGGGCCCGCCCCCGAGGAGCCGTGCCTGCGTGCCGACGCGGCCCGCAACCGTGCCCGGCTGCTGGAGGCCGCCGCCCGGCTGATCGCCGAGCACGGGGTGGCCGGCGTGACCATGGAGGCGGTGGCCGCGGCCGCCGAGGTGGGCAAGGGCACGGTCTTCCGCCGCTTCGGCGACCGCACCGGACTGCTGATGGCGCTGCTCGACCACTCCTCGCGGCAGCTCCAGGCGGACTTTCTCGGCGGCCCGCCGCCCCTCGGCCCCGGCGCCCCGCCGGTCGAGCGGCTGAGGGCGTTCGGCGTCGCGGTGCTCTACCGCGGAGCCGAGCAGCTGGACCTCCAGCTGGCCGCCCAGCCCGAGCCCACCCGGCGCTATGCCAATCCGCCGATCCAGGCGCTGCGCACGCACATCACGATGCTGCTGCGGCAGATCGAGCCGGCCGCCGACTGCGAACTGCTCGCCCAGACGCTCCTCGCGTACCTCGACCCCGCCCAGATCCACCATCTGACCAGGCAGTGCGGGATGCCGATGGAGCGCCTGGAGGCCGGCTGGACCGACCTGGTCGACCGCGTCACGCGGACGGAGCCGACCCGCTGACCTCCGGCAGGCCGCCGGTGAACATGTCGACCAGGCCCCGCGGCGCGTCGGCGCGGAACAGCACGTCCCCGCCCTGGGCGGACTCCGCCGCGGACCGCTCGGCACGCACGAGCATCTTCTCCTCGTAGGCGGCCAGGGCGGCCTCGGTGTCGCCCGGGTGCGCGACGAGCGCCAGCCCGAGGTCGGCGCCGTCGATCAGCGCCAGGTTGGCGCCCTCGCCGGCGAACGGCGACATCAGGTGCGCCGCGTCGCCGAGCAGGGTGACCCCGGGCGTCCGGACCCAGCGGTGGCCGACCGGCAGGGCGTGGATCCGCCGCGGCACCAGCGCGCCCTCGGCGTCCGCGACCAGCGCCCGCAGGCTCTTGTCCCAGCCGTCGAAGTGATCGAGCACGGCCCGCTTGGCCGCCTCGGTGTCGGTGAAGTCGATCCCGTCCAGCCACTCCTCGGGCGCCTCCACCGCCGTGTACACATGCAGGCTGCCGTCGCTCTCCCGGTGGGCGAGGAAGCCCCGGCCCGCGCCGAGCGCGAACAGCATGCCGCCGCCGACCACCTCGGCGCTCACCGGATGCCGTACGTCCGCGTCAGGCAGGTCCGCCTCCACGAACGAGATCCCGGTGTACGCGGGCCGCGCGTCGGAGACCAGTGGGCGCACCCGGGACCAGGCGCCGTCCGCGCCGACCAGCAGGTCGGTGGTGAAGGAGCCGCCGTCCTCAAGGGTGACCTCGTGCCGGCCGGCACCGAGCGGGCGGGCGCCGGTGACCTTCGCGCCCCAGCGGATCACGCCCTCGGGAAGCGAGTCGATCAGCAGCCGGCGCAGCTCGCCCCGGTCGATCTCCGGCCGCCCGCCGGTGCCGTCGTCGGGCGTGTCCAGCAGGACCCGGGCGTCCCTGTCCAGGACCCGCGTCGCCTCGCCGCCCGCGTGGACGTGCGTCAGGAACGTGTCGTACAGCCCGGCCGCGCGCAGCGCCACCTGGCCGGAGTCGTCGTGGATGTCGAGCATGCCGCCCTGGGTGCGGGCCGCGGGGGAGGCGTCGAGGTCGAAGACGGCCGCCTCGACGCCGTGCACCCGCAGCACCCGGGCGAGCGTGAGCCCGCCGAGACCGGCTCCGACGATCGCTACGGGGTGGTGGGGAGTGGTCATGGGGGTCATGGGGGTCTCCTAGTCATGAGGTCCGGGTACGGCGGTGTGCTCGATGCCGTTGATCAGGGCCTGGAACGCCCAGGACACGCGGGCCTCGGGCGCGCCCGACAGGAGCGCCCCGGAGGCGGCGGCGATGTGCGGATGGGTACGGGCCGACACCTCGCCCAGCGCCCGGCCGAGGGCGTCCCAGTCCTCCTGGGACGCCCCGCCCGCGTGTTCGGCGGCGGTCGCGGTGGCGCGCTGGAGCAGCAGGTCGACGCCCCAGGCGGCCCGCTCGCGCGGCACCCCGCCCTCGTCGAGCAGGCCCAGCAGGGTCTCGATCAGGTTCAGGTAGTGCGGGCCGCTCGGCCAGGAGGTCAGCGCGGACCGGGCCAGGCTCGGATGCTCCAGGAGCATCGTGGTGTAGGCGACGAGCACCTGCTCCAGCCGCTCCCGCCAACCGCCCTGTGCCGGGGCCGGGGCCACGGTGCCGAGCAGTTCGTCCAGGACCGCCGCGTGCAGCTTGGCGGTGTTGCGGAGGTAGACGTACAGCGAGGCCGGGCCGGTGTCGAGCTCCTGGGCCAGGCGCCGCATGGTGACCTTCTGCAGACCCTCGGCGCGCAGGATCTCCACGGCGGCGGCGACGATGCCCTCCCTGGTCAGGGCGGGCTTGGCGGGACGCTCCCGACGGGAACGGGGAGGTGCTGGCATGCGCCCACCATAACGAACATGTTCGTTGCGAACAAGTTCGTTGCGAACGTGTTCGTCAGATGGTGCGGTGAGCCCGCGCAACAGGTGGTCGAGAGCCCAATTCGTCGAACCCTCAACCACCTTGCCCCGCCGATCCCTCCTGCCCGGGCTTCTGCCAAGATGCCGTACGTCATGGTGCACATCCCGAAACCGCCCTCGGCAGCGTCGCCGGTCCCGCGCTCGGTCCCCACGAGCGCCGATGTGGCCCGCCTGGCCGGCGTCTCCCGCGCGACCGTCTCCTACGTCCTCAACAACACCAGTGCCGTCCGGATCAGCGAGCCCACCCGCCGCCGGGTCCACGAGGCCGCGAAGGAACTCGGGTACGTCCCGCACGCGGCCGCCCGCAGCCTGCGCGCAGGCCACAGCCGGATGGTGCTGATGCCCGCCCCTGCCATCCCGATGGGCCCGCTGTACGGGCGGTTCATCAACGAACTCCAGTGGGCCCTCAGCCGCCTCGACTACACGGTCGTCCAGTACGGCACCGCGGGCCTGCGCGGTGACGAAGCCGCCCGTGCCTGGGCCGAGTTGAGGCCGGTCGCCGTGCTGGTCCCCGACGCCGAACTCGGCCCCGAGGGCGTCGTGGTCCTCAAGCGGGCCGGTGCCCGTGCCGTGGTCACCTTCGGTCCCGAACGCGTCGAGGGCGCCCACGCCCTGCTGATGGACAACGACGCCGTCGGCCGCTGCGCCGGCAGTCACCTGTTCGCCCGTGGCCGGCGCCGGATCGGCGTGGTCGTCCCCGAGGAGGCCGGTCTGGAGACGTACTCGCGGCCACGCCTCGAAGGTGTCCGCCAGGCCCTGCGCGGCACCGACGCCGAGGTGACCGGGCTGCCGCTCGGCTACACCGAGCAGTCGGCGGCCGAACTCGCCGCCCGCTGGCCGGAGTTGGGGCTTGATGCGGTGTTCGCGTACAACGACGAGTACGCGATGCTGTTCATGCGCGCCCTCCAGGACGCGGGCGTGCGCATCCCCGAGGACGCCGCGGTGCTCGGCGCCGACGACCTGATGCTCGGCCGGCTGCTGCGGCCCCGGCTCTCGACGATCCACATCGACCTGCCCTCCGGCCGCGACCTCGCCGAACTGGTCGACCGCGTGGTGCGCGACCCCGGCGGCGAACCGGAGATGCACCGGGCGCTCGGCGCCTCGGTGGTGCAGCGCGAGTCCAGCTGATGGGCGACCCTGGTCGGGGGCGGTGCATTTCCGGGCCCCCTGACTAGGATGTTGCGCGCTCAACCAAACGGCTCATGGGCGTGCCGTGGGCCGCGCAATCCCGGTGATCGATCGGAGAGCCGTCATGCCGTTGCTCGACCCGAAGACCTGGCAGGCGAGCGCCCTGTCCGGCGCCCAGTACGAAGTCACCGAGCCCGCCACCGGCGACGCGCTCGGCACGGTCGTCCTGGCCGCCCCCGCGGACGTCGCCACGGCCGCCACGGCCGCCCGCGCCGCGCAGCGCGACTGGGCCCGCGTACCGCACTTCGTCCGGGCCCAGGTCCTGCGCAAGGCGGGCGACCTGTTCGCGGAACACGCCGACGAGCTGCGTGAGTGGATCGTCCGCGAGTCCGGCTCCATACCCGGCAAGGCGGACTTCGAACTGCACGTCGCCGCCCAGGAGTGCTACGAGGCCGCTGCCCTCGCCTCCCGTCCGGCCGGCCAGGTGCTGCCCAGCGAGGCGCCCCGGCTGTCGTACACCCGCCGGGTCCCGGTCGGTGTCGTCGGGGTGATCGCGCCGTTCAACGCGCCGCTGATCCTGTCCATCCGCTCGGTCGCGCCCGCCCTCGCCCTCGGCAACGGGGTCGTCCTGAAGCCCGATCCGCGCACCGCCGTCTGCGGCGGGCTCGCGCTCGCCGCGGTCTTCGCGGAGGCCGGACTGCCGGAGGGGCTGCTGCATGTGCTGCCCGGCGGTGCCGACGTCGGTGCCGCGCTGGTCGAGGACCCGCTGGTGCCGGTCATCTCCTTCACCGGCTCGACCGCCGCGGGCCGCGCGGTCGGCGAGGCCGCGGGCCGCCGTCTCAAGCGCGCCCATCTCGAACTCGGCGGCAACTCGGCCCTGATCGTCCTGGAGGACGCCGACCTCGACGCGGTGATCTCCACGGCCGCCTGGGGGTCCTTCTTCCACCAGGGCCAGATCTGCATGACCACCGGACGGCACCTGGTCCACGCCTCGCTCGTCGAGGAGTACGTCGAACGCCTCGCCGCCAAGGCCGACTCGCTCGCCGTCGGCGACCCGCACCGCGAACAGGTCCACCTCGGCCCGATCATCGACGCCGGTCAACTCGCCAAGATCCACGGCCTGGTGGAGTCCAGCACCGCCCAGGGCGCACGGCTCGCCGCCGGCGGCACCCACGAGGACCTCTTCTACCGGCCGACGGTGCTGACCGGCGTCGACGACCGCACACCCGTCTACGCCGAGGAGGTCTTCGGGCCTGTCGCGCCCGTCCGGGCCTTCGCCGACGCCGACGAGGCGGCCGCGCTCGCGGCCGACAGCTCCTACGGCCTCTCGCTCGGCATCGTCACCCGGGACGCCGCGCGCGGCCTGGACCTCGCCGAACGCATTCCGACCGGCATCGTCCACATCAACGACCAGACCGTGAACGACGAGGCCGTGGCCCCCTTCGGCGGAGTCGCCGCCTCCGGCACCGGAGCCCGGTTCGGCGGCGAGTCCAACCTGGAGGCGTTCACGGACGTGCGGTGGACGACCGTACGCGGGGACGTGGCCCCGTACCCCTTCTAAGGTCGGTTGAAGGCTCTGGCTCCCGCTAGGGGGTGTCACTCGCCCTGGGTGCTGCCCTGCTGTGCGGCGACGCTCTTGCGGACCTCGTCCATGTCCAGCTTGCGGGCCTGGCCGATGACGTCCGTCAGGGCGGCCTCCGGCAGGGCGCCCGGCTGGGCGAACACGGCGACCTGGTCGCGCACGATCATCAGGGTCGGGATCGACTGAATGCCGAAGGCCTGGGCCAGCTCCGGCTGCGCCTCGGTGTCCACCTTCCCGAACACCAGGTCGGGGTTGTCCTGCGCGGCCTTCTCGTAGACCGGGGCGAACATCCGGCACGGGCCGCACCAGGACGCCCAGAAGTCGATGAGAACGAACTCGTTCTCGGTGACCGTCTGGTCGAAGTTCTCCTTGGTGAGTTCCACGGTGCTGCTCATGCGTGCTTCCCTCTTCCTGCTGTGGGGGGGGCGCCCCGGGGCGGGGCGGAACCGTCCGCACAACATGTCCGGCCGGGCAGGTATTCCGCCCCCTACCCGTGTGGCCCGGGCGCACACCACCGGCAAGACTGGCCCCATGACGGAAACGGAAACCATCGCTTACGACGTCGTGGTGCTCGGGGCCGGGCCCGTGGGGGAGAACGTCGCCGACCGCACCCGTGCGGCCGGCCTCACCACCGCGGTCGTGGAGAGCGAACTCGTCGGCGGCGAATGCTCGTACTGGGCGTGCATGCCCAGCAAGGCCCTGCTGCGCCCGGTCATCGCCCAGGCCGACGCCCGCCGCCTGCCCGGCCTCGCCAAGGCGGTCCAGGGCCCCCTCGACACCCCGGCGGTGCTCGCCCGCCGCAACTACTTCACCTCGAACTGGAAGGACGACGGTCAGGTCGCCTGGCTGGACGGCATCAGCGCCGACCTCTACCGCGGCCACGGCCGCCTCGCCGGACCCCGCACGGTCACCGTGACCGGCCCCGACGGAACCCTCACCACCCTCACGGCCCGGCACGCGGTGGCTGTTTCCACCGGCACCCGCGCCCAGTTGCCCGACCTGCCCGGCCTCGCCGAGGTGAAGCCCTGGACCAGCCGCGAGGCCACCAGCGCCCAGGAGGCACCCGGCCGGCTGATCGTCGTCGGCGGCGGTGTCGTAGCCACCGAGATGGCGACCGCCTGGCAGGCCCTCGGCTCCCGGGTCACCCTCCTGGTCCGCGGCAAGGGCCTGCTCAACCGCATGGAGCCGTTCGCCGGCGAACTCGTCGCCGAGTCGCTGAAGGAGGCCGGCGTCGACGTCCGCATCGGCACCTCCGTCGAGTCGGTGACCCGCGAGAACGGCACGGTGGTGGCCGTGACCAACGCCGGTGACCGCATCGAAGCCGACGAGATCCTCTTCGCCACGGGGCGCGTCCCGCACACCGACGACATCGGCCTCGAAACGGTCGGCCTGGAACCGGGATCCTGGCTGTCGGCCGACGACACCCTCCTGGTCGAGGGCACCGACTGGCTCTACGCCGTCGGGGACGTCAACCACCGGGCGCTCCTCACCCACCAGGGTAAGTACCAGGCCCGGATCGCGGGCGCGGCGATCGCGGCTCGCGCCGCGGACACGCAGCTTCTGGACGCGCCGTGGGGTGCGCACGTGGCCACCGCCGACCACGGCGCGGTACCGCAGGTCGTCTTCACCGAGCCGGAGGCGGCGGCCGTCGGGCTCTCCCTCGCGGAGGCGGAGCAGGCCGGGTACCGGGTGCGGGCCGTCGACGTGGAGTTCTCCTCCGTCGCCGGCGCGGGTCTGTACGCCGACGGATACAAGGGGCGCGCCCGGATGGTCGTGGACCTGGACGCGGAGATCCTGCGCGGGGTCACTTTCGTGGGGCCTGGGGTGGGCGAGCTGATCCACTCGGCGACGGTCGCCGTGGCCGGGGAGGTGCCGATCAGCCGGTTGTGGCATGCGGTGCCGTCTTATCCGACGTTGAGTGAGGTGTGGTTGCGGCTGCTTGAGGCGTACCGGGGGTAAGGGCGGAGAGGGGCGGAGGAGGCTGTCGGCCGGCTGCGGCGTCGTCGTGGCTGGTCGCGCCCACGCGGCGGTAGCCGCACATTGATACAGCCCCGCGCCCCGTACGGAGCGCTCTCGAGTACCGCGCTCCGACGGGGCGCTGTTGGCTTACGGAAGAGCGAAGCCCAGCGCCTCGGCCGCCGTCGCCGGGGTCGGCTGGGTCCAACGTGCGGCCATCGCCTCGTTCGACGACAGTGAGCGCAGCTCCGCTCGGTCCAGGTACAGCATGCCGTCGAGGTGGTCGGTCTCGTGCTGGACGATGCGGGCCGGCCAGCCCGTGAACTCCTCGTCGAGCGGGCGGCCGTGTTCGTCCTGGCCGCGCAGCCGTACCGCGGCGTGCCGGGACACCACCGCCTGCCAGCCCGGCACGCTCAGGCAGCCCTCGAAGAACGCGGCGCGGGCGGTGCCGACGGGCTCGTAGGCCGGGTTGACCAGCACCCGGAACAGCTGCGGGACCCGGCCCCGGGCCGCCGCGACCTCCGCCGGCACCGGTGCCGGGTCCTCGATCACGGCGATCCGGAGCGGGACGCCGACCTGGGGTGCGGCCAGGCCCACGCCCGGGGCCGCGTGCATGGTGACGCGCAGCGCCTCGACGAACCGGGCCAGCAGGGCCGGGGCCAACTGGCCGTCGTACGGCTCGGTTCCACGCCGCAGGACCGGGTCGCCGGCCGCGACGATGGGCAACGGGCCACCCGGGCCGAGGAGTTCCTCGACCCGTTCGGCAAGGGGTGCGTGAGCACGGGGAGATGCCATCGCGCCAGCATGCCATGGAGCAGAGTGTGACGCGGGTCACTTCATCTGTCGGGAACTCGGCCCCCGCACCCTCCGACTACTGGACCGTCACCGCTCAGCCACGAGTCCCCGGAGAAGCCCGCCGATGTCCACCGCTTCCTCGACCTCCCCCAATCCCGGCTCCGCTCGATCGGGGGGACCCCCATCGGACGAGGCCCCGCAACCCGCCGTCCCGGCCGCGTCCCCGAGCCGCTGGGCCCCGCTGCGCCCCCTCGTCCTGCGCCTGCACTTCTACGCCGGCGTCCTGGTCGCCCCCTTCCTGCTCGTCGCCGCCACCACCGGCCTCCTGTACGCCTTCTCCTTCCAGGCCGAGAGACTCGTGTACGCCCATGAGCTGACCGTCCCGGTGGGCGAGACCCGGCTGCCGGTCTCCGAGCAGGTCGCCGCCGCCCGCAAAGCCCACCCCGAGGGCACGGTCTCCGCGATACGGCCGTCGCCCGAGGCGGACGCGACCACCAGGGTGCTGCTGTCAGGCGTCGCGGGCGTGAACCCGGACCACACCCTCGCGGTGTTCGTCGACCCGTACACCGGCAAGGTGCGCGGCGCGCTCGAACAGTACGGCTCGACGGGCGCGCTGCCACTGCGCACCTGGATCGACGAACTCCACCGCGACCTCCACCTCGGCGACACCGGGCGGCTCTACAGCGAGTTCGCGGCGAGCTGGCTGTGGGTGATCGCGGGCGGCGGCCTGGTGCTCTGGTTCTCCCGGCGGCGGGCGCTGCGCAAGGTGCGCGGCACCAGCGGGCGACGGCGCACACTGGGCCTGCACGGCACCGTCGGCGTGTGGGCCGCCGCCGGTTTCGTCTTCCTCTCGGCGACCGGCCTGACCTGGTCCACCTACGCCGGCGCCAACATCGACGAACTGCGCACCTCCCTGGGCCAGGCCACCCCGTCCGTCTCGGCGGCCGCGAGCGGCGGCGAGCACGCGGGACACGGCACGGCGGCCGGGACCGGTGGTGACGCCGAGCACGGCGTCGGCCTGGACAAGGTGCTCGCGGCCGCCCGCACCGAGGGGCTCGGCGACCCCGTCGAGATCGTCCCGCCCGCCGACGCGAACAGCGCCTACGTGGTCCGGCAGGTCCAGCGCGGCTGGCCCGAGAAGCAGGACTCCGTCGCCGTGGACCCGAGCACCGGCGAGGTGACCGACGTCCTCCGTTTCGCCGACTATCCGGTGCTCGCCAAACTCACCCGCTGGGGCATCGACCTGCACACCGGCATCCTCTTCGGCCTCGTCAACCAGCTCGCCCTGGCACTGCTCGCGCTCTCCCTGATCCTGCTGATCCTGTGGGGCTACCGCATGTGGTGGCAGCGCGGCCGCGGGTCCGCCTTCGGCCGGCCGATACCGCGCGGGGCCTGGGCCGAGGTCCCGCCGTCCCTCCTCGTCCCGGCGATGGCGGTCATCGCGGTCCTCGGCTACTTCGTGCCACTGCTCGGGATCCCGCTGGCCGCCTTCCTCGCCGTGGACATCGTCCTCGGCGAGATCGCGCACCGTCGCGGGCGGCGGACGTACGGGGGCAGGGCCGGCGTGAAGTAGCGTGGTCAGACACGTCGATACGCGTGTCACCACCTACGCCGGAGGGAGACGGGGACTATGGCGCGGGCCCGGCGGGGGCAGGGGGAGCTGGAGGGCCAGGTGCTGGGTGTGCTGCGCGAGGCCGACGGTCCCGTCACCGCCGCCTGGGTGCAGGAGCGGCTCGGCGGCGACCTCGCCTACACCACCGTCGTGACCATCCTGACCCGGCTGCTCGCCAAGGACGTCGTCGCCCGCGAGCGGCGGGGCCGTTCCTTCCTGTGGACGCCCACCGCCGACGTGGCCCGGCTCGCCGCCCTGCGGATGCGTCGGCTCCTCGACGGCGAACGGGACCGCGAGGCGGTGCTCGCCAGCTTCGTCACCGCCCTGCCGCCCGATGACGAGCAGGTGCTGCGGGCCCTGCTGGAGGCCGCCGGACCGGGCCGGGTGAACATTCGGCGCACCTCGCCCACGGACCACGGCGGTACGGAAGACTGACCGCCCATGGGGGTCTTCGTCTTCCTGCCGCTGGTCCTGCCGCTGACCGCGTGGCCCGTCGCCCGGCTGGCCGAGGGGCGGCTGCATCCGCGCACCGCCACCCGGCTGCTCACCGCGATGGCCGTGGTCATGGCCGGATGCAGCACGCTCTGCCTGGCTCTGCTGATGGTGGTCGGCACCGCCCAGCTCCCCGGCAACCCCCTCCCGGACGGCTGGTCCGAACCGGAGGTACGGGCCGCCGTACCGCACGACGAGATCGCCGGCCGCGCCGCCATCCCCGCCCTCGCCGCGGTCGCGGTCCTGTGCGGCAGCACCCTTCACCGGCACCGCCGGGTCACCCGGCTGGCCCGGCGAGCGCTCAGGGGACTGCCCGGCCGGGAGGTCTCGGTCCTGCCCGACAGCGTCCCCTACGCCTACGCGCTCCCCGACCGCATCGTCGTCACCACCGCGCTCCTCTCCGGTCTCGCCCCCGGTGAACGCCGGGCCCTGTTCGCGCACGAGCGCGCCCATCTCGCCGCCCGTCACCACCGGCACCTGCTCGCCGTCCATCTGGCGGCGCGCGCCAACCCGTTCCTGCGGCCCCTGCGCACCGCCGTCGTCTACACGGCCGAGCGGTGGGCGGACGAGGAGGCGGCCCGCTCGGTGGCGGACCGGCGCACGGTCGCGCGGGCCATCGGCAAGGCGGCGCTGCTGTCCACGGGCACCCCGGCGCCGACGCTGGCCGCACTGGCCGGCACCGGTCCGGTGCCGCGCCGGGTCGCCGCGCTGCTCGGCCCCGCCCCGGTGGCCCGCAGCCGGCCCGCCACGTTCACCGCGGCCGGCCTCGCCGTCTGGGGCGCCGCCGCGGGCACCCTCGTATCGGCGATGTCCTCGGCGAACTCGGCCGTGACCCTGTTCCTGGTCCTGCACGCGGCCACCCCGCTGTGACGGCCGGAGGGCCCCCGGAGATCCGGGGGCCCTCTTCGATCGCTGCTCACTCTTGCGGGAAGTCCCCGGCCAGCGCCGAGGCGATCCGCAGATGCGGCTCCGCCTCCTCGTGCCTGGCCTGCCGCTGGAGCGTACGGCCCAGCATCAGCCGGGCGTAGTGCTCCACCGGGTCGCGCTCGACGATCTCGCGCAACTCGGCCTCCGCGCGGCGCAGTTGGGCCGAGTGGTAGTAGGACCGCGCCAGCAGCAGCCGCGGGCCGGTCTGCTCCGGAGCCTCCTCGACCAGCCTGGCGAGCACCCGGGCCGCGCCCGCGTAGTCCTTGGCGTCGAAGAACAGCTGGGCCCGCGCCCAGCGTTCGGCGGCGGTTCCCCGGTCGTAGTACGTCGTGTCCTGAGTCGTGTCGTACGTCGTGTCCACTCGTGACCTCCTTCGGCCCTGACAACAGGGCGAGGTAGTTGAATATTCCACCAACTCGGCCAGGGGGTGCGGTGTCCGACAAGTTGAGTTTCCTTGACAAATTTAGTTGTCGGCTGGAGGCTTGTGGCGCGGAGGACCGCAGCAGACCCGAGACGGCGAGGAAGCCCCGATGCGTACCCTGATCAGCACTGCATTCATCTCTCTCGACGGGGTCGTCGAGGGCCCGGGCGGCGAGCCCGGCTACCGGAACTCCGGGTGGACCTTCAAGGACGTCGAGTTCGTCCCCGAGGCGTTCGAGATCAAGGAGCGCGAGCAGAAGGAGTCGGCCGCGGTCCTGCTGGGCCGGGTCAGCTACCAGGCGTTCAGCCCGGTGTGGCCGGACATGGCGGAGTTCGCGCACTACAGGACGCTGCCGAAGTACGTCCTCTCCACCACCCTCACCGCGGGCGACCTGGTGTCGAACTGGGGCGAGACCACCATCCTGCGCTCGCTCGACGAGGTCGCCGCCCTCAAGGAGACCGAGGGCGGCCCGGTCATCGTCCACGGCAGCGCCGCGCTGAACCACGCCCTGTCCGACGCGGGCCTGATCGACCGCTACCACCTGCTCGTCCACCCACTGCTGCTCGGTGCGGGAAAGCGTCTGTTCAGCGCCTCGGACAAGGACACCCAGAAGCTGAAGCTGGTCGAGCACGAGGTCTACGCCAACGGCGTGCAGAAGAACGTCTTCGACGTCGTCCGCTGACCTCCCCGCGCCGCCGTCAGCAGGGCTCGCGCCACACCCCCAGTTCGAGTTTCTTCCGCATGGACGACAGACCCAGCCGCCGGGACTCGGCGCAGAAGGCGCTGGTCGGTTCCTTGTACTCCACGTGGAAGACGGCCTTGCCCGCCTTGACGAACGGGGTCAGGCGCGCGCACTCGTCGTACTGGGCGCACTCCTCGTCGACCGCGAAGTCGAAGTCGGCGAGCAGCTGGGGGATCTGCGGCAGGTCGTTCTTGAGGCCCACGGACAGGCCGCGTTCATGGGCGATGTCCGCGATCATGCGGTTGTAGCGGAGCTGGTCGGCCGCGGTGAGCCGGAAACCGGTGTCGTTGCCGTAGCCCTCCACCAGGTCGGGCTCGACCGCGTCGAAGCCCTTGTCGCGGCACATGTCGAAGCGCCGCTCCATGATCGGCCGCAGGACGGAAAGCTTGCGGATGTCCAGCCAGCGTTCGCCCGCCCAGCCGTTGGTCTTCCCGAGCACCGAGCGGGGGAAGTCGTCCTTGTCGGGCCGGAAGTCCTCCCACGCGCCGACGTCGACGTAACAGATGACCTTGCGGCCGGCGCGGTGCAGCGCGGCCACGTCCGCCGCGGAGTTCTCGAAGCCGTCGATGTCGTAGACGGGCACGTCCACCGTCGGCTCGACCTCCCCGTCCAGCTGCCACTGCCAGGCCAGGCCCGGCCTGGGTTTCCAGACGGCGCCGGCGGGGCTTGCCCCGGGGGAGTCCGACGGAGCGGGGGAGTTCCGGTGCGCGGTGGGGGACTTCGCGGGTGTGGACGGGCCGTCCGGCTGTGCGGAGCAGCCCGCCAGGAGCGCCGCGGTCAGGGCGGCGGGCAGCAGGATCCGCCCCTGCGGCCGGGCGCGTGTCCTCATCGCTCCGCCTCCGCCCCGGTCAGGGCCGGTGTCAACTCGGCCCAGGGGTTGGGCGGTTCGCCCGTCACCGGGCCGCAGACCGCCGCGCCCCGCCGGTGCGCGGTGCGCACGGCGAGCGGGACCAGGGCCTCGGGCACGCCATAGACGAGATGGCACAGCCGTTCCGGCTGCTGCCGGGAGGCCCACGCCGGCCGGGTGAACGCCGAGACGTACGTCGACCAGTGGCCCTCGAAGGTGACGGTCAGGTCGGCGAGCCGGAGGTAGCCAGGCGCCGGGTGGACGCCCGGGTTGAGCACCACCCTCCCGGCGCCCGCCTTCCGTACGGCGCGCACCAGTCTGCGGCAGGCGGGCAGGCCCTGCGGGGTCGCCGTCACCCGGTCGAGGAAGCAGCCGTCGGCCGCGTACCACTCCTCGTGCCGGCGCATGTCCTCGGTGACCTCGGCCTGTCCGCGCATGCCGTAGTCGGTGTCGACGTACCCCAGCAGGAGCGCCCCGGCGGTGCGCAGCGCGTCGGCCGCCGCGGCGAACGCCGGGTCGGGGTGGTCGCCTGGGCCGTCGGCCGGGTTGAGGACCACGCCGTAGGTGCGGTGCGCGGCGGTGATCAGGCGGTGCCAGGCGCCCGGGTCCTCGGCCGGGTGCACATACAGCGGAACCAGCAGGTTCACCGGGTACCGTCGCTCTCCCACAGGGCGGTGAGCGCGTCGTCCAGGGTGTGGGCGGGGCGCCAGCCCAGGGCCCGCCCGGCGGCGGAGATGTCGGAGCACTGCCACG
This sequence comes from Streptomyces sp. NPDC058457, assembly GCF_042720695.1. Taxonomy (NCBI): domain Bacteria; kingdom Bacillati; phylum Actinomycetota; class Actinomycetes; order Kitasatosporales; family Streptomycetaceae; genus Streptomyces; species Streptomyces sp. NPDC058457. The sequence continues at coordinate 49,135 of NZ_JBHXLU010000011.1, read as the reverse complement.
AGACCTTCGCCGAGCGGACCGAGCCGGTCGTGCTCTCCTCGACCCGGCCCCGGAAGCCGGCCCGGCCGGCCAGGGCGCGCACCAGCTCGCGCACCGGTACGGCCCGGCCGCCGCCGATGTTGAGGACGGGCGGCAGCGGCCGGGGTGCGGTGGCCGCCAGGACCACCGCACGTGTCACGTCCCGTACGTCCACGAAGTCGCGGAACGCCGACAGGTCCCCGAGCCGCAGCACCGCCGCCGGGTCCGGGCCCGCCTCGCGGAGCATGGCGGTGATCCGGCCGGGCAGCGAGGCGGCCGGTGCCCCGGGCCCCACCGGGTTGCCCACCCGCAGCACCACCGCGTCCAGGCCGGCCGCGGTCACCGCGGCCGTGCCCGCGAGCTTGGTCGCACCGTACGGGCCCACCGGGCTGGTGGGCGCCTCCTCGGTCACCAGGACGTCCGGGACTCCGGGGCCGTACTCGGCGGCCGAACCCAGGTGCACCAGACGGGCCGCCGGGGCCGCGTCGCGCAGCGCGGCGCACAGCACCGCCGGGCCACGGGCGTTGACCTCGGCGAGGGCGACCGCGTCGCCGCCGGTCGCGCCCGCGCAGTTGACCACGGCGTCGGGCGCGACCGGCGCCAGGGTCTTGGCCAGCTGTTCGGGGCGGACGGTGGCGAGGTCGACGCGGTGCTCCACGCGGTGCTCCACGCCGTGCTCGGCGCCGGTCGCGCGGCCGGCGCCGAGGACCTGCGCGTCGGGCACGGCCCGCAGCCCCGCGGCGACATGGGCGCCCAGATAACCGGTGCGGCCCAGGACGAGAATGCGCATGACGTGCTCAGGCTCCCTTGAGCAGAAGCGGCTTGCGGCTGGTGAACTCGGCGTTGGCCCGGTCGTAGTCGTCCGGGCGGCCTATGTCCAGCCAGTACCCGTCGAACTCGTAGGCGTGCGGCGGGGTTTCGGCCTCCAGCAGATCGATCACCAACTCGTCGAAGCCGAGCGGGAGTCCGGGCGTGTAGTCGTCGAGCGTGGCACGGGACAGCCCGTAGACGCCCATCGAGACGCGGTAGTCCACGCTCGGTTTCTCGGTGAACGCGACGACCTTGCCGTCGGCGGTGGTCAGCACCCCGAAGTCGATGTGGACCTGGCGGGCGTAGGTGGCGATGGTCAGCGGGGCGCCGGAGGCTCTGTGCCGGGCGAGGACGTCGGCGTAGTCGAGGTCGGTGAGGATGTCGCCGTTCATCACCAGGAACGTCTCGGGCAGCCGCCGGCGCAGGTTGAGCAGCGGGCCCATGGTGCCCAGCGGGCTCTCCTCGGTGGCGTAGTCGACGGCCAGGCCCCACTGGGAGCCGTCGCCGACATAGGCGCGGATGATCTCGCCGAGATGGCCGATGGCGAGGGTGACGCTGGTGAAGCCGGCCGTGGAGAGCTGGCGCAGCACGATCTCCAGGATCGCGTGCTGGTCGCCGATGGGGACGAGCGGCTTGGGCAGCGCGGTCGTGTAGGGGCGCAGCCGGACGCCCTTGCCTCCGGCCAGGATCACTGCGTGCATGGGGGGATCCTCCTTCTGGGGGGGGTACGCAGACGTGCCGGACGAGGTCAGATGTTGTAGATGCCGGTCTTGTAGCGGGCGAGGTTGGCCGGGTCGCGGAAGAACCCGGCGGTCTGCGCCAGTCCCTCCTCCAGGGAGTGCGCGGGCCGCCAGCCGGTGGCCGCGGTGAGCCTGCTCGCGTCGGCGACCAGCCGCATCACTTCCGAGCCCGCGGGCCGGATCCGGGCCTCGTCCTCGCGGACGTCGACGGCGGTGTCCATGACCTTGCCGATCAGCGCGACCAGGTCGCCGACCGAGATCTCCGTGCCGGTACCGGCGTTGAAGGCGCGGCCCACCACCTGTTCGGCGGGCGCGGTGCCGACCGTGAGGAACGCCTGGGCGGTGTCCTTGACGAACAGGAAGTCCCGGGTGGGGCGCAGGTCGCCGAGGGTGATCGTCCGTTCCCCGGCGGCGAGTTGACCGATGACGGTGGGGATCACCGCGCGCATCGACTGGCGCGGCCCGAACGTGTTGAACGGCCGCAGTGTCACCACCGGGGTGTCGAAACTGGCGTGGTAGCTGTCGGCGAGCCGGTCCCCGCCGGCCTTCGAAGCGGCGTATGGGGACTGGGCGTTGATCGGGTGGTCCTCGGTGATCGGCACGGTCCGCGCGGTGCCGTACGTCTCACTGGTCGAGGTGTGCACCAGCCGGGGCGTGCCAAGCGCGCGGACCGCCTCCAGGACGTTCAGGGTGCCGGTGACGTTGGTGTCCACGTAGCTGTGCGGGGCTCGGTAGGAGTACGGGATCGCGATCAGCGCGGCCAGGTGGTAGGCGGCGTCGGCGCCGTCGAGCAGGCCGTGGACCGAGCCGGGGTCGCGGACGTCGCCGAGGACGATCTCCACCTGGTCCAGGACGTCCGGGGCGAGGGTCTCCAGCCAGCCGTAGGAGGAGAAGGAGTTGTACTGGGCCATGGCCCGCACCCGGTGCCCGGAGGCGACCAGCGCCTCGGTGAGGTGCGAGCCGATGAAACCCTCGGCCCCGGTGACGGCGGCGAGTGGTTGGGAGGTCAACTGCGGTGTCCTTCCGATTGGTTGTGCGTGGGGGGAGTGACTATCCGTGCGGGGCGGGGCGGCCGAGCAGCGCAAGGGCGCAGGCCGCCAGAGACAGAGCGGCGGCGCCGCAACACAGCGGCAGGGCGAGGCCGGCCCCGGGGAGACCGAGCAGGGTGACCGCGCCGGCGACGGCGGCGGCCGTGACACAGAGCGCGGCCGACGGCCAGGCCGCGCCGAACGCCTGGAGCAGCAGCGCGGTCCACAGGGTGGCCGCGAGCAGCAGCAGGGCGGCCGGGTCGGCGCCCGTGACCAGGGCGGCCGGCAGCAGCGGCAGCAGGTACAGCAGCAGGCAGAGGGCGAGGATGCCGGCCGAGCGCAGCAGGAACGCGGCGGGGGTGGCGGTGGCGCGCAGCGCGGCGACGGACAGCCCCCGGTAGCGGTACAGCAGCCACTCGGCCGGGCCCATGCTCACCGTGAGCACGATCACCGCGTACGGCGCGCGGTGCTCCCGGAGTCCCTCCAGGAGCACCAGCACCCCGGCCGCCAGACCGAACAGGCCGTACGGCAGCGACCACAGCACCTTCGGACGGCCCGCCACGGCGGCGGCCGGCAGGGTGAGGGTGCGCCACAGGACCCAGCCCGTGACGCCGAGCGTGGCGGCCAGGGCCAGCGCCGGCAGCCCTGCCCGTAGCAGACGGCCCGGCTCCCACCGGGACAGCACGGCCGTCCCCGCGATCAGCGGGCTGAGCGCGGCCAGCAGCAGCCGCTCCCGGGCCAGTACGAGGAGCACGCCCGCCGCGGCCAGGTAGACCGACTGGGCCGCCGCGGCCAGGACGACCGGGCCGCCCCCGGCGACCACCGCGGCCGCCCCCGTGGCCAGCACCGCCCCGACCGGGGCACCGAGCAGGAGGGTACGGCCGGCCTCGTGGCGGCCGCTCGCCATCCGCAGGTGGGCGCGGTGGCCGAGGGCCTGCCCCCACGCCCAGGACACCAGCCCCGCCACGATCAGGGCCGCGGCCTGCCCGGCCGCGTTCCACAGCGGCGCGGTCAGCAGACAGGCCAGTCCGGGCAGCGCGAACAGCACGCCCCGCAGCAGACAGCGCACGGTGTCCGGGCGCCAGGGGTCGGCCGCGGGCGCGGGTTCCGGGAAGGTCCTGGGCACCCGCTCGTAGAGCGCGGAGGCGAGCGAGAACAGGTTCGGGTGGCCGTACCGCTCGTTGATCACGGCGGCGGACAGGCCCTCCGACTCCAGCAGGGCGGCCACCTCGTAGGGGTGGACGGCGGGGCCGACGCGGTCGGCGAGTTCGGCGGCGAGCTCGCTGACCGCGTCCTCGTCCGGGCCGCGCCGGGGCAGCCGGACGGTCAGCGTGGTGTCGTCCAGGGCCCAGCGCGGCCGGCGGCGGCGCGGCGGCCTGGGCTCGGCCAGGCGCAGGGCCAGGGTCTCCTGTTCGGAGCCGCCGGGTTCGAGGGACATCGGTCCGCTCACCGGGCCACGCTCCCGGTGACGCCCGCGGCGGACAGCGGGGCCGGGACCGGCCAGGCCGCCGACTCGCCTGCGCGGTCCGGTAGTTCGAGGTAGATGGCGCGGAAGGTGTCGATGGTCTGCCGGAGCGTGAACTGCTCGATCACCCGCAGCCGGGCCGCCTCGCCCATCGCCCCGCGGCGCACCGGATCGCCCAGCAGCTCCAGGGCGGCCGCGGCCATCGCCGCCGGATCCCTGGGCGCGACGACCAGCCCGGTGTCGCCGACCGCCTCCCGGACCCCGCCGACGTCGGTGGAGACGGTGGCCCGCCCGCAGGACATGGCCTCGATCAGGGTGAACGGGAAGCCCTCGCTGATGCTGGAGAGCATCACGACGTTGCCGGCCGCGTAGGCATCCTTGATGTCGTCCACGCGGCCCTCGAAGGTGACGGCGTCGCCGTGCCCGAGCTCGGCGGCCAGCGCCGCGCAGCGCTCCCGGTAGGCCTCGCCGCCCCGGGGCGTGCCGCCGAACAACCGCAGCCGGGCCTCCGGGAGTTGAGCGCGGACCAGGGCGAAGGCCCGGATCAGGGTCTCCAGGTCCTTGATGGGGTCCACCCGGCCCGCCCAGCTGAGCGTGGGCACCTCGGGCTCCGGTCCGGCTGCCGGGAACGCGGCCGGGTCGACGCCGTTGTACACGGTGCGGATGGACTCCGGATCCGCGCCGCCCTCCTCCTCCCAGAGCCGGTTGTAGCGGTTGCCCGGGGTGATCAGGGCGGCCCTGCGGTAGGACTCGCGGGCCAGCAGGCGGAAGAAGCCGAGCACGACCGCCTTGACCGGCCAGCGGTAGGGCGCGGTGCGATAGCCGAGGTAGCGTTCCCGCAGGTAGACCCCGTGCTCGGTGAGCAGCAGCGGGACCCCGTGCTGTTCCAGTGCGGCCAGCCCCGGCAGCGCGGCGACGCCCCCGCTCACCGCGTGTGCGACGCCGGTCTCGGGCAGCGGAGCGGCCAGCGGCCGCAGCGCGTGCTCCAGGAGCGCGGTCGCGGTGAGCGCGTCGTGCAGGGTGGGCCGGGCCTCGCGCACGGCGATGCCGGGCCGGTTCCACAGCGAGGTCAGGACGGTGATCGCCGGGTCGGTGCGCAGGAACGGGCTGAGCGTGCCGTCCGCCGCGGAGCGCGCCATCGCGTACAGGGCGGCCGGGAAGCCGTCCTCCTCCCGCGGGTCGAGCAGCGCGGCGAGGAACCGGCCGTAGGAGTCGGCGAGTTCACGGCGGGCCCGGCCCCGGGGCGCGCGGCCCGCGGGCGGCTCGCCCCACATCGGCACGGACCACACGTTCGAGACGTGTGGGGGCAGCTCCCAGACGACGGGCTCGCGTCCGGTGCCGGTGACGGCGACCACGTCGAAGTCCATGTCGGGCATGCCCTGCACCAGTTGGTCGCACCAGACGCTGACGCCGCCGTGACTGTGCGGGTAGGTGCCTTCGGTGAGCAGGGTGACGCGCGTAGTGCGGGTGTCGGGCGCGCCGTCGGGAACGGGCATCGGGGTGCTCCACGGCCGAGGTGTGGGGGGTGGTCGTGCCGGTCCCGGTCGCCGGGTGGGCGGCCGGGACCGCGGTGCGGTTCTCGCTTCGGTCGTCTGTGCTGCGGAGCGCTGTTCAGTTGCCGATGGTGGCGGGTACCGACTCGGCCACGCCCGCGGGGACCCGGGTGGCGGGCGCGGGATCGGTGGCCGGGGCGGCGGAGCGGTCCGCCGTGACCGCCGGGGCGGCGGTGGTGGCGGTGGTGGCGGGCAGGGTCAGGCCGATCGCGGCGCCGGTCGAGGGGGTCCAGCCGGAGACCGCGCCCGCGTACGCCGAGCCGAACGCGGCGCCGCCCGCCGTGGTCCCGGTCGGCAGGGTCGCGGTGACCTCAAGGCCGGCCGGTGCCTCGACGGTCACGGTGTCGCCGATGCGGTAGGCGGTGACCTGGCCGGCCTGGAGGGCGGCCTGCCAGTCGGCCCGGCGCTTCAGCTCGGTGCCGATGTCCTTCATCCGCAGGTTCACCACGGGGGTGTTGTCCGCGAACAGGGCCTGGTAGCCGTCGAGTACGCCGTTCAGCACCGGGTAGGCGATGCGGTCCTCGGTCAGGTTCGACTGGTGGATGTAGTGCGGCCGCGGGTCGTTGGACAGCACGTGCCCGAGGTCGATCCGGGTCTCCAGCGGCACGATCTCGTCGGTGTAACCGGTGCTGGTGTCCAGGGGCGCCGACAGACAGGTCGTGGTGGTCGGGTTGTCCTCGCAGATACCGCTGCCGCCCTGGGCGCGGCTGGTGTACAGCCAGTTGTACTCGTCGACCTCCTCGGAGGCCTTGCCCGCGTTGTAGAAGATGTTCATCGGGTAGCGGGGCACCGTCTCGGCCGCGCCGACCTGACGCTGCTGCGGGTCACGGGAGTTGTCGGAGCCGAGCCAGTCGACGCCGTTGGCCGCGAGGGCGGGCGCCAGGTTCGGGTTGTCGTCGGGCTGCTGCGGCAGGATCGCCGTCCCGGAGTGCTCGCCGGTGACCAACTCGTCGTTCTCCAGGGGGAGTCCGTTGGTCTCGGCCCAGACCCGGTTGTTCGCGATCTCGTCGGAGATGTCGTTCTGGCTGACCCACCGGGTGCTGCCGTCGGAGTTGGTCTCGCACACCCAGGGCACCACGGTGGTGTTCTGCACGCAGCCGAGGAAGGCGTGCGTGTAGGTGTGGTTGATCCAGCGGAAGTCGTTCTTGTCCGCGACCAGCTTGTCGGCGAGCTCGTCGACGCCGTTGTTGTCGTCGCGCTGGTCGACGCTTCCGGAGCCGTTGAAGGCGAGGTCGAAGGTGAAGTTCTCGCTCTGCTCCCAGGCCACCGCGTAGTCGACGTCGGCGGACGTCATCCGGATCGGGTCGGCCGTGGCGCCGGGGTCGGTGCAGTCGACGTCACCGGGCGTGCAGTTGAGCTCGCTGTTCCAGCGGTCGTCCTCGGCGAACACGTCGTCCACGTGTACGGCGAAGTAGTTGCGGGAGGCGCCCAGGTGCACCCCGCCGGTCATCCACTCGACGATGCCGCGGGCCAGCAGCCGGAACTGTTCCTGGTACTGGTTGTAGACGAAGGTCACGACGAGCTCACGCCGGCTGTCGTGCCGGTACTCGCCGACCAGGGAGCCCTTGGCGGACGATCCAGGGATCGTCGCCTCGACGTAGGGCGTGAAGTCGGCGCCGGCCGCCGGCTGCGCGAGGTAGGCGTAACTCTCGCCGACGGAGGGGCCGTTGTCCTCGAAGGGGACGGTGCCGTCGAGGTATCCGAAGGGGCCCGCCTTGCCGGCGGCGGTCACGTCGGCCCGGGTGCCGTCGATGCTGCCGGAGTAGCCCGCGCTGCCCACCGGGTACTGCAGACCGGCTTCCGGACGCGCATAGGTATAGGCATCGACCTGGGGGATCTGGTAAACCTGTTCGTACGCTGTGAGTGCCGCCATTTCGCTCGACCCGGAGGCGAACGGGTTGTCGTCGGGCAGCACCACGGCCTGGAACTTGGCGCGCGCCCGTCCGTCGACGGTGTCCGCCAGGAAGCCGGCGTCGATGACCTGCCGCCCGGACCGGGTCAGATCGATCTCGGTGAACGGCGTGCCGTCGTCGGTCAGTTCGGCGGCGATGGCGGCGGTCGACGGTCCGCCGTCGCTGACCAGCAGTACGCGTAAGTCGATTCTGGGTGCGTCGTCTGCATGGGCCGCACCGGCCGGCAGGCCGAGCGCGGCGATGAGCGCACCGACCGTGAGCACGGTCGTGCGTATGGTCCGCTTCATGCGGTGAAGTCCCCTCCCCGGACGGGGTGAGCGCGGCTCCGCAGAGCGGACGCACTCCCTTGCCCCGACGCCGGCTTCCCCTGAGAGGCCAGTCGCCGACGCATCCGTCGCGTCACATAGTGGTGGCTGTGTGTAGCTTTCGCGGTCGTGTTGCGAAACGTGACGGAAAAAAGCAGGCGACCAACAGGCCGTAGATGGAACCGAGTTGGGCTTTTTTCCGTCCGCGGTGCAGGCCGGGCCCTCAAGGGGGGCAGGAGTGCCCGGCCCTGGATCATCGGTTGATCGCAGAGCTTTTCAGGTCATCCCCGACAGGCCGTCAGGCGCACAGGACGCGCGTCTCGGGCGTGTAGACCGGGCCGCCGCTCGTGTTCGTGGAGTCGCTGAACTCGGCGTAGTAGTACGAGTAGAAGCCGATGTTGCCGTTGCAGCCGGAGTCGGCGGCCACGCTGAGCGTCAGGGTGACGGTGCGGCTCTGGCCGGGCGGGACGGTGGCGCCGTAGTCGGTGCCGAGGTTGGTGGGCCCGGTGCCGGAGCAGGCGGTGGCGGTGCCGTCGGACGCGGCCAGGCTGCAGCCGGTGAAGCTGTACTTCAGGTCGGGGCGCTGTGTGGTCAGATATGTCGGGTCGATCGTCTGGTACACGAACCAGATGTCGTAGGTGTTGTTGTTGGTGATCGTCATCGACAGGTGCACCGTGCCACCGGGCGCGGTGGTCGCGGCGTCGGTGGCGAAGGTGAGCCCGGCCGGTGCCGGGTCGGCGCTCGCGCTGGGGGCCAGCCCGAACAGGGCCAGGGCGAGGGCGAGGGCGGCGCCGAGGCCGAAGCGTCTCATCAGTGGTGATCGCATGGCGGGGAGGCTAGGCAGCCCCTGTGCGGGCGTCTTCTCCGGACGACCTAACCGACACGCCGAGTGACCGAAAGCGCGCGCACTGTGAAGATGCTGTAACCGGCACGTGAAGGCGTAATCGGCCGGCAAAACCCGCAAGTGCCCGGCGATCCGCCCGGACCGCCCCGCGGGCGCGGCGGCGGACGCCGTCCCACCACCCCGGGCGGCGGTTATTGGCGCGTATCGGATGCACCGAACCGCCCTCCCGTCACTCCGCCCCCGAAACTCTCGGCCAACCACCGATTTCAGGCCCCACCCGCGGGAGCGCCGCCTCCGAGGGCCTCGCCCCTGCTTGCCGGCATCCGCCGGGTGGCCCTGTCCGCGGCATGATCCGTGCCGTCAGGGGGCATGCGGTCACTATGGAAGGCGCGCCTGTGATCGTGCAGCCGCCGGGCCCCGACGGCGGCCGGCGGGTCACCATCCGCGGAGAGTACGTCGGCATCGCGTACCACCTGCTCGATGTCGTCGAGTTCCTGCGCCGCGCCGGCCTGCCCGAGTCCAGTACGACGGTCGACGACCCCGAGCTGATCGAGTGGCGCGGCATCGGGCCGAAGGCCTGGACCGCCACCGGCTGACCCGCGTCGGACGCCCCGGACCGCGCCGGCGGGCTTGTTCGACTCTACGAACTTTCTGTGTGACGGGTACACATCAGTGCCATCTACTGATAGGAAACCTTCCTAACGGAAACTCGCCTCAACCCCCCACTGGAGCCCCTGTGCGGAATCCGAACGACACCACCACGAACCCGGTCCTGACCTCCCGCCGTACCCTGCTCGCCCTGCTGGGCGCGTCCGCCGTCGGTGCCGGAGCCGTGCTGCTGCGCCCGGCGCACGCCTCCGCCGCCGCCCCGGCGGCCGCGAGCTGTGTCGGCCTCGACGACCCGGCGAAGAAGGAGATCGCCATGAAGCTGGTGTCGAGCGCGGAGAACTCCTCGCTCGACTGGAAGGCGCAGTACAAGTACATCGAGGACATCGGCGACGGCCGCGGCTACACCGCCGGGATCATCGGCTTCTGCTCCGGCACCGGCGACATGCTCGACCTCGTCCAGCTCTACACCGACCGCAAGCCCTCCAACGTGCTCGCCAAGTACCTGCCGGCGCTGCGCCGGGTCAACGGCACCGACTCGCACAGCGGCCTCGACCCGAACTTCCCCGCCGACTGGCGCAAGGCCGCCCAGGACACCGCCTTCCAGCAGGCCCAGAACGACGAACGCGACCGCGTGTACTTCAACCCGGCCGTGCAGCAGGGCAAGACGGACGGGCTGGGCACGCTGGGGCAGTTCACCTACTACGACGCCATCGTCATGCACGGCGACGGCGACGACGCCACCAGCTTCCGCAACATACGCAAGCGCGCCCTCGCCAAGGCCAAGCCGCCGGCCCAGGGCGGCAACGAGACGACGTACCTCAACGCCTTCCTCGACGCCCGGGTGTGGGCGATGAAGCAGGAGGAGGCGCACAGCGACACCACCCGGGTCGACACCGAGCAGCGGGTCTTCCTGAACAAGGGCAACCTGTGTCTGAACACCCCGCTGGACTGGAAGGTGTACGGCGACAGCTACCACATCGGCTGACACCCCCGGGCTGTCGTACCGCCGTGTCCCCGCGCGGTACGGCAGCCCGGAGGCGGATCCCCCCTCGGAATGGTCCCTACGGCTTGATGCCCACCCCGGTCCACAGGCTGACCTCCGCGTCGGTGGCGGTCGGCTCGGTGTCCGGGCGCCAGCGGTGGCCGACGGAGACACCGGGGTCGAGCAGTTCGAGGCCGTCGAAGAACCGCGCCACGTCCGCCCGCGAGCGGAACTGCACCGGCGTTCCGGCGTTGTTGTAGATGTCGGTGACCTTCTGCCAGGTGTCCGGGTCGAAGTCGGGCGTGCAGTGACTCAATGCGAGCGCGCTGCCCGAGGGAAGCACGTCGAGCAGCCGGCCGACGATGCCGTACGGGTCCTGCGCGTCCGTCACGAAGTGCATCAGGGCGTTGAGGGAGAGCGCCACCGGCCGGCCGAGGTCCAGGACCTCCGCCAGTTCGGGGGCGTCCAGCAGTGCCTGCGGATCGTTGACGTCCGCCTCGATGTAGGTGGTACGGCCCTCCGCCGTGCTGCGCATCAGACGCTCGGCGTACTTGAGTACCAGCGGGTCGTTGTCGGCGTACACCACCCGGGCGTCGGGGACCACGGACTGGGCCACCTGGTGCAGGTTCGGTTCGGTGGGGATGCCGGTGCCGATGTCGAGCCACTGCCGGATGCCGTGCTCGCGCGCGAGGACACGGGTCGCCCGGTGCATGAAGGCACGGTTCTCCCGCGCGCACACGAAGATGCCCGGGTAGGCGGCCGCCACGGTCTCCGCGGCCAGCTTGTCGACATCGAAGTGGTCCTTGCCGCCCAGGTAGTAGTCGTACATGCGGGCGGAGTGGGGCCTGCTGGTGTCGATGTCCCGGGCCACGGGCGAGTTGGTCATCCTGAACCTTTCAGAGGGGGAGCGTGGGGGAGGGGTCAGCCGGTGGTCAGGTGGTCGGCGAGGCCGCGTTTGACCCCCGCGACGAACGCGGTGATCTCCTCCGGGGTGTAGATCAGCGCGGGGCCGGCCGGATCCGTCGACTGCCGCAGCGCGATCCTGCCGTCGGCGAGCTGCTTGGTCTGCACGCACTGACCGCCGTTGGGGCCGCTCCAGGGCGACTCCCAGCCCTGTTCCCCCAGGTCCGATGCGGGCATGCCGTTGTACACGTCGTGGACGCTGCCGTCGAAGGAGGTGTCGAAGGTGGTCATGAGTACTCCTTGCGCATGCGGTTCAGGAGCGCCCTGCTGTGCGCGTCGGAGGTCAGCAGGGACATGCGGTTGTGCGCCTCCAGGTGGGCGACGACGTCGGAGCGCTGGTCCAGGTACATCGCGCCGGAGAGGACCTCCGTGTAGACGACGTCCGGCAGCTCGGGCTCCGCGAAACGGAAGTAGGTGAACGGGGCGCACACGCCCACATGGGCACCGGCGGTGAACGGCACGACGTCGACGCTCACGTGCTCCAGCTCCGAGGCCTCCAGCAGCCGTTCGATCTGCTCCCGCATCACCTCGGGCCCGCCGACGACCCGGTGCAGGACGGCCTCCTCCATCACCACCCACAGCGTCGGAGCGTCGGAGCGCTCCAGCAGGACCTGACGGCGCAGCCGCAGGTTCACCCGCCGCTCCAGGTCCTCGTCGCTGTCGTTCGGGAAACCGCCGCTGAGCACGTGACGCGCGTACTCCCGGGTCTGCAGCAGCCCCGTGGCGTAGTGCGGCTCGTACGTGCGCAGGGTCTTCGCACCGGTCTCCAGGCTCACATAGGCGCTGAACCAGGTGGGCAGCACGTCCCGGTACGTGTGCCACCAGCCGGGCTCGTTGGCCCGCTCCGCGAAGGCGACGAACTCCTCCCGCTCCTGCCGGTCGGCACCGTAGGTCTCAAGGAGCTTCTCCACGTAGAGGGGCTTGAGCGTCACCTCCGCCTTCTCCAGCCGGCGGATGGTCAGGGGTGTGACCCGAAGCGCCCGTGCCGCGTCCTCCAGTGACACGCCCGCGCCCTGCCGCCGCTCCTGGAGCCTGCGGCCCAGGATCATGCGGAGAACGGTGGGCGCACTGGTGCTGCCCGCGTTCGAACGGCCTTCGCTCACGCCCTACCTCCTGAGGGACTGTCACCGGGACGAGTGTGACAGGCACTTGATGAAGCGACCAGACCGATACCCGCATACTGAAATTATCAGGGAGTCGGTTGCAGCCTGAACTTGCCTGCGCGCATGATTACTTGAGTAAATCGCGGTCACGATCACGGCGCATGCCCCGTTCTCCGTGCGGTCGTTGCCGCGCTCTGCCCGTTCCGCCAGTTCCGCCCGCTCTCCGCCGCGCCCGCCTTACGGAAGGCAGCCACCGTGTCCCCCCACGTGACCTCCCCCCGCGACCTGTTGGACGTCGACGCGCCCGACCGGGCGCACTGGATCGAGCTGCCCTCGCACCGCTCCAGCGTCAGAGTCGCCCGCCGCTCCGTGAGAGCCCGGCTCGGCGAGTGGGGAATGTCCCGCGACCTGTGCGAGGACGCGGTGCTGCTCGTCTCCGAGCTGGCCACCAACGCCGTCATCCACACGCTGAGCGTGCGGATCCTGTGCGGCATGGGGCTGGTCGCCGACGGATGCCTGCGGCTGGAGGTCCACGACCACGACTACTCCGGCCGCGGCCTGCCCCGGCGCGAGCCCGGCCCTGACGACGAGGGCGGCCGGGGGCTGCTGCTCGTCGAGCAGCTCGCCGACTCCTGGGGCGTCGACCGGTCGAGGCTCACCAGCGGCCATGCGGTGTGGGCGACGCTGACGGCCTGACGCGGGAGCCTTCCCGGTTTTGAACAGGGCTTCGACGAGGGAGAGTTGCCGATTTCGTGCGGGTGCACAGGCCCGCATATGATCTTGGTCGTGACTGTGCAGAACTCTGACAAAGCGCCTTCTCGTAAACAGCGGCTCCAGGAGAAGCAGCGCCGCCAGCTGACGGTGGTCGACATGGTGGACAAGGCCGAGGTCAAGGTCCGCAAGGCGGAAGCCGAACTGGCGGTGGCCGTCGCCGAGGCGGTGCAGGTGTTCGGTGACGAGCGCGCCGCCTCCGAGGGGCTCGACATGCCCGTGGAGGCCGTACGCCGTTTCGTCGGCATCGCGGCACACGAGTCCGCCGCGGCGGCGGACGGTGCCGACGACTGACGGTGCCGACGACTGACGTGCCCTGAGGTTCCGGGCCCCCGCGCCGCCGGTGAGGACTCCCGCCGGCGCGGGACGGATCCGGGTACGGCCGCCGCGCCGGGATACGGGCTGCCGGCCGGGGGGCCGCCGTTCGGGTGATTCGCGCACTCCCTTTCCTGGCGCGAAACCAAGGAAATACGGGCCTGACGGCTCATGAAGGCTGCTCGGCCCGGTCAATGGGACAAGTGGCAGCCAGTGCCCTTATCCGGACAAACTGAATCCGCCGGTTCGTGATCAGGAACATCCACGTTCTCCAGGAGATCGCATGGTGGAGCAGTCCTCCGAGGTCGTGTCGGAGCCGGATGAACCTGCCGTCGCCCTGGCCGGCGCCGACCCCAGGGGGGCGGAGACGGAGCGGAGGCTCGCGCAGGCACTGGCCGACCTCCTCGATGCCGAGTCCGTCCCGGTCGACGGCCACTTCTTCGCCGACCTCGGCGCCAACTCCCTGGTCATGGCCCAGTTCTGCGCACGAATACGCAAGACCGCCGATCTGCCGTCGCCGTCCATGCGGGACGTCTACCGGCACCCCACGATCCAGAGCCTGGCGGCGGCTCTCGGCGAGACCGCTCCCGCTCCCGCCGATCCGGCACAGACCCCGCAGCCGCCCGTGCCGACGCCGGCACCCCGTGTGAACCGGCGGAACCATCTGCTCTGCGGAACCCTCCAGTTGCTGGTCTTCCTGGGCTACTCCCTGGTCTCCGGATTCGTCACCGCCGCGGGATACGAGTGGATCGCCTCCGGCAAGGGCCTGGCCGACGTCTACCTGCGGTCGCTGCTCTTCGGAAGCGCCGGGTTCGTGGCGCTGTGCGCGTTCCCCGTCGTAGCGAAATGGGTGCTCGTCGGACGCTGGCGCCCTCGTGAGTTCCCCGTCTGGAGCCTGACGTACCTGCGGTTCTGGCTCGTCAAGGTGCTGTTGCACGCCAACCCGATGGTCTTCCTCACCGGGACCCCGCTGTACGTGCTCTACCTGCGGGCCCTCGGTGCACGGATCGGCAAGGGCGTCACGATCCTCTCCCACTCCGTTCCCGTCTGCACCGACCTGTTGACGATCGGCGCGGGCACGGTGATCCGCAAGGACTCCTTCTTCCTCGGCTACCGGGCGTGCGCCGGACACATCCAGACCGGCCGGATCACCCTCGGCACGGACGCCTTCGTCGGCGAGAAGACGGTCCTGGACATCGACACGTCCCTGGGACACGGTGCCCAGCTCGGCCACTCCTCCGCCCTGCACAGCGGCCAGGCGGTCCCGGACGGCGAGCACTGGCACGGATCCCCGGCGGAGCCCACCGGGACCGACTACATCCGGGTCGCCCCGGCGAACTGCGGCACCCTGCGCCGCGCCTGGTTCGGCCTCGGCACGCTGCTGCAGCTGATCTTCCTGTACGTCCCGCTGGTCGTCGGCGGCGTCTACATGCTGTTCACCGAGGTACCGGCGATCGGCAAGCGTCTCGACCCGACGACGGCCGCGCTCGGCTGGTCGCAACTGCTCCCCGACGCGCTACTGCTCTCGCTCGTGCTGTTCTTCGGGTTCCTCGTCCTGGGGCTGGCGGCCCTGTGCACCCTGCCGCGGCTGGTGGGCCTCGTGGTCAAGCCCGACAAGGTGTACCCGCTCTACGGATTCCACTACGCGCTGCAGCGGACCACGGCCCGCATGACGAACGTCAAGTTCTTCGCCTGGCTCTTCGGCGACAGCTCCTACATCGTGGGCTACCTCCGCGGTATCGGATACGACCTGTCGAAGGTGGAGCAGACCGGGTCGAACTTCGGCACCGAAGTGCAGCACGAGACGCCGCTGCTGGTCAGCGTCGGCAGCGGGACGATGGTGGCCGACGGCCTCTCCGTCCTCAACGCCGACTTCTCCAGCACGTCCTTCCGGCTGTCCCGGGCCTCGATCGGGTCGCACAACTTCCTGGGCAACAACATCGCCTATCCGGCGGGCGCCAGGACCGGGGAGAACTGCCTGCTCGCGACGAAGGTGATGGTCCCGCTCGACGGCGAGATCCGCGAAGGCGTGGGGCTCCTCGGCTCACCGTGCTTCGAGATCCCCCGCTCGGTGGAGCGCGATGCCGGATTCGACCATCTCCGAACCGGAGAAACGTTTCGCCATCGGCTGGCCGCGAAGAACCGCTACAACCTCCGCTCCATGGCGCTCATGCTGTTCGTGCGCTGGCTGCACACCTTCGCGCTCACCCTGTTCGGTCTTGCCTCCGTGGACCTGTACGGCGTGCTCGGACAGGCGGTGATCGCCGGCTACCTGGCACTCACCCTCGCCTTCTCCACCGGGTACTTCATCCTGCTGGAGCGCTGCCTCGCGTCGTTCCGTGCGCTGCGCCCCCGGCTGTGCTCGATCTACGACCCGTACTTCTGGTGGCACGAACGGCTGTGGAAGGTGCCGGACCACTTCCTCAACGTCTTCAACGGAACCCCGTTCAAGAGCCTGGTCTGGCGGCTGCTGGGGGTACGCATCGGCCGCAGGGTGTTCGACGACGGCTGCTACCTGACCGAGCGGACCCTCGCCACCATCGGCGACGACTGCACCCTCAACGCCGGCAGCAAGATCCAGTGCCACTCGCAGGAGGACGGCACCTTCAAGTCCGACGTCACCACGCTCGGCGCCGGCTGCACGCTGGGCATCGCCGCCCATGTGCACTACGGCGTGACCATGGGCGACGGCTCCGTGCTGGCGCCCGACTCCTTCCTCATGAAGGGCGAGGAAGTCCCCCCGAACGCCCAGTGGGGCGGCAATCCCGCGGTGGACATGCCGGGCCGCGACTGCCGGTCCGCAGGCGTCGGCCGGACTGCGACATCAGTTGACGCCGCCACGGCGACCGTGAGTTGAGGAAGGCCATTCGATGGGAACGCGCGTGGAGACGGACCGGGAGTTCTGGACCCGGACACTGACCGCCGGCGGTGCCACCACCGTGCCCCGGTGGGTGCGGGAACCGGTGCCGGGAACGGCCGGGCACGCCGGACACGACACACCGGTGCCGGACGACGTGACGCGGGCGGTGCGCGAACTGGCCGGGCGACAGGGCCTGCCGGCCGATGCCTTGCTGCTGGCCGCCCACCTCAAGGTGCTGGCCGTGCTCTCCGGCGAGCCGGAGGTGGTCGCGGGCCTCGCCACCGGCGTGGGCGGCGAGCCGCTGCCGTGCCGGGTGCCCGTCCCCCCGGGGAGCTGGGCGGCCCTGCTCTCGGCCGCCGGGCACGCCGAGGCGGAGCTGCTGACGCACCGGGACCACCCGGTGGCGGAGCTGCGCCGCGAACTCGGCCTGACGGAGCCGCCGTACGAGGTCGTCTGGGGTCCCCTCGGAGCCGAGGAGACCCACGCCGACGGTGTCCTGCACGTGCGCTGGTCCGACCGGGCCGGCCGGCTGACCCTCAGGCTGCGGTACCGCACGGACGCCCTGGACGCCGGGGCCGCCGCCCGCATCGGCGACTACCACCTGACCGCGCTGCGGCTGATGACGGCGGACCCCGACGCCGACCACAGCCGGCAGAGCTTGTTGTCGGCCGCGGAACAGCGCGAGCAGCTGGAAGACCTGGCCGGGCCGCACCGCCCGCTGCCGGACTCCCGCGTGCACGAACTGTTCGAACAGCGGGTGCGGGCCCATCCGCAGGCCGTGGCGGCCGTACACGGCACGCGGGAGTGGACGTACGACGAACTCAACCGGCGCGCCAACAGGCTGGCACGCGCCCTGCTGGCCAGAGGCCTGGGCCGGGAGGACGTGGTCGCCGTCGTCTGCGAGCGCACCCTCGACTGGCTGGCGGCCGTGCTGGCGGTCTTCAAGGCGGGCGGCGTGTACCTGCCGATCGAGCCGCACTTCCCGGCCGGCCGGATCGAGGCGACCCTGTCCCGGGCCGGCTGCCGGCTGGCCCTGGCCGAGCCCGGCAGCACGGACACCCTGGACCGGGCGCTGGCCGCCCTGCCGGACGTCGAGAAGCTGCCGTTCGACACGGCGTACGCCGAACCGCACGCCGACGACGACCCCGGGATCCGCGTCGACCCCGGCCAACTCGCCTACATCTACTTCACCTCCGGCTCCACCGGCGAGCCGAAGGGCGCGATGTGCGAGCACGCGGGCATGCTCAACCACCTCCACGCCAAGATCGACGACCTGGCGATCGGCGCGGGGACCGTGGTGGCCCAGACCGCCCCCCAGTGCTTCGACATCTCCCTGTGGCAGCTGGTCGCCCCGCTGCTGGTGGGCGGGCGGACCCTGCTGGTCGAGCAGGACGTCATCACGGACGTGGCACGGTTCACCGACACCCTGGAGCACGCCCGGGTCGGCGTGGCCCAGCTCGTGCCGTCGTACCTGGAGGTCGTGGCCTCCTACCTGGAGCAGCACCCGCGCACCCTGCCGGACCTGCGCTGCGTGTCGGTGACCGGGGAGGCGCTGAAACGGGAGTTGGTCCAGCGCTGGTTCGCGGTCCAGCCGGGCATCGCGCTGCTCAACGCCTACGGACTGACCGAGACGTCGGACGACACCAACCACGAACTCCTCCGGGAGGTGCCCGACCGGATCCTGCTCGGCCGGGCCGTCAACAACGTCCGCGTCCACGTCGTCGACGAGCACCTGGCCCTGGTACCGCTGGGCGCCCCCGGACTGATCGCCTTCTCCGGCGTCTGCGTGGGCCGCGGCTACGTCAACGATCCCGAGCGCACCCGGGAGGCGTACCGTACCGACCCCTACCGGCCCGGCGAACGGCTCTACCTGGGCGGTGACTGGGGGCGCTGGCACCCCGGCGGCAAGCTGGAGTTCCTCGGCCGCCGGGACAGCCAGGTCAAGATCCGCGGGTTCCGGATCGAGATCGGCGAGATCGAGAACTGCCTGCTGCGGGTGGCCGGCGTACGGGACGGCGCGGTGGTCGTCGCCGAGCGGCCCGGCGGCGGCAAGCAGCTCATCGCCTTCTACTCCGGTGGCCGGCAGCGGCCGGAGGCCCTGCGCGAGGCGCTCGGCGCGGCGCTGCCCGCCTACATGGTCCCGTCCGCCTTCCACTGGCAGGACAGCCTGCCGCTGACCGCCAACGGGAAGATCGACAAGAAGGTCCTGACCAGGCTGGCCGAGACCGCGCCTGCGGGCGACCCGTACCGGGCGGCCGGCGCCGCAGACCGGGCGGCGGGGGACGAACTCGGCCCGACCGAGCGGAGGCTGGCCGCGGCCTGGGCCGAACTGCTGGGGGTGCCCGAGGAGCGGGTCGGCCGTACCGACGACTTCTTCGACTCCGGCGGCACCTCCCTGACCGCGGTCAGGCTCAGCCTCGCCCTCGACCGCGCGGTGTCCCTGAAGGACATCACCCGGCACCCGGTCCTCGCCGACCTGGCCGCCCTTCTCGACGGCCCGGCCCCGCAGCGCCCGGAGCTGCTGCTGACCCTGGCGGACGGGGGCGGCAGGCCCGAGTGCGCCCTGGTGTGCTTCCCGTACGCGGGCGGCAACGCGGTCAACTACCAGCCGCTGGCGAGCGCCCTGGCGGGCAGTGGCCTCGCGGTCCTCGCCGTGGACCTGCCCGGCCACAACCTGGCCGCGCCCCCCGAGCCGTTCGCGACCGTCGAGGAGGTGGCCGAACAGGCCGCCGCAGAGATCACGGCACGCGGACTGACCCGGGTCATGCTGTGGGGCCACTCCTCCGGAACCGCACCGGCCGTCGAGACGGCCAGGAGGCTCCAGCAGCGGGGCGTACGCGTCGAACGGCTCTTCCTCGGCGCGCACCTGCTCGGCACCGCGGCCGAACGGCACACCGCCGTCACCGAACTGACGCACCTGAGCGACGCCGACATCGCGGCGCGGCTGACCGCCGACGGCGGCCACACCGAACTCGCCGAGCTGAACCCGCGGCACGCCGCCCGCATCGCCGCCGCCTACCGGCACGACTGCGTCGCGGCACACCGCTACTTCGCCGCGGCCCTGGAAGCCCCGCCGCCCGGCAAGGTGGCCGCGCCGGTCTCCGTGGTCGTCGCCGCCGACGACCCGCACACCGCCGGCCACGCCCGCCACCACCGGGACTGGCTGCTCCTGGCCGACCGCGTCGAGCTGCACGAACTCCCCGACGGCGGCCACCACTTCCTGCGCACCCGCCCGGCCGAGGCGGCGCAGGCCGTCCTGACCACCGTCCTCCCCCTCGCCTCCTCCTGACCCGTCACACCCCAGGCGGTCGACCGAAAGGAACCCGAGATGCCGTTCTCATCCCTGGCATCACCGCTCGACGTGGAGCTGCGGCCGGACAAGCCGGCACTGCTGCACGTCGAACCCCCCGACGACCCACCGAAGTGGGCGGCCGAGCACCGCCAGGCGCTGCGCGCGCAGGTCACCGAACACGGCGCACTGGTCGTCCGCGGCCTCGGACTGCGCGACGCCGGCCAGGTCGGCGCCGTCTTCGGACAGCTCACCGGCGAACTCATGACGGAGCAGGAGGCCTTCGCGCCCCGCGAGAGCCACCGCCCCGGCGTGTACGCGTCCACGCCCTGGCCGGCCAACCAGCCCATGTGCATGCACCACGAGCTGAGTTACCGGCTCCAGGTACCCGGCCTGATGCTGTTCGCCTGCCTCACCGCGCCCGAACAGGGCGGGGCGACGGCGGTGGCCGACGCCGAAGAGGTGCTGCGGGCACTGCCCACCGGGCTCGTCGAACGGTTCGAGCGCGAGGGCTGGATCCTGACCCGCACCTACAACGACGAGATCGGCGCAAGCCTCACGGAGTCCTTCGGCACCGGAGACCACGCCGAGATCGAACGCTACTGCCGGGCCAACGCCATCGACTTCACCTGGCAGCCCGACGGTTCCCTGCGCACCGAACAGCGCCGCAACGCCCTCGTACGGCACCCGCGCACCGGCCGGCGCTGCTGGTTCAACCAGATCGCCTTCCTCAACGAGTGGACCCTCACATCCGAGGTGCGCGAGTACCTGGTGGACGTCTACGGCGCGGACGGACTGCCGTTCAACACCCGTCACGGCGACGGCAGCCCGATCGGCGAGGACGTCGTCCAGCTGATCAACAGCACCTACGAGGCGCACACCCGGCGTGAACCCTGGCAGCGCGGTGACCTGCTGCTGGTGGACAACATCCGCACCGCGCACAGCAGAGAGGCGTTCACCGGCGATCGGCAGGTGCTGGTCGGCATGGCCGAACCCGTCCGGCCGACCGAGGACTGCCCGGCCCTGGAGGCGAGCGAGCGATGACCGATGTACTGTCCTCGGCCGCCCGGGCGGCCGGGCCCGAGCGGGACTCCGTGCCGAGCTTCGCGGTGATCACCGGCGCGCAGGTGCAACGAGCTCTGAGCGGGCGCGAGAAACAGCTTGTGGAGCTGGTCGAGTCCGTCTACCGGCTGCACGACGCCGGGGACTCGGTCAACCCGCCGTCGTACTTCCTGCGCTTCACCGACCGGCCGACCTCGCGGATCATCGCGCTGCCGGCCTCCCTGGGCGGGACGGTCCAGGTGGACGGCCTGAAGTGGGTCTCCAGCTTCCCGGAGAACGTGAGCGCCGGAATCCCGCGGGCCTCCGCGGTGCTCGTGCTCAACGACCACGACACCGGCTACCCGTTCGCCTGCCTGGAGAGCTCCATCATCAGCGCCAGCAGGACCGCGGCCTCCGCGGCACTGGCCGCCGACTGGCTCAGCCGCAACCGCACCCGCCCCACCCGGGTCGGGTTCTTCGGCACCGGCCTGATCGCCCGCTACATCCACACCTTCCTGGCCGGCACCGGCTGGGACTTCGACGAGATCGGCGTGCACGACCTGTCCGCCGACAGCGCCGGCGGCTTCCGCGGCTACCTGGAGCAGACCGGCACCGGCGCGCGGATCACCGTCCACGACAGCGCCGAGGACCTGGTCCGCGACAGCGACCTCGTGGTCTTCGCCACCATCGCCGGCCGGCCCCATGTCACGGACCCGGCCTGGTTCACGCACAACCCGTTGGTCCTGCACGTGTCCCTGCGCGACCTCGCCCCCGAGGTCCTGCTGGGTGCGGCCAACTTCGTCGACGACGTCGACCACTGCCTCAAGGCCGACACGTCACCCCACCTGGCCGAACAGCTCACCGGCAGCCGCGACTTCCTGAACGGAACCCTCGGCGACGTCATGTCGGGCCGCGCCGCACCGCCGCCCGACCGCCCGGTGATCTTCTCGCCCTTCGGACTCGGCGTCCTCGACCTCGCCGTCGGCAAGTACGTCTACGACGAGGTGTCCCGGGCCGGGGACCTCTGTCTCATCGATGACTTCTTCCACGAACTGCGCCGGTACGGCTGAGGCCGTCGTCCTCGGCCCGGCACCAGGAGGCCCGCCGTGCCTGTCATCTCCGCTCCCTACGCCTTCAACGAGGGCGACCTCTACGTCGACCTGGAGTCGATCTGCGGACACCCGCTCTATCTGAAGTGCGAGGCCTTCAACTTCGCCGGATCCATCAAGCTGAAGGCCGCCAACGAGATGGTGGAGAACGCCGAGCGGGACGGAATCCTGACAGCGGACTCCGTCCTCGTCGAGTCCTCCTCCGGCAACCTCGGCGTAGCACTCAGCATGATCGCCGCGAGCAAGGGTTACCGGTTCCTGTGTGTGACGGACTCCCGTTGCAACCTGTCGACCAGACTCCTGATGGAGGCGCTCGGCAGCGAGGTGCACATCGTGGCCGACCAGGACTCCAACGGCGGCTTCCTGGGCACCCGTATCGAGTACGTCCGCTCGCTGTGCGAGTCGGACGACCGGTACGTCTGGCTCAGCCAGTACACCAACGCGGGCAACTGGACGGCGCACTACCGTACGACCGCCCCCGAGATCGCCCGCCGGTTCCCCGAACTGGACGTCCTGTTCGTCGGCGCGGGCACCACCGGAACCCTCATGGGCTGCGCCCGCTACTTCCGCGAGTGGCACCGCCCGGTGCGGATCGTCGCCGTGGACGCGGCGGGCTCGGTGGCGTTCGGCGGCGAACCGGGCCGCCGGATGATCCCGGGCCTCGGCATGAGCATGCGCCCGCCGCTGCTCGACGAGTCCTTCGTCGACGAGGTGATCCAAGTGGAGGAGCCGGACACCATCCGGATGTGCCACCGCATGGCCCGGCACGGCTTCCTGTTCGGCGGCTCCACCGGGACCGTGGTCAGCGGCGCGACGGACTGGCTGTCCCGGCACGACGCCGGTGACCTCACCGCGGTGGCCGTCGCACCGGACCTCGGCGAGCGCTACCTCGACACCATCTACCAGACCAACTGGCTGCAGGACCTGTACGGCGACCAGGTGCTGGCCACCGAGGAGGGCGACCGGGTGCCCGACACCGGGGACGAGGCCCAGGTGTCCGACACCATGGACACCGCACAGCCGAAGCCGCTGCCCCGGGAGCCCAAGTCCGCCTCCCGCGCACCGGCCCGCAGGCGCAGCAGCACCTGACGGCAGGCCACGCCGAAGCGCAGCCCCTCGGAGACGCCCGTGCGGCAGTACCCGGGGGGCCGCGGCGTGCCCGCCGTCCCGGCCGCCTCAGTAGCGCACGGGCAGCGCGAGCAGCCCGCGGGTGCGCATCGACGGACGCCACTCCAACCGGTCCGCCGGCACGTCGAGTTCGAGGCGGGGGAAGCGTTCGACGAGCGCGCCGAGGGCGATCTCGGTCTCCAGCCGGGCCAGCGGCGCACCGAGGCAGTAGTGGATGCCGTGGCCGAGGGCCAGGTGCCCGGTGGCATCGCGGCCGATGTCGAGCCGGTCGGGCTCGGCGAAGCGGCGCGGGTCGCGGTGGGCCGCCGCCAGGGACAGCAGTACCGTCTCGCCCGCCGGGACGGTGACCCCGCCGACGGTGACGTCCTCGGTCGGGAAACGACGGATGGCCAGCGGCGCGGGCCCGTCGAAACGGGCCAGTTCCTCCACGGCAGGCCCGAGCCGGTCCGGATCCGCGCGCAACGCGGCCAGCTGGGCCGGGTTCTGGAGCAGCGCCAGAGTGGCGTTGCCGATCAGATGGACGGTGTTCTCGTACCCGGCGAACAGGATGAGGAAGGCCAGCGACATCAACTCGTCCTCGCTGAGCCGGTCCTCCTCGTCGCGTACCGCGATCATGGCGGAGAGCAGGTCGTCGGCGGGCTCGGCGCGCTTGCGGGCGAGCAGCCGGGCGAAGAAGGCCAGCAGCGCCCCGACGGCCTCCTTCGTCCGCTCGGGCCGGGCAGGGTCCGGGACGACGAGGGCGTCGGTCCAGGACCGGAAGTCCGGCCGGTCCTCCTCGGCCACGCCCAGCAGCTCGCAGATCACGGCGATGGGCAGCGGCGCCGCGTAGGCGGCGATCAGATCGGCACGCCCGAGCGGCGCCATGGCGTCGAGCAGCGCGTCGGCGGTCCGCCGCACCGGTTCGCGCAGCAGGGCGATACGGCGGGGCGTGAACGCCCGGGACACCAGGCGCCGGACGCGGGTGTGGTCCGGCGGGTCCATGTTCAGCAGGTTGGCGTCGAGCGCGGGCGGCAGCGCGAGCCCGCGGTAACCGCCGGGCTTGGAGTTGGCCTTGTCGAGGGAGAACCTCGGGTCGGCCAGGGCCTGCCGCACGTCCTCGTACCGCGTCACCAGCCAGGCCGGCAGCCCGTCGGTCCCGGCGACCCGGTGCACGGGCCCGGCCTCCCGCAGCCGGGCATACCCGGCGTACGGGTCGGCGAGCAGCTCCGCGGGGTCAACGGCGGCCGGGGCAGGGGGTGTTGTACTGGCGTCCATGCCCCCAACCCTAGACAGTGCGGGCGGGGACGGCGGTCGGTCACCCGGAGGCCGGGGTGCCGTCCGGTGTGTCGGTGGTGTGCAGCAGTCGCAGGAACGCCTTGACGCCCGCGATGATCTCCTGGTTGTCGGTGAGGCGGTTCACCGTGGACTCGAACTGCCTGCCCAGCGCCGCGATCCTGCGGTCCGCCTCCTCGGCCCGCTCGTACGAGCTCATGGCCAACGCGTCCACGGTGCGCCGCAGTTCGGCGAGGGCCCGGTACTGTTCCTCCGCCTTCTCCTCCAGGACCCGGGTCCCGGCCTCGGCGTGGTTCAGCCGGGCGTGCAGCTCGACGACGTCGTCCCGCGGATACGTGACGTCCTTGAGGAGGGTGCCCAGGCGTCTGCGGAGCTGGCCGAAGTACGCGCCGGCCGGCCGGAAGAAGGTGCTCAGCAGGAAGAACGCGGCGAACCAGTACCCCGTGAACTCGCCGGTCGCCCAGGTGACCGCGACGACGACCGCCGCCGTCAGGACGTGCCCCGCGACTGCCGCCCGGAGCATCGCGCGGGCGATGCGCGAGGCCTCGGTGTCCCGGGCCGCCGGGACCTGGATGCCCTTTTCCCGGCTGACCGCGATCTCGGCGAGTACCGCATGCGCCCGGAAGTACAGGTTCCAGGGCAGGGTGAGCAGGAGCAGCAGCCACAGCATGCTCAGCACCCCCGCCCCCACGGCGAACACCACCGCGGGCGGTGCCCCCGCCGCATACGCGAAGACCAGCGCCGCGGCCGCCGCCACGACGGCCGCCACCGCTCCGAGAAATCTGCCCATGCCCCCGTCTCCTGTCCGCACGCCGCCGGCACGGCCCGTCGTCACGCCGCCGGCAGGGCCCATCGTCCCTGCTCCGGCGCGGGGCGGCATGAGTAGCCGTACTCAGTGCAGGGCGCGGTGTCCGTTCCCGGGGCCGGCACGGAGGCCGGCCCCGGGAACGGCACGTGCGGGGACTACCTGACGTCGACGAAGTCGCCGGCGGCGGAGACGGCAGGGGTGGTGGCCGTTCCGGCGAAGGAGTAGCGCCAGTAGCCGTCGGCGCTCGCCTTGTAGGTCGCCTTGAGCTTGCCGTGGCTGTCCGTGGTGACGGTCTTGAGGGTCGTGTAGGCGCTGGTCCCCTTCTTGCGGAACTGCAGCCTGACCTTCTGCCCGGTGTAGCCGGCGTACTTGTGGGTGTCCCAGTTGGCGCGGGTCAGAGCGCCCGTGACGGTGAGTGTCCGGCCCTTGCCGACCGGCTCGGGCGTGGCGTCGGCGGTGAGCTTGGACAGGCGGCGGACCGTGGGGGAGGACTGCCCGGTCAGCTCGGCGGTGCCGATCTTGCTGACGTCGGCCGGTTCCTGCTGGTTCTGGCCGTTGTAGGCGATCGCCCAGGCCACGCCGTGCCACTTGGCTCCGGCATCGGCGTTGTGCAGGTCCGAGCGGGGGTAGATGTCCACCTTCCCGGTGCACTTCATGCCGGTGACGACCTTGTCGGACGAGGACTCGGAGGAGGTCACGTCGCAGGTGGCCGGCTGGTCGCCGTAGAGGTCGTTCGCCGGTTTGGCGGCGGAACCCCGGTACAGGTCGAGGCCGACGTAGAAGTCCGGGGCGGAGACGTCCACGTCGGTCGCGGTGAGCGCGAAGCTGTAGGACAGGTGCACGATGGCGTCCGTGCCCACGGACACGGCGGACTTGCCGCCGGCGACCTTCACCTTGGAGAAGGTGACGGCCAGCGCGTAGGGCTGCTTGGCCTTCGCCGTCACCGCCGTGAGGGCGCTCTGCCCGCTGCTGCCGGCCGGAACGGCGGCACAGGTGAGGGCGGCGGCGCCGCAGGCGACGGCGACGGCCGCGGTGGTGCGTATACGCATGCGTTCTCCGTGGGAGACGCGCCGGGAGCGACGACAAGACGTGGTCCCGGCGCAAGAGTTCCATGGGCCGACCGAACCCGGTCGGCGTTGACGGTTGACAGTTGGCTCAGACACGTCAACGCGGCGAAAGGTTGCGCTCGGTTTCCCGAACACCCCTGACCGGCCTGCCTGTCAGAGCGCTGCTCGGATCTGGCTGAGCCACTCTGCGGCCGGCCGGCGCCCGTCGGGGAGCTGGTCGCCCCGATCCCAGCGCCATGTGGTGATCATCGCCAGTACGAGGATCCGGCACTCACGCAGCCGGTCCCGATCGACACCCGGACAGTGTGCGCCGACCTCTTCGGGAGCATGGGCGAGGTCGAACTCGACGGGGCCACGGGCGGGTGGCGGGGGTGGTGCACCGCGGCCGACGCTTGTGGGCACGGTGCGGTGTGACGGCCGTGGAGCCGCTGTGTCAGCGGGACGCCGGGAACCGTTCGATGTTCTCCTCCACCCATGTGCGCAGGTGGGCCAGGGGCCGGCAGGCGTCCTCGCCGAGCGGGGTCAGGCTGTACTCGACGCGGGGCGGGACCTCCGGGTAGATCTCGCGGTCGACCAGGCCGTGGTCCTCCAGGCGGCGCAGCGTCTGGGTGAGCACCTTGGGGCTCACCCCCTGCAGACGTGCACGCAGTGCCCCGAAGCGCTGGGGCCCGTCCTCCAGAGCGCCGAGGGCGAGGGCGCTCCACTTGTTGGCGAGCAGGTCCAGCATGTCACGGCAGGGGCAGGCGGCCAGGTAGACGCTCTTCGGGTCGTCGCACAGGTGTGCTGTCGTCGTCATGCAGCGATAGTACCCAATGGGAACTATAGGCCCTTGCGGGTAACCACTATCCATTTCGTACTGTCGCTGACGTGGTCGAAGTCGCGGATCCCCCGTGCGTGTCCTGTCGGCGCGACCACGTCTTCTCGATGTATCCGAAGCGGAGCGGTACCGTCCGCGGCTCTCGGATCACGCACACGTGGAAAGGCCGGACCACCATGAACGAGACGTACGACATCCCCGCGACGATGCCCGCGGTCGCGTACCGCAAGTCGCTGCCCGTCGATGATGCCGAGAGCCTGGTCGACGTCACGCTGCCCACCCCGAAGCCGGGACCCCGTGACGTGCTGGTGCGGGTGGAGGCGATCGCCGTCAACCCGGTGGACCACAAGATCCGGCAGAACGTCGACCCGGGCGGGGAGGCGAAGGTGCTCGGCTGGGACGCCGCCGGGACCGTCGTCGCCGTCGGCGGCGAGGTGGAACTCCTCTCGGTGGGCGACGAGGTGTACTACGCCGGTGCGCTGGACCGCCCCGGCGCCAACTCCCGCTACCACGTGGTCGACGAGCGCATCGTCGCCCGCAAGCCGGCCACCCTCTCCTTCGCCGAGGCCGCCGCGCTGCCGCTGACCTCGCTCACGGCGTGGGAGGGGCTCTTCGAGCGGCTGGGGCTGCGCACGGGTGCCCTGGAGCAGACCGGTGCCCTGCTGATCACCGCGGCCGCCGGCGGCGTGGGCTCGATCACCGCGCAGCTGGCCCGCGCCCTGACCAGCCTCACCGTCATCGGTACGGCGTCGCGGCCCGAGAGCATCGACTTCGCGCGCCGGATGGGTGTCCACCACGTCGTCGACCACCGCAGGCCTCTTGCGGCGCAGCTGGCCGAAGTGGCCCCGGGGGGCATCGACTTCGTGTTCAGCACCACGGCGACCGACCACAACCTGGCCGCGTACGCCGAGGCGCTCACCCCCTTCGGCCGGATCGTCGCCATCGACGACTTCGACTCGCTGCCGCTCGGAGTGCTCAAGGCGAAGAGCATCTCCTTCCACTGGGAGTTCATGTACACGCGGTCGATGTTCCGTACGGCCGACCAGAGCATGCAGCACCACATCCTCACCCAGGTCGCCCGCCTCGTCGACGCGGGCATCCTCACCACCACGGCCACCCGCGACCTGGGCCCGGTCAACGCCGCCAACCTCCGTGAGGCGCACCGCGTCCAGGAGACCGGCGCCGCCGTCGGCAAGACCACTCTCACCGGATTCTGACCGGCCGGGGTACGGGGCTGTGTGCCGCCGCCGGCCGCGAGCCGTCTCCGGGAGGCCCCCTGGAGCGACTGGCGGTCGTCCAGCGGGACACGCTCATCGACGACCCGTGGGCGGAGCGTGAGGCGAAGGGTCCGGTCAACGCCCTGGAGGTCCAGGTGACCAGAGTCCACTTCGCCGCGCGAGCCGTGATGATCGACCCGTCGTTCCTCGCGGACGAGGCAGGGGTGCGGGACGTCCGTTCGCTGTGCCGTCGGCTGGACGGCCTGCCGTTGGCGGTCGAACTGACTGCCGCCCACGTGCGGTTGCTGTCCGTGCGGGAGATCGAGGCCCGTCTGGACAACCGTTTCGCGTTGCTGACGAAGGGGGAACGAACGGCACCGGCCCGTCACCGTACGTTGCGGACGGTGCTGGACCGGAACTACGCGCTGAACGGCCCCGGCCGGCACCGCTGACCCGGGCACACCGACCCGGGCGGACCCGGCGTACGGACCCCGCCCGCGGCGCAGCCGGCTGTGAACCCCCTCATGGTGCGCCCCGTAACAGCAGCGGACAGCTTGCGATCCCGACGGTCCGCCGCGCCGGGCGGGAGGACGCGCGTCGGCTGCTCCCCGGACCCTGGCCGCGCCCAGAATTGTGATTCCCCTTTCGCACGGCTGTCCTCGCAGCCGGGTGCCGGTTAAGCGGACGGCAAGCGGTTGGCAAGCAGTCCCCTCAAGGGTTGGCCCGTTCAGCTTTCAACGAGTTTGCGCGGCCTCCGTTCGGTGCCGGCGCGCGGGGAACGCGGGCATGAGACACAGCACAGGAAACGGATGCACGGACCAGGAGCGACCGACCGGCCGTACCCGGGACAGGGCGGGCGACGAGGCGTTCGTGCGTGCCCTCTACGACAAGCACGGGATGTTCATGGCGAGGGTGGCGACGGGGCTGCTGTGCGGTGACACCCATCAGGCCCAGGACATGGTGCAGGAGACCGTCCTGCGGGCCTGGCGGCACGCCGGTGTCCTCGACCCCGAGGCGGAGGGGGTGCGGCCCTGGCTCGTCACCGTCCTGCGCAACCTCGTCATCGACGGCCACCGCGCCCGCCGGGCCCGCCCCCCGGAGACCGACGACACCACCCTCGCCGACCTGCCCGGCCCCGAACGCCTGGAACACGCCCTCAGCAGGAAGATCGTCCGCGAGGCCCTGGCGGACCTCTCCCTCCAGCACCGCGAGATCCTCGTCCACGCCCACTTCCTCGACCACTCGGTGGAACGGACCTCCCAGCTCCTCGGCATACCCCGCGGCACCGTCAAGTCCCGCACCCACCTGGCCCTCAGAGCCCTGCGGACCGCATTGGCCGAGCGCGGCTACACCCACTTCTGAGCGGAAACCTCGTTCCGGTGCGGCCGCTGCCCACGCACTCACCAGAAGGCGGCCAACACGGACGGCGAGCCCGCCAGACGCTCGTGGAGGGGATGTCCCCCGGCCGGCACCGCGTGCCGCCCCTCCGTGATGTCGGCGAGAAAACAGCCGACCGCCTTCCGGGTGAGAGGCTCGGTGAGCAGATCGGTCAGGCGCCCGACCTCGAGAAGGATCTCGTGCGGGTCCGCGCCCCCGGCATGCTCCGGGCGCGACGGCGGCACACAGGCGGCGAGCCCAAGTCCCGCCACCGCCCTGCGGTTACGCGGGAAGGCCGGTGACGACCAGACCTCCCGGAAGACGGCCTCAGCCTCGTCGAAGCGCGACTGGCCGGCCAGGACCACCCCGCGCAGATTGGCGACGGCCGCCTTCAGGTCGTACGAGACGAGCTCGGCGGCGACCTTCTCCACTTCGGACAGCCTCCGGTCCGCCGAGTCGATGAGCCCTTCTCCCACATCGAGGAAGGCGAGCCGCAACGCTCGGTAGGCCCACCGCGAACGCGCGCCTATGGACCGGAGGACACCGCAGGCCTCGCTCCACGACTCCCGGGCCGCCTGCCTCCTGCCGACGCTCTCCTCGGCGTCGCCGCAGGCCGTGAGGCAGACCGACAGGGTGACGGGGTCGTCGATGGCCTGGGACACCTCGATGCCGGTCAGCGCGTGCTCCCGAGCCGCGTCCGCGTCTCCCGCATGCAGGCAGTAGGTCGACCAGGCGTAGTGCAGGGCGACCCGGTCCCAGCCGAACCCGGTGCCGGCGATCCCCGCGTCGGCCGCCGCGAACCGGGCCTCCCAGCCCTCCTCGGCGGCAAGCCGCGCGTGCAGGGCCTCCCAGACAGGACCCACGACGGCCAGATCCGGATTCCTCGCACTGCGCCAGGTGTCGCTGTAACGCTCCTCGTACTTCAGTGCGCTGTCATGCCGTCCGGAGACATGGTTCAGCCAGGCCAGCCAGACGAAGACATAACAGAGGGCCCACTCCTCCTCGGGCGCCGGCCGCCGGTGACCGGGGGCGGTTCGCATGGCCGTGTCGTAGGCGTCCAGGGTGCGGGTCAGCCTGTCGATTCCCTCTTCCTCACGGCCGAGGATGTACCAGAAGTATCCGAGAGCCGATTCGAGACGAAGCGCGTCGGTGACCTGCGCCGTGCGCGTCATGAGTTCCGAGGCGACTCTGAGATTCGCGGACTCCTCGGTGACACGGCGGGACCAGTAGGCCTGCTCTCCTGACGGCATGCCCTTGTGGCCCTGTCTGACGAACCCCAGCGACCAGGCGACGAAGCGGTCCTGGGCCGGCGCCAGATGTCCTTCTTCAGCAAGCTTCGCCAGCGCGTACTCACGTACCGTCTCCAGCATCTGGAAACGGGTCCCGCCGGCGGTGCGCACAGTGAAGATCAGTGACTTGTCCACCAGTTGACCCAGGACGTGAAGAACGCCGGCGGTGTCCCCCGAGGCGGGATCCGAAGGCGGCAGTCCGCTCTTCTCCGCGTCCTCGACCGAGCAGCCGGCCACGCGCAGGGCGAGTTCGCCCAGTACCAGTCGCTCGGAGCCGCCGAGCAGGGCGTAGCTCCAGTCGAGAACCGCGCGGAGGGTCCGGTGCCGGCGGGGTGCGGTGCGTGCCCCCCTGACCAGCAGGGCGAAGCGGTCGTCCAGCCGTTCGGCGATTTCCGCGACGGACAGCAATCTCACGTGCGCGGCGGCGAGTTCGACGGCGAGCGGAAGTCCGTCCAACCGACGGCACAGTTCGACGACCCCGTGGTCCCTCGCCGTGTCCTGGTCGAACGACGGGTCGATCATCGAGGCCCGGAGGGCGAAGAGCTGGGCGGCTTCCTCCGCGGCCATCGGTTCCACCGGGAAGAGCGCTTCGCCGGAGGTGCTCAGCGGTTCTCTGCTGGTGGCCACGATCGTGACCGACGGACAGGTGCCGAGCAGCTTCTTCACGAGAAGCGCGGTTTCGTCCAGGACGTGTTCGCAGTTGTCGAACGCCAGGATCGCCGTGTGTTCCTTCAGATAGGAGACGATCCGCTCAAGAGGGCCGAGTGGATACTGGTCCGCCGTGACCGAGCTCTCCGACAGACCTAGGGCGGAGGCAAGGGCAGACAGCACACCGTCCTTTCCGGCGGCCACGAGGTCGATCCACCAGACGGCTGCGCCGTCGTCGCCCCGTCGCGACAGGGCCTCCAGCATGAGCCGGGTCTTGCCCACACCTCCCGGGCCGACGGCCGTGACGAGGCGTTGACGGCCGATCTCCGCCCGCAGACTCCGCAGCATGCCGACGCGTCCCACGAACGCGCCAGGGGGAACCATCAGGTTCCCTTCCGCCGTCGCGTGATGCGGACGATCCCGAGCCTCCGGGGTGCCTGATGCACCGCCGGGTCCCCGGAGCGCAGGATCGTGCGAAAGGATGGCCCTGTGCAGCGCCTCCAGCTCGGGAGACGGGGCGAGTCCGAGCTCGGAGTCCAGGAGGCGCCGTCCGTCGCGGAAGGCCGCGAGTGCCTCGGCGTGCCGTCCGCTGCGATAGAGCGCCAGCATCAACTGAGCACGCGGCTTTTCCCGCAGGGGATGCGCGGCCACCAGACGCGCCAGTTCCACGACGAGTTCGCGGGCCTTTCCCAGTGCCATGCCGGCGGTGACGGCATCCTCGTTGGCGGTGAGCCGGAACTCCTCCAGCCGGGCGCGCTCCGCTTCGAAGAAGAAGCCGGTCAGGTCCTTGAGGGCGGGAGCCCGCCACAGTGCCAGCGCGTCCCGCAGCAGTGCTTCCGCCTCCGCGTAGTTCCCTTCGCGGAGATTTTCCCGGCCGCGAAGGATTCGATCCTCGAATTCGGTGACATCGACACGGTCGTGCTCCGAAAGGATCAACCGGTAGCCACCGGACTGCGTGACGATCCGCCCCTCTTCGCCTCGGGCGGCAAAGGAAGTACGCAGTTTTGTCATCTGCACCTGCAGAGCGTTGACGGGATTCCTCGCCGCCCGCTCGCCCCACAGCTCGTCGACGAGGGTCTCGCTCTGCACCGGACGCCCGTCGGCCAGGATCAGCCTCGCGATGACGGCACGCGCCAGAGAGCCCGGGAAATCGATCAGGGACCCGTCGGAGGCGACCGCTTCAAGGTGTCCGAGCAATCGAAAACGCATGTGCTTTTCTAGCACGCGTGAGTGGCCGGCCCGTGTGCCGCCATGTGCCGTCGGACGCGGGGCCACGAACCGATCCGATTCCCGAGGTGGGTGAACCGGGTCCCCATGCGGCCCGTACCCGGCAATGAGACGAGTCCGGCGAACGGCTCGTACGGGGGCGGTCCGCCCCCGCCCGCCCTGGGTCCGTCCGTCCGCCCGTCGGCGGCGCGCCGGCGCGGCCGGTGCCGCGGAGAGCGCCCGCAGCACGTGGGTCCCCCCGGGCCAAGGCTCCTTACCTGTTTCGTTTTCGGAGGATTGACATGTCGAGTACTTCCACTGATCACACCCTGGCCGTCGAGGTGGTCGACAGCATGGAACGCATGAGCGGGAGGCACCCGGGACAGCGCCGGTCCAGTGCCCGGGGAGTCGCCTTCCGGGCCACCTTCGCACCCACCGGGGCCGCGGCGGCCCTGACCACCGCCGCACATCTGCAGACGCGGCCGGTTCCGGCCACCGTACGGTTCTCGAACTCCGAGGGAGATCCCCGCACTCCCGACACCGCCCCGGTCACCCGCGGCATGGCCACCCGCTTCCATCTGCACGACGGCAGTGACACCGACCTCATCGCCCTCACCGTCCCCAGGTTCGTTGCCGCCACGCCCCGGGAGTTCCTCGAGCTGACCGAGGCCCTGCGCCCCGACCCCGTCACCCACCAGCCCGATCCGGCCCGGGTGCACGTGTTCGTCGGGGCCCACCCTCATCTGGCCGAAGCCGTCGCGCAGCAGCCACCCGTCCCCGTCAGCTATGCCTCCGCCGCCTACTGGGCCATCCACGCCTTCGTATGGGTCGACGCGGCCGGTACCAGGCAGCCCGTGCGGTACCGCTGGGAACCGGAGGCCGGCCGCCTCGGCCTGACCGCGGACGAGGCGGCCACCCGTACCGCCCACTACCTGACCGACGAACTCCATCAGCGCCTGAAGCAGGCGCCGGTGGCGTTCGTCCTGCGGGTTCAGCTCGCCGACCCCGACGACCCGACCCACGACCCCAGCACCGTCTGGCCCGACCACCGCAGGGAGATCATCGCCGGGCGCCTGGAGATCACCGCACCCGCCGACGACCAGGACCACTGGGACAGGCAGGCCTTCGACCCCACCCGGGTCACCACCGGCATCCAGCTCTCCGACGACCCCGTCCTCGCCTTCCGCGCACACGCCTACGCCGAGTCCCACCTCCGGCGCAGTCACCACCGGTAGAGCCTCACCCCATGCCGCCCGAACCGCTCGCGCGGGCCGACGCGCGTATCACCTTCCGCGCCCCGCCGCATCCGCGGGTGAACCATTTCGGCGGCCCGGCAAGTGAACCTCCTTGGTACGGGCGTCGTTTGATGTCACGTCAGCACACCGCCCCACGGCTGACGACTGTTGTCGGAGCGGCGCGACGAGCGCTCCCGGGGCCTGACGAATGGATGGACTTGAACAACCAGACCAAGAGATCCCCCGGGCGGCGGGGCGTGCTGCGAGGCGCCATGGTGGCGTGCTGCGCGATGGCCCTGTCCACCACGGGCGCGATATCGGCGAGCGCCGCGCCACCCACCGCGCGCACCGTGGACCACGTAGCGCTCGGCGACTCGTACGCCTCCGGCCCCGGCATCCCGACCCAGGTCGACACCGCGTGCGCGCGGTCCGACCAGAACTATCCGTCCCTGCTCGCGGCAGCGACGCACTCGCAGCTGACCGACGTCAGTTGCGCGGGCGCCACGACGACCGCCCTGGCCGGACCGCAGGGTGCGCAGCAGCCTCAGCTGGACGCGCTGGGCGCGGACACGGACGTGGTCACCCTGACCGTCGGCGGCAACGACATCGGTTTCTCCAGCGACCTGGCCACCTGCGCCGGGCTCGCGGCCAAGGACCCGACGGGCAACCCGTGCCAGACCTTCTTCACGAGCGACGGCACCGACCGGCTGGAACAGCGCGTCGACGACACCGCGTCCAAGATCGCCGCGGCGCTGGACGCCGTACGGCAGCGGGCGCCCCGTGCCAAGGTCCTGGTGGTCGGCTATCCCGACCTGTTCCCGGACGACGGGGTCGGCTGCACCAGCTCCGTGATGCCGCTGGCCGCCGGTGACTTCGGCTATCTGCGGGACACCGAGAAGAAGCTCAACGCGATGCTCGCCGGCCAGGCGTCCGCGCACGGCGCGCGCTATGTCGACACCTACACCCCGACCGTGGGACACGACATGTGCCGGCCGGCCGGAGAGCGCTGGATCGAACCCCTGGTCGCGGTGGCTCCGGCCGCGCCCGCCCACCCCAACGCCGAGGGCCAGCAGGCCATGGCGACAGCGGTGGAGCAGGTCCTCCGCTGCGGCGCGCACCGCCGCTGACCCCGGGGAAAGACGGGGCGCCGGCTGTCCTGACGGAGAGCCGGCGCCCCGGCCCGTGAGCCAAGGCGGACGGATGGCGATCATGTCGATCTCGAAGTTCACGTCGGACCAGAAGATCCACCATCTGGTCTCCTGGGCCGTGGAATGGAAGGGAGAACGGAAGGGGCGGAGCATGTGGGCCTATTCGCTGAGCCTGGGCGGATCTCATGCCCTCATGAACGACTGGTTCAAGAACGAGAAGTTGCTCCGGCTGCTCACCCAGGAGGAGAAGGACCTGATCCGGGCGGCACGTGAGCGGGCGGCACGCGCCCGATCGGCCGGAACCAGCTTGTGCCCTTCGCGGTGACGGACGGCCTCCCGACGAAGCGGTGGCGTGCGGTGGGCGGAAGCGCGACCGCAGAGTGGTTTATGGTTCAACCAAGTTGACCGGTCGCCGAACCCGAAGCGGTGTGGCGCACATGCCGCGCCATGCCCTCACGGTGCCTCAACTCCCTTTTCCCGAGGAGGACCCATGGCGTCCGAGCCCACCGAGAGCCCGGGGCCTGGTCAGTCAGCTGAGAGGGCGTCTTCTCCCGGGCTCACGCGAAAGGGTGCCCGGCCGGGAGAAACCCCGCCGGCCACCCTTCCGTGATCACTGTTCCGGTGTTCCGGACCTCCGGGCGAGGTGTCTACCGCCTCATCGCGACGTCAGCCCGGCGATCCGCCACAGACCGTCGTCCCCGCTACCGGTGGTGTACGCGTCCCCGGACGTCGCCAGTGAGAAGCTGAAGGAGTTGATCCCGACGATGTCGGTGACGTGGGACTGCACCCCGGTGGCGGCGTTCACGCGCTTCACCTCGTCGCCGACCTGGAAGTAGACCAGGCCGTCGCCGCCGACCGAGATCGACGTGGGTTCGTAGGCCTCGCCGGCCAGCACGCGCGTCGTACCGGTGGCCACGTTCGTCTGGAGAATGCGGCCGATGCCCATGTCCGCGGTGTAGGCGAGCCCCGCCTTGTCGAACGCGAGGCCGTAGGAGAAGCCGAGCCCCGTGGTCACCACGCGCGCTGTCCCGCCGTCCGGGACGGCGATGATCTCTCCGCTGGTGTCGGTGGCATAGGTGGTGGTGCCGAAGCGGGCCACGCCGAACAGTGCGGGCAGGCCGGCGGCCAGGGTACGGCGACTGCCGGTGGCGAGGGTGACCTGCTGAAGCGTGCCGTCGAAGCTGGTGATGTACGCGTTGCCGTCCGCGACGGCCACTCCGCGGAGGTTGCCCAGACCGGTGGTGACCGTGTCGAGCGCTCCGGTGGCCAGGTCGAGCCTGAGCAGATCGCCTCCCGAGTACGCCAGGTACACCGCGCCGGCGTTGTCGGGGGCGACGGCGACCGGGGAGCCGGCCGCCGGGGCGATCCGCACGCAGTCCGTGGACGGGCACTTGACGTCACCCGTCGCGGCAACCGCCGGAGCGGCGAGGGTCATTGTCGCGCCCGACGCCAGTAACGCGCCGAGAGCCAGCGCCACGCCGAGCGCGCGCCCGCGTCTGGCGAGTAAGCGGGCGGGACGGTTGAGTACGCGGGCGGGACGGTCGAGCGGGAGTCGCGTCGCGGTCCTGGATCTCGTCATTGAGTCCATCCGTTCCTGTCCGTCGTCGATCGGTGGGCCCACGGGATCGCCGCGGGCACTGCACTGGCTACGTACGGGGGTACGGAGAGGTTCACCATGGGCATTTGCCGGGCCGAGTCACAGCCGCGCGGTCGAGGCGGGGGATGGCCGTCCGTGCAGCCGTGCGCTTGATCGCCCACCTCGCGTTGGTCAGCGGTGCGACGCCCGGTCTCCCGTCGCCGACGAAGTCGCCGGAACCACTGTGGTGTTCCGGGCTGGTCGAGCAGCCGACTCTCCGCTTGACCAGCCCGGGGCGGTATGCAGGGGTTGGCTCAGCAGCCCGTGGCGTTGTAATTCCAGAACGCGGCCCTGGTCTGCGGTCCGGCGATTCCGTCGGGGGTGCCGGCGTTCTCGCCGACGGCGTTCAAAAACTTCTGCAGCGCCGTGATCGTGTTGGTCCCGACGATCCCGTCGACGGTACCGGCGTTGTAGCCCCAGGCGTTGAGCAACCTCTGTGCCGCCATCCAGCTGTTGGTGCCCAGCTGGCCGTCCTCGGTACCGGCGTTGAAGCCCCAAGCGTTCAGGCAACTCTGCCAGTTCTTGGCCCGGGTTGTGTCCAGGCCGAGGTTGTTCACTGCGAGGGGGGAGACCTGACGGCTGCTGACCGCAGGATTGGCGGCCTGCTGAGGGGCCGCCACGCTCGCACTCGCACCCGCAATACCTCCGGCGACAATGCCGATGAGGGCGCCCGTGGTAACAAGTGCCCTGGCCAGAGAAGATCGCATTGCTTCCTCATTCCGGTCGACTGTGAAGGCTTTGACGCGACGGCTCACACAGGCCGTCCACGCCGACCCAAGCGTGCCAGGAGCGTCCGCCCGAATCTTGCGAAAATGCGAGCCAATTTCTCGTATGACCCGTTTCAGGCCATATTCTTGACGTGCTCCGCAGTGGATTCCGAAAGGGGATCCCATGAATTCCGGCCGAAACTCGGGCAGCGTCCGTCCCAAGAAGAGGACATGGCGAATTTCCCCTGGCCGGAGCTCGTGACGCGGTCAGGATCGAATTACTTGAGGAGTCTCCAGCGGATACAGGGAGCACGCAGGCTGTGATGAGGGCCATCGGCTCTTGTGATCGGTCAGCCGATTCGCCCCCCGTGTTCATGCAATTCCCCGGGTGGTGCCCGTAGCAGTGGTCAGGCTCCGCTGGTGAGGCGGGGCCGGCAGGTCAGTCCTGCCAGTCCAACTGTGGCTCGGGGATGCCGATGGAGCGCGCGTAGTCCTGCGCCTGCCGTCGGCCTTCTGCCTGCTTGCGCGGATAGCGGAAGATCTTCTCGGAGAAGATCACGAATGTTTCCGTGGCGGTGTTGTAGTTGACGTACCAACCCCCGGTCGGGGCTATGCAGGCAGCCAGCTGCTCGGCCAGACGCTCGGCGTCGGCCTCTTCGGCAGCGAAGTCCAGGAGAGTCCATCGCTGCGGCTGCTCGGCGGCGGTGCCGTTCACCTCCACTCTGGCAATCTTGGTGAT
The DNA here is from genome assembly GCF_042720695.1 of Streptomyces sp. NPDC058457. Lineage (NCBI taxonomy): Bacteria > Bacillati > Actinomycetota > Actinomycetes > Kitasatosporales > Streptomycetaceae > Streptomyces > Streptomyces sp. NPDC058457. The sequence continues at coordinate 11,123 of NZ_JBHXLU010000011.1, read as the reverse complement.
GTGCAGCGGGACTCCGCCCAACTCCGTTCCGAGCCGCAGACTTTCCGCGATCAGCACGCCTTCAAGCACCCGGTCCTCCTTGATCTCGACGCGGCGAGAGTAGCGAGGACCTGTGACAGTGGTGGACGGCCACGGCTCGAACAACTGCGCCGATCTGCCGGAAACCCTGGGGGCGAGGTGGATGAAAAGGGCCGCCCCTCGACGAGCTGCTCGCCGTGTACCGACAGCTCCGCGGGGCCGGGCGGGCGGCCGCCCGGCTGTGAGCGGCGTGGAGGCCTCGCCGTTACCGCCGGCGCTTCGGACGCCGTCGGTCAGTCTCGCCGGCCCCAGTCCAGTCGGTCCGCCAGGCCGGCGGCGGTGAAGGCGGACACCAGCTCGTCGCGGCCTTCGGTGAAGTGGGCCCAGCTGTCGTAGTGGACGGGGACCACGCGGCGGGCGCCGAGGAGCTGTGCGGCTGCGGCGGCCTGGGGGCTGTCCAGGACGATCAGCTGATTGTCGAAAAGTGCGGGGAAGCGGGGCGCGCCGGCGAAGAGGAGGGCGGTGTCGATGGGGGCGAAGCGCTCGGCGATCTCCTTGACCGCGTCGAGGGAGGCGTTGTCACCGCTGACGTAGACCGTCGGCAGACCCTCTCCGGTCAGGATGAAGCCGACGACCTGGCCGGTGACCGGTTCGACCTCTTCGCGCCGGCCGGGGCCGTGGACGGCAGGGGTGCCGGTCACGGTGATGGTGCCACCGTCGGGGCGGTTCAGTTCGAGGGACTTCCAGTCGGCCAGGCCCTTTGCCTTCTCCCCCAGACTTCCGCCCAGGCGTTCGGCGCCGCCGGGCGTGGTCAGGGTGAGGGGGACGTCGGCGAGCAGGGCCCGGCCGGAGGCGTCGAGGTTGTCGGGGTGCTCGTCGTGCGAGAGCAGGACCACGTCGATGCGGCCGAGGTCGGCGGGGGTGCCGCCGGAGGGAGCGGTCTTGGTCAGGAACCGGCCGCCGGCACGGGCGTAGTCACCCGGGGCGTCGAAGGTCGGGTCGGTCAGGAAGCGCAGGCCGCCGTACTCGAACAGGGCGGTCGGGCCGCCGAAGACGCGGACAGGGAACGGGTTGGTCGTTGCGGGGAGAGCGGACACAGAACACCTCACGGATGGATGCCATCAAACCGTGAGACGACCGTAGTCGCTTCTCACGGATGCGTGCAAGCCGTACCATGAGAAGCGTGAAGGAGTCCGTGATCGAACAACTCAGCCTGCCGCCCGCACAGGGCGAGGAGGAGCACCTCTCTCTCGCCCTTGCCAACAGCGCGATCGCGCTGGCCGGAGGGCACACGGTCGATCTTCTGGGCACTCCCGCGCAGGCGAACCACTGGCTGGCGGAACGCGGTCTCGCGCCGGTCGACGCCGGCATGCGGGAGATGTGCGCGACCCAGCTGCGCTCGCTGCGCGAACAGATCAGGTCGCTGTTCGCCGCCCGCGCCGAGGGTCTGCCCGCCCTCCCCGCTGCGGTCGCGGCCATCAACGACGCGATGACCCGTGTCCCCACCGCCCCGCTGCTGCAGTGGGACGACAAGACCGGCCCCTACCGCGCCACCCCCCACCCCACCACCGCGATCGTGGACCACGCCCTGGCCACCGTTGCCGCTGACGCCTCCGACCTGCTCACGGGCCCCGATGCGGACCGCCTCACCGCCTGCGGCTCTGCCCCCTGCAACCGCTACCTGCTCCGCCACGGCCGCCGCCACTGGTGCTCCACTCGCTGCGGCGACCGCGCCCGCGCCGCCCGCGCCTACGCCCGCCGCACCACCTCCCCATGACGCTGCGCCAGCCGGCGATCACCAGCCCCTGTTCGAACAACGCCCAGACCGGCTGCTGTCCAAGGTGCGGAATATCTGCTGCGTGCGCTGGGCTCCGGGAGCCGCACGACGGTAGGTGCTGCTGGACGGCGTTCAGCTGCTCCGCCACGGCTCGGGTCGTCAGCCTGGCCTTCCGCAGGCAACGCCCGCACCACACCATCGGCCTGGTCCCTCGCCCGTGACCGGCAACATCTGCTTCGCGTTCACCGGCACCGCAGCCGGGTTGTTCGCCGGGCAGATTTTCATGGATGGGGTGTGGGGGTCTTCGCCGCGCTCGGCGTCATCGCGGCCCAGCGCCTCCTTCCAACGGCTGTCGCCCCCGCTTCGGGAGTCCTCTCCGGGCGAGGCTGTGACCTGCGTGGCCGGACTATTTCAGACCCCCGGTCACCAGGTCGATACGCCAGTACCGCTGCAGGGACAGGAAGAGCGCGATGACGGGGATGACGGAGAGCAGGGTGCCGGTGATCACCAGTGAGTACAGGGACGCCTGGTTGGCGCCGTGGCGCAGGAGGCTGTACAGCCCGACCGTCAGCGGGAACTTGTCGTCGCTCGTCACCATGACGAAGGGCAGCAGGAAGTTGTTCCAGATGACGATGAACTGGAGCAGGAAGACGGTGATCAGACCGGGTGCCATCAGCCGCAGCCCGATCGCGGAGAACATCCGCCACTCGCTCGCCCCGTCCATCCGCCCGGCGTCGAGCAGCGAGTCTGGCACGGAGGCGGCCGCGTAGATCCGGCACAGGTAGATGCCGTACGGGTTGAACAGCTGGGGCAGGATCACCGCCGGGTAGCTGTCGGTGATGCCGACGCGGGCCAGCAGCAGGTACTGCGGCACGGCCAGCACGACCTGCGGCAGCAGGACGCCCGCCAGGATGGTGTTGAAGAGCAGGGTGCGGCCGCGGAACCGGTACTTGGCGATGGCGTAGCCGGTCGCGGCCGAGACGGCGGTGGCGGCGAGCCCGCCGACCCCCGCGTACAGGAAGCTGTTGAGCATCCAGTGCCAGAACACGCCGGAGTCGTACGAGGAGAGGTCGGCGACGTTGTCCACCAGCCCCGAGCCGAACGACGGCAGATAGGTCGCGGTGGAGAACAGCTCGCTGCGCGACTTGGTGGACGCGATCAGGATCCACAGCGTCGGCACCAGGCAGTAGACGGCGCCGAGCAGCAGCACCGCGGTGGGCAGGGCGGCGAAGCGCCGGCGGCGGGGCCGCTCGGTCCGGGCGGCGGTCACCGCGGACACGACGGGACGGGCGGGCGAGTCGATCGTCATCGTTCCTCCTTGCCTACGGCTCCGGCGCCGCCCCACCGGGCCTGCGCGAGGCGTCCGACGAGCAGGGAGACGGCGAGGATTCCGGCCGCGAAGACGATGGAGGTGGCGGCCGCGAGATGGATGTCGGAGTCGACGAAGGCGTCGGTATAGATCTTCATGAGGGGGACCCAGGTGAGGGAGATGGCGTTCGACAGCGGCTGCAGTGTGTTGGGCTCGTTGAACAGCTGCAGGGCGGCGAGCACGGTGAACAGGGTGCACATGGCGATGGCGGGACGGACCAGCGGGACCTTCACCCGCAGCGCGATCTGCAGCTCCGAGGCTCCGTCGATCCTGGCCGCCTCGTAGATCTCCGGCGGCAGCCCGCGCAGGGACGTGTACATCACCACCATGTTGAATCCCACCGCGCCCCACACCGCGATGTTGGCGACCGAGACATAGACCATCGAACTGCCGAAGAAGTCGACGTGCCGGCCGCCGATGGGGCTGGTCGCGGGCAGGTAGAGGAAGCCCCAAAGGAGGGTGGCGATGACACCGGGCACCGCGTACGGCAGGAAGATGGCCAGCCGCGCGAACCGGGTGAGCCGGGCTCGCGCCGTGTCCAGGAGGAGCGCGAACAGCAGGGCGAGGAGCACGGTCGCCGGTACGGTGATCGCGCCGACCAGGAGCATCCGGAGCAGGCTGTGCCAGAGCTCGGCGTCGTGGATCACGGCGGAGTAGTTGGCCAGACCCGCGAAGACCGTCCGGCTGCCCGTTCCCAGCAGGCCCCCGCTGACCTTGCGCTGCTGGAAGCTGAGGAGCAGTGCGTAGCACCCGGGGGCGGCCACGAACAGCAGGAGGAGCAGGGTCGCGGGCAGAACCAGCAGATAGGGCAGCCGGCTGTGGCCGGCCCGTCGGCCCCGCCGCGAGATGCTTGTCGCCATCGACGTGTGTCCCCATCGGGTGAGTGGCTGGTGCCAGTGACTGGATTCGGTGGTCGGTGCCGTGACCGGCTGCCGGTGGGTTGCGCGGGTGACCGGCCATCGATGGGTTGTGCTGGTGATCGGTGATCGGTGATCGGTGATCGGTGACCAGTGGTCGGTGATCGGCGGTCGGTGGTCGAGGCCGGCGGAGCCGGGACGGTCGCCCGGCCGGGGGTCAGGAGCCGCGGCCGGGCGACCGGGTCGCCGGGGTCAGTCGAGGGTGAACCCGAGCTTCTTCATGCCGGCCGTGGTGTTGTTCTGCATGGTGTCGAGCGCCTCGCTGAACGAGCTCCCGGACTGCAGTGCCGCGCCGAAGCTGTCCCGGTACGCGGAGAAGGTCACTGTGACATTCGGGCCCCACATCGAGAAGCTGCGGGCGCCGGGTGCGACCTTCCTCACCTCGGTGTAGAAGCCCGGCTGGTTCGGGAAGAAGGCCGGCGGCTGGTCGAGGATCGGCAGCGCGCGCCCCGAGGTCGAGGCCGGGTAGATGTTGATGTTCTTGACCTGGGCCGTCACCGCCTGGGAGTCGGTGTTGAGCCAGCTCGCGAACTCCGCGGCCTCGGCGGGGTGCTTGGAGTCCGTGGTGACCGTGATGGCCGAGCCGCCCCAGATGCCGGTGGTGGAGTCGCCCGCCGTCCAGGCCGGCAGCGGCGCGGCGGTCCACTTCCCCTTGGTCGACGGGGCGATGCCGCCGATCTGGGCGGGGGCCCAGGCCCCGGAGATCCAGGTGAGGAGGGTGCCGTTGTTCATCTCCTTGTTCCACTGCGGGGAGAAGGAGGGATTCTTCTTGACCAGCCCCTTGTCGACCAGGCCCTGCCAGTACCCGGCGACCTTGTCGCTGGCCGTGCCGTTGATGTCGACGTGCCAGGAGTCGCCCTGGGTGGTCCACCAGTCCGCCCCCGCCTGCTGGGTGAGGCCGGTGAACCAGCCGGGGTCGGCGGCGTCGAAGTTGGTCAGGTAGGCGTCGGGAGCCTTCTTGCGCAGCTTCGCGGCCTCCTGCCGGAACTCCTGCCAGGTGGTCGGCACCTTCAGGCCGTACTTCTTGAACAGGTCCGACCGGTAGAACATCATCAGCGGGGCGAAGTCCTGCGGGATGCCGTAGACCTTGCCCTGGAAGCGGGTCTGGGCCAGTGTCGCCGCGTCGAAGTCCGTGACCGCCTTCTTCGTCTCGGCGGTGATGTCGCGGACCACGCCGTTCGTCACCAGGCCGGGCAGCGACTGGTACTCGACCTTCGCGATGTCGGGGGCGGTCTTCGCCTGATGCGCGGTGATCATCTTGCTGACGAGCTGGTCACCGCCCGCCGGGTTGCTGAGGGCGACCTGGATGTCCGGGTGCGTCGAGTTCCACAGGGCGACGACCTTGTCCATGCCCGGGTCCCAGTCCCACATGGTGAGGCGGACCTTGCCGCCCTTCGGCTCCGATCCGCTGCCGGAGCCCCCGTCCCCGCCGCCACAGGCGGCGAGAACGAGTGTTGCGGCCAGTGTGGCGCCTGCGACTGCGGCGAATCTGGTCTTCATTGGCCAGTGCTCACTTTCGTGTCAGAAGAAGGCCTGCTGCGGTGGTTCCGTCAGTGAGGCCGTCGCCCGGTGGTCCCCCGGGGACCCGAACCCTTGGCCGACCACGAGCCGACCTGTTCCGACTTTGACTGCGACTTAAGCTAAGTCGCGGCAGAGGTGAGGTCAATATGTCCGACGTACTGATTCACCAGGTGTCGGTTTCTTCGGTCGATTTCTTTGCGGGAGGAAGCCCGGAACGGGCGGCGGACGCAGGGGCCGGCTCATGAAGCAGGGCGCCTGACCTCCGCACCGTACGCGCCGTGGCGCGTCGACGGGAGTCCCCGCAGCTGCTGATCAGGCCGATACGGACAGCGCGTCGTACTCCACCGGGTGGGCGAGGGGCAGTCCCGCGGCCACCCGCAGTACCTCGTCCACGGCGGCGGCCCCGAGCCGCGCGAGTTCTCCTCCGAGCGAGCCGGCGATGTGCGGGGTCAGCACCACGTTGGGCAGGTCCCACAACGGTGAGGCGGCGTCCGTGATCTCGGGTTCGGTGACATCGAGCACGGCCCGGATACGGCCGGTGCGCAGTTCAGCGGTCAGGGCGTCCTGGTCCACGAGCGCGCCGCGTGCCGTGTTGAGCAGCGTGGCGCCGTCGGGCATCGAGGCCAGCAGCCGGGCGTCCACCATCCCGCGGGTCGCCTCGACCGACGGGGCGTGCAGCGAAACCAGGTCGCAGGCCGCGAACAGCTCCGGGAGACCGGCCGGCCGGGCACCGAGCGCCGTCGCCTCGTCGGCGGTGACGAACGGATCGCTGAGCAGCACCTCCAGGTCGAAGGGCTGCAGCAGCTCCAGCACCCGGCGGCCGATCCGCGACGCACCGACCAGGCCGACCGTACGGCGGTAGTTGCCGATCGCCGGGTACCGGCGGGTCAGGTCCGGATCGGCGCGGCGCCGCCGGTACTCGCGGGCCGCTGCCGGCACGCCCTTGTTGGCCAGCAGGATCATCGCCAGCGTGTACTCCGCGACCGGGATCGCGTTGGCCCAGGCCGCCGAGCCGACCATGATGCCCCGCTCGAAGACGGCCCGGTCCAGGTGCTCCTTGACCGTGCCCGCCGTGTGCACCACGGCGCGCAGCCGCGGTGCACGGGCCAGTACATCGGTGTCCACGCGTGGACAGCCCCAGCCGGTCAGCAGGATGTCGGCCCTGGCGAGCGCGGCACGCGCGCGTGCCGAGCGGAACTCCCGCAGCGGCGGCCCCGGCTCGACCGCACAGCGTGCCTCCAGGCGGGCGCGGACGTCGCGGGGAAAGAGCCGGCCGGGCAGGTGCTCGGCCATGGCCTGCACCACGACCGGCCGCCCGTCTCCCGGCCGCCCGTCTCCCGGCGGCTCGTCCCCGAGTCGCCCGTTCCCCGCCGGCTCGTTCACCGGGCTGCCCAGAGCAGTCCGCGCGTGGTGAGCGCCCGTACGGTGGGCTCGCGCAGGTCGTCCGGCCGATGGCCCACTGCGGAGAAGAAGACGCGCCCCCGCCCCCACTGCCTGGTCCATACGACGGGCATGGCGACAGGCCGCTCGCCCTGCCCCGCGGCGCCCGGAGCGACGGTGGTGGACGCGAGTACCGTGCTCAACGCGTCGGTCAGCATCCAGTACTGCTCGGTGACCACCGTCACGTCGGGCAGCCCGGCGACGATCGGATGCTCCCGGTGCTCCGGCTCCATACGGACCCGGTACTCCAGGTGCTCCTCGGGATGGTGCAGGAACAGGCCGCCGACCATGCGCAGGTACGCGGGACTGTCGTAGAACGTCGCCACCAGGCCGCCGTGCCAGCCGGCGAAGCCGGTGCCTGCCTCGACGGCCGACACGAGCCCCGCGCACTGCGCCTCGGTCAGCCGGCCCTCGCTCCAGCACTGCACGACGAGATCGGTGCGCGCCATCAGGTCCGCGTCCGCGTAGACCTCCAGGTCCTCCCGGACCGTCACCGAGAACCCGGCGTCGGCCAGCGCGGGCAGGAACAGGTCGGTGCACTCCCGTGGGGCGTGGCCCTCCCAGCCGCCGCGGACCACCAGCGCCGAACGTGGCGCGGTCATCAGCGGGTCGCGGGGTCGGCGGTCCACGCCGGGAGTGTGAGCGGTGTGCGCTGGACACCGATCCACTGCCGTTTCGTGAAGCCGGCCATCTGGTCGTCCGCACCGTGTCGCGCATGGGCGTCGTTCACGTGCACCTCGCCGGCGTCCAGCTGCTCGGCCACCGACAGGCCCCGTACGAGGTCGGCGGAGAACACCGAGTTCATCAGCATGGGAAGCCCGTTGGCCACGGCCACCGCCTCCTCCTGGTCGTCCACGACGGTGACCGGGAGTACCGGGCCGAAGATCTCCTCCGTGAAGGCGGGCATCTCGGGCGTCACCTTGGCCAGCACGGTGGGCCGGTAGAACAGCCCGTCGAACCCTTCGAACGTGCCGCCGGTGAGCACCTCCGCCCCCATCTCGACCGACGCCGCCACGAGGGCGTGCACCCGGTCCCGCTGGCGGGTGCTGATCAGGGGGCCCAGATCCGCCGTCCCGCTCATCGGATCGCCGACCCGCAGGGCGGCGGCACGGCGGGTGAGGGCGTCGACATAGCGGTCCGCCACCGCCCGGGTGACGATGTGGCGGCTGGCGCTGATGCAGGTCTGGCCCTGGAACTCCAGCGAGGCGATCATCGCGCAGGAGGCCGCGAGGTCGATGTCGGCGTCGTCCAGGACCACAAAGGCGTTGCTGCCCCCGAGTTCGAGCCGGATCGGCCGCAGGGTGGCGGCGGCGGAGGCCGCGATGGCGAGGCCGACCTCGCGGGAGCCGGTGAAGTCCAGCAGGTTCAGGCCGGTGTGCTCGGCGAGCGCGTGCCCCGCGTCGAGGCCGTCGCCGGTCACCATGTTGAAGACGCCCGGCGGCAGCCCGGCGGCCCGGGCCGCCTCGGCGAGGACCTGGCCGCCGATGACCGGGGTGAGCTCGGCGGGCTTGAGCACCACGGTGTTGCCGAAGGCCAGCGCCGGGGCCACCGCGCGCATGGCCAGGTTGACCGGGTAGTTCCAGGGGGTGATCACGCCGATCACCCCGAGGGGGACCGCCCGGGACATCGAGAGCTTGCCCGCCTTGTACGGCGGCAGCAGGTCGCCGGCGTTCTCGCTCGCCTGGATCATGGAGATCCGCAGCTGGCGGATGCCGGTGGACACCTCGTCCTCGGCCTTGGCCCGCACCCCGCCGGTCTCGCGCATGCTCTGCTCGACCAGCTCCGCGTGGTGCGCCTGGAGGAAGTCGGCCATCCGGCCGAGGCAGGCCGCGCGCTCGGGAGCGCTGAGCGCCGCCCAGCCGGGCTGGGCGGCGCGCGCCGCGGTCACCGCCCGCCCGACGTCCACGGCCCCGCCGAGGGCGTATGTACCGATCACGGCACCCGTCGCCTTCTCCACGACGTCGGCGGTACGCCCTGAGGAGGCCGGGCGGAAAGCTCCGTCGATGTAGAGCTGTGCCACGGGGAACTGAGACGTCATGAAGACTCCACGGAGGTCAGGAGACTTTGGCTTCGACTTAAACTAAGAGGCGATAGTCTTGGCGTCAACCGGTCCACCGCACAGCAGCGCTTCCCGGCCGTCCGGACCCGGCCGCACCTCCGGCATCCCGTCCGGGTCGGCAGGAGCTCCCGTGCCGGGTCCGGCCAGGGTCAACAGCGGGTTTGCGGCGGGACTACGCCCAGGCCTCCGCACCGGAGGTGCCGGACGCACCGGACATGACCGCCGGCCGCCGGCCGCCCGTCTCCAGCAAGTGCGCCACCGGCAGGGTGGCGGCCCCCATCGCCACCGCCTCCTGGCCCAGCCGCCCGACCTCGATCCGGGTACGCCCGCGCAGATACGACAGGGCGTGCCGCTCGGCCGTCTCGCGCACGGTGGGCAGAACCACCCCGCCCATCACCGAGCCCGCCCATCCGGAGAGCACCACGAGATCGGGGTGGAGGAGGTTGATCAGGTTGCCGATCCCGATGCCGATGTACTCCCCGACCCTCTCCAGGGCCTCGGTCGCCACCGGATCGGTGGCCGCCCGTGCCGTCAGCTCCGCGAGCCGGCTCTCGGTCCCGGAAGCACGGAACGGCTGGCTGCCCAGCGTGGCCTGGTAACGGTGGAGGATGGCCTCGGCACCGACGTATGCCTCCAGGCAGCCCCGCGAGCCGCAGCGGCAGGGGAGCCCGCCGGCGTAGATCACCGTATGACCCCACTCGATGGTGGCGGGGGTCAGGCCCGCGACACCTCCCTCGGTGCCCGGCGCGAGGGCCGCGCCCACCCCGACCCCGATCAGCGCGGTGACGACGCGGTCGGCGCCCCGCCCCACGCCGCGCCACATCTCCGCCTGGCCCAGGGTCCGGGCGCAGTTGTCCAGCATGAGCGGTGCGGGGATCCTGGGGGCGAGCATCTCCCCGAGCGGAACACCGGACCAGCCGAGCGTCGGCGAGTGCACCAGCATGCGCCCGGGAATCCGCAGGTCGGGCTGGACCGCGCCGGGCACGCCGACGCCGACGCCGAGCAGGTCCGCGGGGTCGACGCCCGTGGCGCGGGTCACTTCGGAGATGCCCTGGAGCACCAGTGCGGCCACCGATTCGGCGTCGAGCCGGGTGTCGGCGATCGGGTAGACCTCGGAGTTGATCACCGACAGGGTCCAGTCGAACAGCCCGATCCTGACGTGCGTCTCGCCGATGTCCACGCCGATCACGGTGCCGTAGTCCGGGCGGATCTCGAGCACCGAGCGGGGCCTGCCCCCGTCGGAATCCTCCGAACCGCCCTCCGCGATCAGGCCCTCGGCGATGAGCTGGGAGACGACGTTGCTCACCGTCGCGGAGCTGAGGCCGGAGGTACGGGTCAGGTTGTTACGGCTGGTGGGTCCCTGGACATACAGAGCGGACAGGAGGAGGGACCGGTTGTGCCGCCGCAAGTCGCTCGTCGTTCGCTTCACCACGGGTTTCACACGACAAAGTCTGCCAGCCCGCGGCTCCGGCACGAGCCTGCTGCTCCCCGTCCGCTCACGCACCACCGGTCGGCGAGTGGTGGCCGGCCTCGTACGACCCAGTGGTGGCCCGAGTTGTGCCGACCCATCTCTGCGCCTCAGTGCTCTTCGCCGACGCGAGATTCTCGATCGGCCTCGGAGAGGAAGTGAATGCGGCCGACGCTCCCGTTGTGGCATTCAATGACGCCGACGATGTCGCATGGAGCAGGTCCGCGTTCGGAAGACTCCGGAAAATAGGCGGCAGGCTGCTGGCGAAATATGTCGATGACGACCCGACCTTCTGCATCCCGCCCAAAGCGCGCCACAGCGTGGCCATTACGGAGACCTCAAGCTGCGATGAGGGGTCCTGAGCCGCGGGATCATCGGATTGCCGGCAGCAGCAGAAGCGGCCCTCGCCGCGCCCCGTCATCAACTCAAGCGGGTCGAGGAACAGCTTGAGGTCTAGGGGGCGATCCGGAGTCCGGGGTTTCGTGTGCCCACGATGTGAAAACTTCTTCAAGTGACCACATCAGCATGATCCCAAGTCATGCCTGCACAGGGCC